>CAYSJO010000127.1:0-8369 GCA_964431285.1 uncultured Planctomycetaceae bacterium
CCGGCCCATGTCCGCCGTCTCCCCCGAGTCCGCCAGTTCGTCAACGCCAAGCTGATCCTCAACGGATTCCGTATCCTCAAAAACAAAAACCAGTTACAGCTCCAAGCCCCATGAATAAAGTTCCACGCGGGGAGAGGGAACTCGGTCTGACTGGTTCCCTCTCCCCGCTGGGGAGGGTCAGGGAGAGGGGTTTACACTGAAGACGGATTCTGAAAATGCTCTGGAACTGTCGATCGATGTGCTTCGACGGGCTGGATTAGTTGGACAAGGCAACCTCGCTCAGCCACTCCAGCGATTGCTTTTGCCATGCGTCCCACATCGGACCTTTGTACCCGTTCAGACCGTGTCCGCCTGACGGCAGTTCCAGGTACTTCGACGCAACATCATGAGCCCGCAACGACTGGTGGAACATCCGACTGTTGGCTGGCGGCACGGGGTGGTCGTCAAGAGCATGAGCGAGAAATGCCGGCGGAGTCTCCTTCGTGACCTGCAACTGGTTGGAGAACAATGTGACCAGCTTTGGCGACGGATTGTCTCCGAGCAGGTTTCTGCGTGAACCGGAATGCGATGCCTCGCCCATCGTGATGACGGGATAGACCAGGATCATGAAATCGGGTCGGCAACTCTCGCGCTCAACGGGATCATCCGCCTTGCTGTCGCCAGCATCGAAGCGTGTGCCGGCTGTCGCTGCCAGATGACCACCGGCCGAGAAACCCATGATCCCGATTCGGTTCGCATCGATGTTCCACTCCTTTGCGTGAGAGCGAACACTGCGAATGGCTCGCTGAGCGTCGAGCAGTGGCACGAACGATCGTCCTTTCGGCAGACGGTATTCGAGGACAACGCCTGTGATGCCGTAACCGTTGAGCCATCTGGCAATCCCGTGTCCTTCGGCACCGGTCACAAGTCCGCCGTATCCACCACCGGGACAGATGACGACAGCCGTGCCGTTCGGCTTCTCCGCGTGATGCACCGTGATGAAGGCGTCGGCCTCTTCGGTTTGCGCCTCTCCAACGGGAGCCACTCCGGACCACAATCCCGTCCTGGCTGGTTTGAGTTCGCGATCGGCTGGCTTCGTGTCCTCAGTCTGTGCAACAGGCGTGACCATCAGGATGGCGATCGCCGCGATCAGCGTCTTCATGAATGACTTTCGTAATGGAGTGTCGTTGCGAGAGGAGCGTTGGTTTTCTGTACGGTCTGGATAACCGGCGTTATTCTGCAGGCTCGTTAGAGCATTTTCAGAGTTGGTATTCAGTAGACCCCATTCGCCCCGAAAACCCCTCTGAAGACCGATTCTTAAAATGCTTTAGCCCCGGGAATCGTTGCTTTGGAGTAACAGCATGTCCAGCAGAAAGATACTGATCGTGACCGGTGACTTCACCGAAGACTACGAGATCATGGTGCCGTTTCAGGCATTGCAGATGGTCGGTCACACTGTCGATGTTGTCTGCCCGGAGAAGAAGGCGGGTGATCAGATTCGCACTGCGATCCATGACTTTGAAGGCGATCAGACCTACACGGAAAAGCTAGGCCACAACTTCACGCTCAATGCCACATTTGCGGAGATAGACGCGGCAGATTACGACGCGCTGTTAATTCCCGGCGGGCGAGCTCCCGAGTACATCCGCTTGAACGAGCAAGTGTTGAATGTCGTGCGGCACTTTGGGCAGGCCGGGAAGCCGATTGCCGCCATCTGCCATGGGCTGCAGTTGCTGGCATCAGCCGGCATCCTGGAAGGCAGAAGCTGCACGGCCTATCCCGCCTGCGGACCGGATGTGACATTCGCTGGTGGCAACTACGTGGAGGTGGCGATCGACGCGGCGCACGTTGAAGGCAATCTGGTGACGGCACCAGCATGGCCGGCGCATCCCGCGTGGCTCGCAGAGTTCCTGAAGTTGTTGACGGATTGACCTGAGTGTTAGGCGGCGTCGGGTATTGGAGCGGTCGTGCTGAATCCTCAATTATTCATGGGCGGTGCGGTCGCAGTGCTGTGTGGTGCTGCGCTGCGGTATGATCGGTGGTTTCTCCAGGAAACCACAAAGGGTCGCCGCCTCGTCACGTGGCTGGGTGAAGCCCGCGCCGTGTGGGTCTGGCGATGTGCTCTGGCAGTCGGAATCGCATTCGGGATTGCCCTCGCTGCCGGAATTGTCAATCCCGTCACGTGGGAATGACGTTGGTCCGCGCGCGCGGAGTTACTCATCCAGCCGACCAGCCGACCATTGGATACCACGCGTCAGGGTATTCAGGAACACGGGATCCGCAAACGTCTCGTTGGAATGCCCGTAGGTCGTCCCGAACACGCGAGCCTTGCCGTACTCGTTCGTCCACAGGACCGGGTGCAGTTCGCCTGACTTCTCGCTGATTGATGAGGCCAGCACTTTGGTCTTCGGCCAGACTTTCTCGATCACGTATAGCTCGTCCTTGGGAGTCTTCCAGTCGGCCGGAAAGCCCTGCATCACGGGATGCTTCTTCGCCACAACGCGGACGGGATACTCGGCTTTGTGTTCATGGCGGCGACTGGTGACACCCAGGAATTCTCGCCAGTCATCAATCTTCGCGGCCCGATATGTGTGCATTGTGCAGTGAATGACAACCGCATTCACACCCGCCTTATGCGCGTCCGTGATCTTGCGAATGTAGTCCGGATTGGCGGTGTTCGCGAAGCACTCGTTGTGGATGACAACATCAAACCCCTTTGCCCAGTCGGGATTGTCGTAGAACTTGATCTCCGCCTGCGTGCCTTTTCCACCTTCGGCCACGACCGTCCACTCGGCCGCCACTTCGGCTCGTTTGAGCGCCTGCTGCATCGACTCGGTCTGATACCCATAGTCGTGACAGCAGCCGTCGGTGATGACAAGAATCTGCAACGGACCATCTTCGGCTTCCAGCGACGAGCAAACGACGGAGCACAGGAGCAGACCAGCAAGGCATTCGATCAGGCAGCGGTTCATTGAATTGTCCCTGAGGAGTTTCAGTAAGTTCACGTCGTGCGGGAGCGACAGTCCCCTGACCAGAATGACCTACATTGTCCAGCAGGACCGGTGACTGCAAGCGATCTGCCGGATTCGAGCATTCCGCATGCTCTCGTCGTTACCCGCCGCAAGAAATCATCCTCGACACAGTGGTACATCGACAACTCGATCCTACGATCCGTGTTCATCGCATTGATCCGGTCCCAATCGCCCGTCACATCAGTGAACGAACCATGAAATCACTCCGAGTCGCTACCTGTCAGTATTCCATTGAGTCTGAGATCAAACACAACCGCAAGGAAGTGCTGCGGCTGATGCGGCAGGCGCATTCCGATGTAGCGGAGATCGCTCACTTTTCTGAATGCGGACTCTCCGGTTATGCGGGTGTCGATATCCCCGATACAGACGCCATTGACTGGGATGAACTGACGGCGGCGACTCGCGATATTCAGCAGTTGGCGAAAGAGCTGAAACTGTGGGTGCTATTGGGCTCGACGCATCGTCTGACGGACGGCAACAAGCCTCACAACTCGGTTTACGTCATCAACTCACGTGGGCAGATCGTCAACCGGTACGACAAGCGGTTCTGCACGGGAGTGGACGGCAGACGTCCGACGCTGGACCTGAAGCATTACTCACCGGGCAATCGCAGCTGTGTGTTCCGCATCAAGGGCATCACTTGCGGTGTGCTGATCTGTTACGATTACCGATTCCCGGAGCTGTACCGCGATCTGAAGCGCGAGAAGGTGCAGGTCATCTTTCAGTCCTTTCACAATGCCCGGGCGACGGTTGTGGACGATCAGGAGTACAACATCTGGAAGACGATCGTTCCGGCGACCATGAGCTGCCGTGCCGCGGACAACCACTTCTGGATCAGTGCCAACAACAGCACAACGCGGCCCTCACGCTGGGGCAATTTCGCGGTCAGGCCGGACGGAGCGATTACTGGTCAACTCCCTGTGCATCGTTCCGGACTGCTGATCACCGACATGGAAATGCGGAAGGATTTCTTCGACGCACCCGGCCCGTGGCGTGACTCGGCGATGAACGGACGGCTTCACAGTGGCTGCGTGGTGGACGATCCGCGGTCAACCGATGTGACGTGTCTGTGACCGGCAGCGTCTGCCAGTCGTGCTCAGTTTCGCGTCATTCGTGATGTTCGTGTTTGCCAATCACGGAAGTGATCTTGCGAAAGTCGTGCACGGAATCGACGCGGGAATCGACCTCGGGCGGAAGATCGTTCATGCGGAATGCGATGACCTGCATCCCCGCAGCGATTCCGGCCTGGATTCCCGGAAGACTGTCTTCCACGACGAGGCACTGTCGTGGCGATGCTCCAAGTTCCCGGGCCGCGAGGAGGAACAAGTCGGGCACCGGCTTCCATGAATTGATCGTGTACGCACTGAAGACGCGATCCTCAAAGAAACGTTTCAGACCTGTGAGCCCCAGCGTCAGTTCGAGCTTTTCGAGTGGCCCGTTGGAAGCCACGCAGTACGGCAGTTGCAGGTCGCTCAGGACATCCACCACGCCGTCGATCGGTTTCAGTCCAGCTTCAAATTCCACTCGACACCGACGCCGGAATTCGGGCACGAATTCAGCTGGTAGCGCCCGTCCGGTCATGGATTCGATGATTTCCACGCAGTCAGACATCTTCACACCGGCGAATCTCCGGACGGCCTCTTCGAGCGTTAATGAGAGACCGAATTCACGGGCGTACTGAAGGAGCACGGTGTTCTCGATTGACTCCGTGTCGACGAGTGTGCCGTCGCAGTCAAAGATGACGGCTTCAATGCTCATTCGGATTTGGCGTGTGTTCGCGATACAGGGCAGCGTCAGGGCGTACGACGCCAGGGGCGCTGCGGGAATGAGACGCGACGAACCGCATAAATGCGATTACTACGAACGGGCGCACTCGTGCCTCAGGGGCAGCCAGGCTCCGCCCTGCTGACTGGACGCGACGGATTGCTGGATGAAGTACATGCCCTCACAGCCGTCGTACACGTTCGGGTAGATCGTGTGCTTTGTCTCGAACGGTTCGTCCGCCGCTCGCTGGATCATGCTGTCGTAGGCGAATCGATAGACGTTCGCGAAAGCCTCGAAGAACGCTTCCGGGTGCCCTGACGGCAGGCGACAGGCGGCGGCACCTGATGGCTTCAGGTAGGGAGCGTTCGGATCGCGTGTGTGGATCGCGTGTGGCTCACCATTGCGACGGACGATCATCTCGTTTGGATTTTCCTGTCGCCATGCGAGCGCGCCTTTCGTTCCGTCCACTTCAATGAACAGGTCGTTTTCGCGGCCGTGAGAAATCTGGCTGGCCGTGACCGTACCGAGTCCGCCGTTTTCCATGCGGATCACGGCGTGGCCGTAGTCGTCCAGTACCCGGCCCTCTTCGAAGACCTTTAGATTGCACGAAATCTCAGCGGGAATCAGGCCGGTCATGTATCGAGCCAGGTTGTAAGCGTGCGTCCCGATGTCGCCGAAGCAGCCGGCGGCACCCGAGCGGGCCGGGTCTGTTCGCCAGGCAGCCTGCTTCTGATCTTCCTGTTCCAGACGAGTGCGTAACCAACCTTGGATGTAGTTCGATCGGAATGTCTGAATCTCACCGAGTTCTCCGCCAAGGATCATCTCGCGGGCATGCCGAACCAGTGGATATCCGGTGTAGTTGTGGGTCACGGCGAAAACGACGCCGGATGCTTCAACCGCAGCCACCAGTTCCTCAGCCTGGGCCGTGTCGAACGTCATCGGCTTGTCACAAATGACGTTGAAGCCCGCATCGACCGCCGCTTTCGCGATCTCAAAATGTGTGTGATTCGGAGTCGCGACTGAAATGAAATCGACCCTGTCGCCTTCCGGACGCTTACTCTCTTCCTCGATCAATTCCTGATACGAGCCGTAGGCCCGATCCAACGGAATGTCGTACGAGGCTGCTGAGGCCTTTGCCCGCTCGACATTCGAGGAGAGCGCACCCGCCACCAGTGCCGCGCGATTGTCCAGAACCGCGGCCGTTGCGTGCACCCGACCGATAAACGAACCCTGACCTCCGCCAACCAATGCCATGTTGAGTTTGCGGTTCAAGGATCCATTCGTTGTGTCGGTCATCTCTCAGGTGCTCCAGCTGCGGTTCGTGACGATTCCTGCACCGATTCGGTCGCGGGAAGACGAGCAGAGTAAATCGGACAACATGGCGCGGCAACGATCGACGGGAAAATCCCAGCGCGCGGAGGCGGACACTGCCGGAAGCGTTAACGAAGTCACGTCTCTGCATTGCCAAATTGATGTAGATTGCCCCATTTGCGAGTCCATCACTCCACCAGCCGAGAGTGTCGTGTTTGCACACCTGAATCGAGGGAATGGGCTGGCCGCTGGCCGCTCGGAATTCCGATGTCCAGATCACGGGATTGTGTGGGTCCGACGTCAGACCCCCCGACTTTCCTTTACTCGAGCGAGAGTCCCTGACCGGAGTCCGTCAGTCAGAGGAATCGTGATGAGCGGGGCAACAACCGACTCACAACTTACCGTTGTCATAGCAACATCGAATCGTCCTGAGATGCTGCGCCGGCAACTCAGGTATCTGTCCGACGTGGAATTTCGCTTTCGCGTTGTGATCGCAGATTCGAGCAGTCCTGAATTCTCGCGGGAGAATCGCACCGCCGTTGCCACCACCCCGGGACTGAAACTGCATTATGGATACTCGGAGGCTGGCCATCTGCAGGTTTGCCGGAACGTATTGAGGAGGCTGGTGACCCCATATTCAGCGGTCTTCACCGACGGAGACTTCGCGTTTCCGACAACCCTCGAAATGGCGGTCGACTTTCTTGAAGAGCATCCTGGATTCGGATCGGCCGTGGGAATTACCGTCAGTGATCTCGCCCGCAAAGGCCGCTGCTACGTTCTGCCAGCTCGATCTATCACGAATGACAGCCCTGTGGTCCGTTTCCGGACACTTGCACGCGACTGGTTCTCAACCGTTCCGGGAGTCCATCGGACCAGGCTCGCCTACGAAACCTACCGCAACGCATCCGAATGCAGTGACTTCCTGAAGGGCCGACAATTCTCGGAAGTGATCCTGTCGCAAATGGCTGCCCTGCAAAGCCGCATTCATCTGATTCCACGGATCGCTTGTCTGCAGGAGGACCGCGAACCCGCACTGGCACCCAGACTGGCGTCGGCAGACGACCCACAACACAGGCAGCAGTTCGAGCAGTTTCACCAGAACTTGGTGGGGCAACTGGAAGCGGCTGGCGCAACACAGGATCACGCGGAACTGATGCTTGAGCAGCTTTACGGACACCTGCAGGCTGTGTCTGCGTCAATCGTGGCTCGTAAACCACCCGGCATGCTGGGCAAGATTCAGCGAGAGACGATTCGACACTACCGGCATCTGGTCAATCTCATCCGCAGCGATCGCATTCTTCAGGGACGTACTCTCCGTAGCTCGGACCTGATCGGTTTGAAGACCGAATGGAAACAGGCGAGACATTTGATTGCCCGCCATCCCGATGGCCTCGCTGACGACCAGCGCACTTCGATTGCGGCGTGAGTGGCAGAGACTGTCTGCAATTCGTACACGCCTGCTCAATCGCTGCGCACCAGATGCCCGGATCATACTGGCCTGTCAGAGTTTTCGGATCAAACGGCATTGTTCAATTCTCTGCAAGTGCTTGATTCACAGCACATTGCCACATTATTGCGCATTCGAAGCACAAGTCTGGCACACCCCTTGCTTAGAGCTTCAACGGGGACTCTGTGGCTCATTCCGGCGCCGTAGCCACTGAGTCCACCACACGTTTCCGGGGGCGCTTTCCCACAGGAATTGATTCCGGGCAGCCTCCGTCTGACGAGCACAGGCGTGCCGTCTTTCATGTCCACAAACGCGAAAGGTTCTGCAATGAGGCTGTCAGGTATTCTCTTAGCGGCAGGGGTATTGCTGCTGACCACGATGATCACGATTCCCATGGCATCCGCTCAGGACGCTGAGACTCCGGAACCAGCCGCTGCCGTCGAGGCACCCGCTGAGGATGCTCCGGCCGGTGATGAGGAAGCTGTTGAGGAAGAAGCCGCGGACATGGTTGAAGAAGCGGCCGAGCCCATTTCGAAGGCCGACGAAGTCGGTTACGCACTCGACAACCTCGCTCTGTTCCTGTGTGCGATCCTCGTCCTGTTCATGCAGGCTGGGTTTGCCATGGTCGAGTCCGGATTTAATGCCGCCAAGAACACGGTCAACATCCTGTTCAAGAATGTGATGGACCTGTCGGTCGGCGCGCTGCTGTTCTGGGCGATCGGCTTCGGACTCATGTATCCAGGCAGCTATGTGTCAGGCGCCCTCACCCCGTACTTCTCGTTCGGCGGTACAGGCATCTACGGCGACGCTACGAGCACGACTTCTGGATTCAGCCC
>CAYSJO010000128.1:0-3627 GCA_964431285.1 uncultured Planctomycetaceae bacterium
TCCGAGACGGCGGCTTCTTCAAAGACCATTCGGGATACGACGGGTCAGACGAGAACCCTCGACATCCGGTGCGACTCACGAAGCCGTTTTACCTGGGAATAACTGAAGTCACTGTTTCGCAGTTCCGTCAATTTCAGGAAGCGACCAACTACCAGACGACAGCCGAACGGAATGGCACTGGCATTGTTGGTCTGGACGTACATGAGCCGGAGAGAGACCGGCGGGCGAAGTTTGCGTTTCGTCAGAAGCCCGAGTTCACATGGAAATCGGTGGGGTTCGCTCAACAGGACAACCATCCTGTAATCGGTGTGAGCTGGCAGGATGCCCAGGCCTTCTGCCGTTGGTTAAGCGAGAAGGAAGTAAGGTGCCACGTACCGGCTACCTACTGAAGCCGAATGGGAATATGCGTGTCGCAGTGGAAGTGACACGTGCTTCTCCTGGGGAGACTCGTACCGTGAGATTCACCGCCTGGCGAACATCGGAAACGTGGAACTCGAAAAAGCTCATCCGGATCGCGTCCTGATTCAGTGGATCGTGAACGTCGACAGTGATCCGGGTGATTCGCATGTCTACACGTCGCCGGTGGGTAGCTATCCCGCCAACTCGTGGGGCGTCCGCGACATGCATGGCAACGTGTGGGAATGGTGCCAGGACCTGTATCTGGATACCGCATACACCGCCTACAAAGCGCCGAGCTACGGTCGACCGATTCCGCGAGCCATCGATCCACTCAACACGGAGACGTTTAACGACGATGGTGACTGGCGAGTGATCCGCAGCGGTTCCTGGTTCACCTCACCGCTTTACTGCCGATCGGCGATTAAGTCGTATTACGGTTCGGACGACGCAGCGGCCTACATCGGCTTCCGTGTCGTTCGTGACCCAGAAGAAGAAGAAATCGCCGCAGCACGTCAGGCCTTTGATGCCGAAGAGCGATCCCGGTCCATTGTGAAAGAAGCTGTTGGTCAGTTCGGGTCAGAGCGCGGTACGGACCTGCGTGCCGCGTTCAACAGCACACCATCGCGCGATGTCACTCGGGAGTTGCAACGCATCGGCGGGCTGACCGAGGTGCGTTTCAGTACTGGCGGCCGCATGGAAGGTGAGCTGATCGCAGATGCCGCCGCAGTCCCGACACTTAGAGCTTTGCATCTTCATCACAGCGGTCCGAATGTTACCAACGATCATTTCAGTCCTCTCGCCGCACGTACGGAACTGGAAAAGCTGCACATCAGTGCGTACGCAACATTGACCGATGACGTCGTCTAGCACTTCGCTGGTCTCACGAATCTTCATTCATTGCATCTCAATGGTGATAAGCTGACTGACGATGGGATTCGTCAGCTCCGCAATCTGACAAAGCTCCGCGACCTAGATGTTCAGGACACAGTTTCCAACGGTGAATTCCTCAATAAACTGAAGGCAGAGCGGCTGGAGTCTCTTTCCGTGCGTCGCATTTCTGACGAAACGGCCGAGCAACTGCGTAAGTATTCGTCGCTTACCAGCCTGACGATCTACGACAGCCCCATGACCGAACGGGGATTCGCCGCGATCACGGAACTGCGTCGCCTCCGCACGTTGCGACTTCGCGATTGCACCAACATCGCACCATCCGCATTTGCCGGACTGGCAAAGATGCACTCGTTGCGGACTCTGGATGTCCTCAACACTCCGGTCGGCGACGAGACACTCACACTGCTGACCAATCTCGAACTCACGTCACTGGAACTGAATTCTGAGAACGTCACCGACACTGGAATGCAGCATGTTTTCAGCATGCTCACTTTGAACCGCCTGGTGCTTGGTGCAAAGACGCGCGTTACTGATCGCGGCCTGAGACACCTCTGGCGACTCAATCGTCTCAATCAGTTCGATCTCTATTCGCCTCACATTACAGGCGCCGCCTTCTCGACGCTGGCAGAGCTTCCGGAACTCTACAGCCTGCGACTGACCAGCCCGGCACTGACCGACGCGGCTTTCGGTTACCTGTCTGAGACACCTGTGCTGAACAATCTCGAACTCGGCACACAGACTGCAGAGAATTCGGCCAGTCTGACCGACGCTGGTCTCCAGCTTCTGGCGGACAAGCCCAACTGGCGAAGTCTGGCGATTAATCGACGAGGCACTGCGATCACAACAGATGGCATCGATCAACTCCGCGGCGTCTTGAAGAACGCTCGCGTGGACGTGCGCGAATAACGACTTAGTGATGAGTCAACCTGTCAAAGTCCACTGCCCCGGGTGCAAGGCGAAGGTCCGCGTACCGTCGCTCGAACGTCTGGAGCGTGGTGTGAAATGTCCCGCTTGTGGTAAGCGCTTTTCTCGCCACGCGAAGCCGAGCGACGGAGTTCCCAATGCCGGGCAAGTGGACGTGAACGCGTCACAGTTTGATGACTCGGACACAACGGAAGCTGCGCCTGAGCAGTCCGTACCGAGTCCAGCGCAGGATTCTCCTGGTAGCCGCAAGACCTCGGTGAAGATGGTGGTAGGTGCAGTTGCTGTGCTTGCTGCGGCGGGCGTCTGGCTCGGCTTTGGTGCTTTGCAGGGCGAACAGCCGGGCGTAGACCCTCGTCCTAGTGAAGGGCTCGCTGTTCCAGCCGTAAGCAACGGTGGCGCCGGGAACTCAGTGGCCACGAATCCAGCGGCCCCGAATACGACCCTCGTCGGTACGACGCCCACATCTACAGACAGAGTACCCAATCGCGAATCAACGCGGACGGTCAACGCATCGCAGGCAACGCCCCAGCCGAGACCGGCCGCCGATATGGCAACATATCGCGACCATGTGCAACCATTCCTGGCGAAGCATTGCGTTGACTGCCACGGTCCCGACCTTGCTGAAGGGAAGCTGCGACTCGACACGATCCCTGCGGACTTCTTCACTCGCCAGTCGGCCGCCCAATGGGTCGAAGTACTCGACAGACTGAACCTCGGAGAAATGCCACCCGAGGACGAGGCACGACCCGATGCCGACGAACTTGCCAGAGTCACGGACTGGATCACCACGGAACTCGCTCAGGTGCAGTCTCTGGCCTCGAGTACTGGAGGACGCATCGTGCTGCGACGGCTAACGCGCAGTGAATACACCAACACCGTCCGCGACCTGTTCGGGATCACTTTTTTCGAGGGTGAGGGTCCGCAGGACATGTTGCCACCGGATGGATCGATCAAGGGATTCAACAAATTGAGCAAGGCGCTGCTGCTCGATCCGTCGTTGATGGAAAAGTACGTCACAGTTGCTCAATACGTCGTAGAGAAGGCGATCGCTACGCGGCCTCCGAAAGCTCCATCGCGAACGATTCGGTTCGACTTCGAGAACACGCCCGGCACACCAATGGGCTACATCGTTGAAAGTCGACATGCTGATGCGACGGACGAGGGAATGATCCTGTACACCAGCGGCGCACGGACCTTTGGAGAGCTTCGTCATCCCTTTAATAACGCCTCCTCACCAGAATGTGTGGGTGAAGTTCGGCTCGGGGAGTTTTGCAAGGTTGTGGTATAAAGCGAGCTCCAGCGTTTCTGGTGTGCGGAATCCGTAGGATTTTCTCATGGTCACTTTCGCCTTGTTGTTCAGACGCTCAACCACACCGGCGCTGAATTGGCCCTTCGCCCGGAACCAGTTCAGAA
>CAYSJO010000129.1:0-23384 GCA_964431285.1 uncultured Planctomycetaceae bacterium
TCGTCATCCAGGTCATCGTCATCGTCCAGATCATCGTCATCGTCCAGATCGTCTTCGTCGTCCAGATCGTCTTCGTCGAAGTCGTCCTCGTCGAAGTCATCGTCGTCGTCATCATCCTCATCGTCGCCGTCGTCGAAGTCATCTTCGTTGTCGTCGTCGACGGACGCATCGAGCATCGCTGTGGCTGAACCAGACTCGTCGGCAGGGATCGAAGTTGTCAGTTCCTCGGTCAAAGAAAGCAGCATGTCAGCAACTCCCGATAGTCATGCTCGATGGTGGCTCGGTATCGGCCGGAGAAGATGATATGTCGGCACTAGTGTGCCGACGGAACGAAAAAATACGCGGTTCAGGAACTCGCAAACACACTCCGCACACAGTGGCGTTCCCGACTTTGTACGAATTCGCTTGCTCACTGCGCGCGGTTGATTATTTGAATCGCTTTTCCGTGTCAAGCTCCCATTCTCTGCGGGAATTCCTCTGAATTTCGGTCGGGGCTTGCGACGGCTTCAGAGAAAATCCTCGCTCCACCGGAATTCGCCAATTCCGCCCGCTGAAAGAGCCGCTCCAGGTCGGCACACTCGTCGCGCGCCAAGCGTCAACCTATTCTGCATCGCCGCATTGATCCTTGCCCACACACAACCGCAAAGAGATTCAATCATGAAACACGCAGCAACCTGTGCCGTTCTGGTGACCGTTGTGAGTCTGTCTGCATATCCCGCCTGCGCCGGTGGATTGCGCTCCTCGCAACAGACGGCAGTTGCGGATGTCGAATCCCGAACGGAGGAACTCAAGGGGGTCAACAAATCCATCTGGGAATTCGCCGAGGTGGGCTTACAGGAGCACAAGTCGGCGGGGCTGCTGGTCTCGAAGTTGAAGGACAATGGCTTCGACGTAAGACATGGCGTGTCCGACATGCCGACCGCGTTTGTTGCGAGCTACGGTTCAGGCAAGCCGATTATCGGAATCCTCGCCGAATACGATGCACTGCCCGGGATGTCGCAGAAGGTCGAACCAGTCCGCACACCTTTCAAGGAAGGCGCCGCCGGTCATGCCTGCGGACACAGTGGTCTCGGCACTGGAGCTCTGGGCGCTGCGCTGGCCGTCAAAGCCGCCATCGAGAAGCACGAGATCAAGGGCACGATTCGGTTGTACGGGACACCAGCCGAAGAAACCGTCATCGGAAAAATCTACATGCTGCTGGACGGTCAGTTCGATGACCTGGACGTCTGCCTGCACTGGCATCCGTCGACACGCACGGGTGCCTGGGCGGGAAGCTCGAAGGCGGTCGTTTCGGTGAAATTCACCTTCGACGGAATCTCGGCTCATGCAGCCGGCAATCCGGAAAGAGGGCGCAGCGCTCTGGATGCCGTTGAACTGATGAACGTTGGTGTCAATTACATGCGGGAGCACGTGAAAGAAGATGCCAGGATGCACTACGTCATCACAGATGGGGGCGGTGCACCCAACGTCGTCCCGCCGAAGGCAACGGTCTGGTACTTCATTCGGGCCGACGCGCATGAAGACGTCGAGTATCAGTTCAAGTGGGTCAACGACATCGCGAAGGGCGCAGCTCTGATGACCCGCACCAAACTGTCGGTGAAGATCGATACGGACTGTCACGAGTTGATCAGCAATGCACCTCTGGCAGAAATCCTGCACGAAAACCTGGTAACCATCGGCCCGCCGACATTCACCGAAGAGGAACGCATTTTCGCGCGACGGATTCAGCAACCGATCATCGACGAATTCGGCGTCGAGTTTCCCAAAGCCATTGCCGATCAGGTGGAACCACTGGAAGACTCGTACAGAACCAGCAAGGGCTCGACCGATGTCGGAGACATTTCATGGTACGTCCCGACGAGCGGTATTCGTACATCGTGCATGGCCGCCGAAAGCCCGGGACACAGTTGGCAGAACGTCGCCTGCATCGGTTCATCGATCGGAGAAAAGGGCATCATCTACGGAGCCAAAGTCCTGGCCATCAGCGCGCTCGATCTGTTCGAGAAACCCGAACTGGTGAAAGCAGCCCGTGCCGACTGGGAAGACCGCATGAAAGGCCGCAAGTACACGACCCTGATTCCCAAAGGCCAGAAACCGCCCGCCACGATTCGTTGAGTTGTGGCAGGCCGAGATCACTCAAGGACCGACCAGCAATGAATCGATCAGCTATTCTGGCTTTGCTCAATCTGTTCTGCACGCTGGCTCTGCTGGTTGAAGCCGGGACTCTCCGGGGCGGTGCCGCAGCGGTTGATATCACTCCTCTGCGGCTGCCGGTTTCGATGACCGGAGGGTTTCAGGATCGACTCGCCATGCAGGTTCACGATCGCCTGCACGCGCGATGCGTTGTCCTGGACGATGGTGGAACTCGCATCGCTCTGGTGGTTTGTGACAGTTGCTTGATCACTCGGGATATCTATGACCGCAGCAAAGCCGAGGCAGAGAAGTCGACTGGCATTCCCACGCATCGGATCCTGACGGCAGCCACTCACACACATAGCGCGGCGACAGCAGTTCCGCTTGCTCAGTGCCATGCCGATCCAGCTTATGTCAAATACCTTACGCAGCAGATCACGAAGTCGATTGTCACGGCACACTCGCGACTGCAGCCGGTCGGCGTCGGCTGGGGAGTCGTGGCGGTCCCCGAGGAAGTCAGCAACCGTCGTTGGTTCGTCAGGCCCGAAGCGCTGCAACCCAACCCGTTTGAAACACCGGGTGATCAGGTCCGCACGAATCCCCCTCGTGGCGTCGGGCTGTTGTTGCGGTCGGCCGGGCCTGCCGACCCCGACGTCACATTCCTGGCGATGAGAGATGTCGACGGCAAGCCGCTTTCTTTGCTCGCCAATTACGGATTGCACTACGTTGGTGGCATTCCTCCCGGTCAACTTTCGGCGGACTACTTTGGCGAATTCGCCCGACAGATCGGCGAGCGACTTGAGGCTGAGAGTTCATTCGTCGGACTCATGTCCAACGGCGCGAGCGGCGACGTCAACAACTACCGCTTTCCGGACGCCCGACCACGTAGTGGTCCTTTCGAACGCGTGCAGGCCGTGGCATCGACTGTGGCGGATCGAGTGGCTGCGTCACACGCGAAGATCAGTTTTACGCAGGACATCACGCTGCAAGTGTGCGAACGCCAACTGAAACTCGGCATTCGTCAGCCAAAGGCCGTTGAGCTTGAATTCGCACAAAGCCTGCTGGCCAAAGCAGAGGATCCCGATCGGCTCACGATGAAAGAGGTTTACGCTCAGGAAACAGTCCGCCTGGCCGAGTCTCCGCCGACAGTCCGGATCAAGCTGCAGACGATCGTGATGGGAGAGCTGGCCATTGTTGCGATCCCCTGCGAGGTGTTTGCCGAGATCGGGCTCGACATTAAACGTCGCAGCCCGTTTGAGACAACCTGTGTGATTGGCCTGGCCAATGGATACAACGGCTACCTGCCGACTCCACATCAACACGGCCTCGGAGGATACGAAACCTGGCGGTCTGGCTGGAGCTATCTGGAAATAGAAGCCTCCAAAAAAATCACGGAGTCGGTGATCGATCAGTTGCAGGAGCATCGAAAGAAAACTGCCCGTGACGCGCCAATAAGTCAGGGCGTCCAATGAGTGGAATCATCGGCCTACGATGTATGCGATTCTGGGCGGCATGGCTGCCGAGCACCGGAAGCTGCCCGTCGTTTCTTTGATCCATCGTCATTACGGAGGCAATTGCATTGCTGTTCGAACAGGTTGTCGAGAGATCACCTGGATTACAGACACTACCGACGAACGCCGGAGACATCACAGCACGCTGGCGCGCTCGCCCGTAACGTGACTTGAAGGGCCGGGTGGCGCCGTCGGTCGTGCGCGATGTCCGTCACCGGAATGGACACCTGCAAGCGAGGTTGGCTACTCTGAAGTGTCAGACGATTGTTGGAATCTTTCGAGTCGAGACCTTCTGCAGCGTCGACTTTCGAATCGGAATCCGTTGAATGAGTGAACTCATAGCAATGTATCGCAGGCAGTGGAGCGGGATCACACTGCTTGTCACCTGCATGCTCTCACCGGATTGCTCGTGCGAAGCCCAATCGAATCGCCTTCAGGTTCAGCCTCCGGCCATTTCTCTCGTCGGGCCGAATTCTCAGCAGCAGTTGCTCGTGTCTGTGCCACGAGACAGTCACCTCGTTGACGCAACGACCAAAGCCGTGTTCACGTCATCGAATCCAAAAGTCGTTGACGTCAGCCAGAGTGGAGTCGTTCGGCCATCGGGTAATGGAAGTGCAACCGTCATGGCACGCGTGGATGGAGCGTCGTTTTCCGTTCCGGTTACCGTTACCCAGGCTATCGACGAATGGCCCGTCAGCTTCGTTAATGACATTGGACCGCTGCTGTCAAAGTCCGGATGCAATTCGGGTGGCTGCCACGGCAAGCAGGCGGGACGCAACGGATTCAAGCTCTCTCTGTTCGGATTCGACCCACGGTTTGACTTCCGTGCACTGGCCAGTGAATCACGCGGACGTCGTGTTTTTCCCGCGGCTCCGGAGAGGTCGCTATTGCTGGCAAAAGCATCCAATCAGATTCCACACGGTGGCGGGCAACGGTTTGCCGAGGACTCGAGCGAATACCGACAGGTGCTGCAATGGCTTCGCAAGGGTATGCAGGTGTCGAAGACGGACGAACCAAAGATGACCGGCATTCAAATGGCCCCCACCGCGCGTGTCCTGCAGCCATTGAATACGCAGCGAGTGATCGTGACGGCCGAATACTCAGATGGCTCGACGCGGGATGTCACACATCTGTCTTTGTATGCGTCCAATGTCGAATCAACTGCGACGGTCGATGATCACGGTGTCGTTAACACCAGCGACATTGGCGGCGAGGCCGCGATTATGGCCAGCTACATGGGATTCGTTTCGAAATGCCGCATTTCTGTCCCCATGAATCCGACTGACGCGCCCGTCGCCGAACTGGCCACATGGAACACGGAGCATTTCATTGATCGACTGGTCGCCGAGAAGTGGAGGACGCTTAATCTGGCTCCTTCGCCGGTGTGTGATGACGCCACGTTTCTAAGACGCGCCTTTCTGGACTGCATCGGTCGTCTGCCAGACGTCGCTGAAGTTCGGAGTTTTCTAAACGACGACTCGGCCGACAAACGCAAACGACTTATCACGACTCTGCTTGAGCGTGATGAATACGCCGATTACCAGGCGGTGCAATGGGCGGATCTGCTGCACGTGAATTCAGAGTTGCTCGGCGCGAAGAACGCCATGCTGTTTGATCGCTGGTTGCGGGAAGTGTTTCGTGCGGACCTGCCATTCGACGAGTTCATTCGCCATCTAATGACGGCCCAAGGCAGCACATTCAACGACCTGCCCGTCAATTTCTACAAAGCGTTTCCAAAACCGAACGATCGAACCATTGCTGTCAGTCAGATTTTTCTGGGAGTTCGACTCGAGTGTGCTCAGTGCCATCACCATCCCTACGAGAAATGGGGACAGGATGACTTCTATGGTCTGGCCGCCTTCTTCCCGAGATTGCAGTTCAAAAGAGGGACCGACGGAGAAGAGTTGTTGTTCGCTGGCGTTCGAGGAGACGTCAAGCACCCTGGCAGCGGTGAGATCATGGTTCCCCAGGTGCTTGGTGGCGCGCCGATCGACGTCACGGAGTCGTCTGATCGTCGTACACATCTGGCCGATTGGATGACAAGTCCCGACAACCCATTTGTCGCCCGAACTCAGGTGAATCGTGTCTGGGCGCATTTCATGGGTCGTGGCCTGGTCGATCCTGTTGACGACATGCGTGATACGAATCCAGCGACGAACAAGGAGCTTCTGGACGCATTGGCTGTTGATTTCGTCAGTCACGATTTCGATCTGAAGCACCTCATTCACACGATCACGAGTGCCCGGGTTTACGGCCTCAGCTCGCTGCCCAATCAGTGGAACGTGCGTGATACGGATAACTTCTCGCGAGCGTATCGGAAGCGGCTGCCGGCCGAGGTCCTGCTGGACGCGGTGAATGACGTCACGGGAACCGATCCCACCTTTGAAGGCGTACCGCCGGGAACCCGCGCCGTTCAACTCTGGAACAACCGACTGCCGTCAATTTTCCTGGACGTGTTCGGTCGCCCGGAACGTAAGACCGTCTGCGAATGCGAACGAACGTCGGATACCAGTCTCGCGCAGGTTCTGCATCTGATGAATGCCGCCCCAGTTAACGACCGCATTCTGTCACCGACGGGCCGGGCAGCGAAACTGGCTGGCAGTGAAGCGACCACTGATGAGATCATCACGGAGCTGTATCTGGCGGCTCTCAGTCGAAAACCACAATCAGACGAGCTGGAAGCCTCACGGCAGGCATTCAATTCGCCCGACAGTAATCGTCGTCAGGCGACCGAAGATGTCCTGTGGGCACTGATCAATACGGCCGAATTCGTATTGAATCACTGACAGAATAAAGGACCCTCTCCCCCGCGGGGAGAGGGTCAGGGAGAGGGGCATGTCACAGCGTTACTGCGATGGAATCCTGCGACGAAACTTCGTCCAGGCGGGACTTGGTGGACTCGGGCTGGCTGATCTGCTGCGGGCTCAGGCCGCCAGTGCGACAGGATCTCGTCCTGCGAAAGCCTGTATCTTCATCTGGATGGATGGAGGACCGAGTCACTATGAGACGTTCGATCCAAAACCAAACGCACCTGCAGAAATCCGTGGCGTCTTCGACACGATTCCCACCAACGTCAGCGGAGTAAACTTCAGTGAGCACGTTCCGCTGACAGCTCAGGTGATGGACCGGCTGACAGTCGTTCGTTCAATTGCGCATCACGACCCCGGTCACGGTGGGGGTAATCACTATCTAACCACCGGACGCCCGACGCCAATGCCGGTCGCATGTGGAGCGAAGGTCAGTTTCCATCCCAGCATCGGTTCGGTGATTGCCAAAGAACGCGGCGCGAGAGACGGTGTGCCACCGTACGTGCAATTCGCGTTACCCGGGCCACTGCGTTCCGGTGGACCTAATTTCTTGGGTGCGAAGTATGCGCCGTTCTATGTTTCCAATAACCCGAATCAACCGGATTTCCGGATGCAGGATGTGACGTTGCCTCCCGGAGTCAACGATCGAAGGGCAAGCAGACGGGAACGACTCCGGCGGAGCGTCGACAATCTGCAGCGCATTACTGAAGCCTCGGCAAAGGATCCGGCGTCCGGACTGGACAGCTTTTACGAACAGGCGGTCGATCTGATTACGTCGGCTCAGGCCAAGCAGGCGTTCGACATCCACTCCGAATCGAAAGAAACCCGCGACGCTTACGGTCGAACGATGGTGGGGCAACAGTGTCTGCTGGCGCGTCGACTGGTCGAGGCGGGCGTTCCGTTCATCATCGTCCAGCATGCCGGATGGGATCACCACGGCAACATCTTCACCTATCTGAAGGACCGCTATCTGCCAATTTTCGACAGAGCCTATTCGACGCTCATTCGAGACCTGGACGATCGAGGTCTGCTGGAGGACACGCTCGTTCTCGCTCTGGGCGAATTCGGACGGACGCCAAAGATCAACAAGAACGTTGGCCGCGATCACTGGCCCCAGGCGATGGCAGTCGCCGCTGCCGGCGCGGGCGTGCCACGCGGTCGCATCATCGGAGCGACTGATTCAAAAGGCGGTGCCCCGGCCAGAGACCGACTGTCTGTCGAAGATTTCACGGCGACACTGTTCACGAAGATGGGAATCGATCCGCACAAGGTCTATCTCGACGCCCTCGGCCGTCCGCTGCCCATCGTCGAAGGTGGCAGGCCAATCGCGGACCTGACCTGACGAGACGAATCTCTGATGAACTACCGAGAGTTTTTGCTCGCGCTCATGGCGATCCTGGTATCGTCACGACCGCTGTTGGCCCAGACGGCTCCACAGATCGGCTACCTGTTTCCGGCCGGCGCCCAGCGCGGGACCAGGGTCCAGGTTGACGTTGGAGGAAAGTACATGCCCGGGCCGTGCGGCGTCTGGGTCGGTGGTAAGGGTGTACGGTCGGAACACGCGGTGACCGAAGGCACGCTTGCACTAATTATTGATGCAAGCGCCGAGTCCGGTCCTCGGCCCATCCGAATTCACAGTGTGCAGGGTGGATCGTCACCTCGTTCATTTGTGGTCGGCGAACTGCCTGAGATTCTCGAGGACGCCGAATCAGCGTCTCAAACGATCTTGCCCGGCGTCACCATCAATGGGCGTCTGCACCCCAAGGGTGACATCGACGTATACGAGTTGACGCTGACCCCCGGGCAGCAAGTGGTGTGCTGCCTGGCGATGCGGTCGCTCGTATCGCCGGGCAGCACACTTCTAAGACTGATCGACGCACAGGGACGCGTTGTCGCAACCGGCAGCAACCAGCAGGGACTCGATCCTTTGCTGGCATGGCGCTGCCCGACGTCCGGGCGATATCGCCTGCAGGTGTTTGACTTCAATCTCGCCGGGGGCGCCGATCATGTTTACCGCCTGACTGTTACGGACGGACCATATCTGGATCATGCCTTCCCGGCTGGGGCGCAAAGAGGCGTCGGTTCGACCGTCACACTTTACGGTTGGAATCTGCCAGGCGATTCGTTGCAGCACACCATCAACGCCACGGGGGACGCTTACACAACACAACTGGCAGGCAGTGCAAACCGACTGACCATTCCACTAAGTGACCGACCGGAACTGGTCGAGCATGAGCCAAACAATTCGGTCGAGACGCCGGAGAAGATTGAAACATCCCGAGTCATCAACGGTCGATTTCAGCAACCCGACGATGAAGACGTCTTCGAGATTCAGGCCACCAAGGGGGATCGGCTCGTTATTCGAGTCGAGTCTGCTTCACTCGGGTTCCCCGCAGATGCCGTTCTGCGAGTTTCCAGCAGTGAAGGCAAACTCATCAAGGAAACAGACGACGTCGGTCCGTCACGCGATCCCGAATATCTTTTCACGGTTGCTGCAGACGGAACGTATCTTCTTTCACTGACCGAGCGGGCTGGTCGCGGCGGACCGCGATTCATCTATCGACTGCATGTCCATCCCCCCGAACCAGCCCTTCGTCTGACCGTCAAGGCGGCCGAGTTTTCAGTTGTTCCCGGTGAAACAACGACGATCCCCGTTCGTATCAACCCGTTGAACGGCTTCGACCAGGAGATTGAGCTGGTGGCAATCAATCTGCCAGCCGGAGTGAACGTGGAACCTGTCAAGCACACGCCGAAGAAAGCGGGCGACGTTAGTCTGGATATCCGACCGAATTCCAAAGTCGAATTCACGTCCGGCCCCTTCGACATCATTGCTCGCACTGTGAGTGACGAGCCGTCTGCGCAGCCTCTGGCAGTGACTCGATTGGCTACCAACACAACTTTGACTGAACAAAGCCAGCACCTGTGGCTGGCCGTCAGTCCGAAGATTCCCTTCGAGCTGACGACGCAGTCAACCATTCTGGAAGCGCCTCGACTGGCAGCCTTTCGCTTTCCCGTCACCGTGACGCGCGATGAGAAGTTTCAATCGGCAATTCGCCTGGTCGGCGTTGATCGAGATCGGCGAGGGACTGTCGTCCCGTTGAGTGGTCAGATCGCGGCCGATTCAGACAGCGGCACGATTCCACTGATCATTCAGTCAGCGGCGATCGAGGGTACCACTCATCGTTGTCGGGTCATGGGGGTCGCGGAAGTCGCCGGCCCTGACGGAAAGCCTCATTTGGTCTTCCATATCGCGAAGGGCTCGATGGCGATGGGCTGCCAGCCGAACCAACTGACGCTGACCGCCAGTCCGGCCAGAATCCAGTGGCAACCTGGCCAGCCGACGAGCGTCACGATGACGATCAATCGGCGAGTCGAATGCGGAGACGTCACGATCTCACTGTTGCCGCAGACCGGCATCAAGGGAGTCACGGCCGAACCCGTGACGATTCCCGTTGGCGAGTCACAGGCGAAAATGAAACTGGAATTCGTCGCCGACTCAGTCGTGCCCCCAGACTTTCAAGTGCAACTTCAGGCCGAATCATCCCGTGACGAACTACCGGTCTACGCTCAAGCAGAACTGCGAATCCTGACGCGATAAGGAGTGGATTTCGCGCTCCTGTTCAGGGTCAGTTCTTAACTCACGAATGAGCACATCTGATGAAGGCGCTGACGTTCACCGGAACTGAGTCGGTCAGCTACGTCACCGACGCCCCTGATCCCGTCATCGAGGCTGAGTCCGACGCAATTGTCGCTGTTCGGCGGGCTGGGATTTGCGGATCGGATCTGCATCAGTACCACGGTCGGGAGCCCGTTGCTGACGGCACGATTCCCGGGCATGAACTGGCCGGTGAGATTGTCTCGATCGGTTCTGCCGTGCGTCGGTTTGACGTCGGCGACATGGTGTTGAGCCCGTTTACGATTTCCTGCGGCGACTGTTTCTTCTGTCGGGATGGACTGAGTGGTCGGTGCGATCACTGGCAGGTCTATGGCTACCAGCCGCCGCCCGGCGAAGACGATGGCGGACGCGGCTTACCTGGTGCTCAGGCGGAGTTCGTGCGCGTCCCTCGGGCTGACACGACGCTGCAGAAGATCCCTGCTGGAGTGTCGCTCGAAGCGGCGATTCTGCTGGGTGACAACTTCATGACCGGGTTCTTCTGCGCGGATATGGGGAATGTTCGTCGCGACGGGATTACGGTCGTGATCGGATGCGGAGCTGTCGGCCTGTCCGCGATTGCCGCAGCTCGGTACCTGGGCGCCGAAACAGTCTTCGCGATCGACCCCGTTGAAAGCCGACGACAACGGGCGCAGTCATTGGGAGCCGTTGCCGTCGCTCCGGAAGAAGCCCGTCCGATCCTGCAACAGTCGGCATTGAGGCACGGTGGGCGAGGCGGCGCGGACTCCGTGCTGGAAGCCGTCGGCTTGCCGGCCGCTCAGTCGATGGCGTTTGATCTGGTTCGTTCCGGCGGTGTGATCTCAGCGGTCGGGATGCATACGTCGGATCGGTTTTCATTTTCTCCTGCCGATGCCTACAACCGGAACGTGACTTATCGCGCCGGACGCTGCCCGGTGAGGTCTTATCTGGACCGGCTGCTGGGTGAGGTTGAGGCTGGACGGCTGGTCGTTCCCGTCGAGTACATTGTCACGCACAACAACGTGCCGTTGTCGGATGGCTCGGCCGCCTATCGGCGGTTCAGTGAGCGCACGGACGACTGCGTCAAAATACTGCTCTCGCCGAGCATGTAGTGTTCTGACTGCGGTTCTGCCACATCCTCCCCCTCAGGGAGAAGACGTGTGCGACCCTACACCTGATCGAGAGCCTGTTGCAGGTCGGCGATAATGTCGTCGATGTCTTCCGTGCCGACCGACAGTCGCACGAAGTCAGGGGTCACACCAGAGGCCGCCTGCTCTTCGAGAGTGAGCTGTTGGTGCGTCGTACTCGACGGGTGGATGATCAACGACTTGCTATCGCCCACGTTGGCCAGGTGGGACATCAGCTTCGTACAGTTGATCAGCTTCGCACCTCGCTCGTGCTGCTCATCCAGTGTGTCGCCCTTCACGCCGAATCCGAAGATCGCTCCGCAGCCGCGCGGCAGATATTTCTGTGCCGCCTGGTAGCTGGGGTGTGTCTCCAGCCCCGGGTAGTTAACCCACGAGACTTTCATGTGGCTTTCGAGGAACTGCGCAACAGCCAACGCGTTTTCGCTGTGCCGAGGCATACGGAGGTGCAATGTCTCCAGTCCCTGCAGAAATATGAACGCGTTAAAGGGGCTCATGCAGGCGCCCAGATCGCGCATCCCCTGTGTGCGAATCTTGAGCAGATACGCCAGCTGCATCGGACCGAATGTCTCGAAGTACTTGAGTCCGTGATAGCTGGGGTCCGGTTCAGTCAACTCCGGGAATTTTCCATTGTCCCAGGGGAAGTCGCCTTTCTCGACGATGACACCACCGATGCTGGTCCCGTGTCCGCCAATGAACTTCGTCGTCGAGTGGACGACGATGTCGGCTCCGTGCTCGAAAGGCCGACACAGGTATGGCGACGCTAAAGTGTTGTCGACAATAAGCGGGATGCCGGCTTCGTGGGCGATCGCACTGATCGACTCGAAGTCCGCGATGTCGCACCGCGGGTTGCCAATCGACTCCAGATAAACGGCACGTGTGTTTTCGTCGATGGCATATCGAAAGTTCTCCGGGTTGTCCTGCTGTACGAACCGGACATCGATGCCCATCTTGGGCAGCGTGTAATGGAACAGATTGTAGGTGCCGCCATACAGACTGGCCGAAGAGACGATGTTGTGTCCGGCTTGAGCAATGTTGAGAATCGCGAGCGTCTCGGCCGCCTGGCCGGACGACGTCGCCAGCGCACCCGATCCACCTTCCAGCGCGGCGATGCGTTTTTCGAGCACGTCGGTCGTCGGGTTCATCAACCGCGTATAGATGTTTCCGAATTCCTGTAGCCCGAAAAGTCGAGCGGCGTGGTCGGTGTCGTCAAACGTGTACGACGTCGTCTGATAGATGGGCACGGCCCGCGAATTGGTTGTCGGGTCTGGTTCCTGTCCGCTGTGCAGGCACTGCGTCGCAAAGCCATATTCGTCAGTCATCGTCTACTCCAGGTAAGTTTCATCCGCTCACCGAGAATACACGCCGCAGGAATTCCGGCAACTGACCTCGCTGGCAGCGGAGCCGACGGGCGTATCATATTCCTTGTCAACGAAGTAGATTGAGTGGTCTTGAACTGGCGTCTTTCCGCGAACGACAGGTGAATCGTGACACCAGCGTCTTCCTCATCACTGGTTTCAGGATGGGATCGTGTCGCCATGGCGATCGAAGCCGTTAAACAGCGTCTGAGTCGCGCGACAGCCGCCTTGAATGCGGCGAGTGTTCCGTACGCCGTTCTGGGTGGCAACGCCGTGGCGGAATGGGTCGGACGTGTCGACCCGGCCGCCGTCAGGTTTACGCAGGATGTTGATCTGCTGCTGCGTCGAGAGGACCTTCCCGCGGCCATTGCCGCCATGGAACCGGCCGGGTTCACATACCGGCACGCTGGTGGCGTCGATTTTTTCCTGGACGGTCCCGACGCAAAGTTCCGTGACGCAGTACATATTGTTTTCGCCGGCGAGAAAGTTCGCGACGAGTACGTCGAGCCGGCCGCCGACGTTGCTGAATCTGTGGAGGCGCTGGGTTTTCACGTCCTGTCACTGGAGGCCCTTGTCCGAATGAAACTAACGTCTTTTCGCGACAAGGATCGCACGCACCTGCGAGATTTGATTGAAGTCAAACTGGTCGACGCAACCTGGCCCCAGCAGTTCACAGTCGAACTTGCAGCAAGGTTACAGGAGTTGCTGGACGATCCCGATGGGTAGTGCCGGGCACGCTGGTTCGAAGAGCCAGGTGTTTGCCTTCGTCCAACTCAACCGTCCGTGAGTAGTCCTGTCTGTTCAACGATCCGCATCGCTTGAACGGCGTCATTGAAGTCGGCTACTGGAATCAAGCCGCCGACCACTCGCCGGCAGAACAGATCGAGCATGATCTCCTCTTCTGACCGTTCCGTTTCCAGCGACTCCGTGTGAACTGGACCGTCGTTGGCCCGCCATTCAAGTTCGACACGGTTGATGATCTCTGCACAGCCTCCGTCACACGTAACAGAAATCCGGGGAATTGCGGGCAACGACTCGTCCAGCAGACCATCCGACGCAGATTCGTCCACATTCTTGGCGATCTGAATGATCGCGCGAAGTTGACCGTTTGAAGTTCCGTCACCAGGCCGAGTGGGATAGAGAATTCGCAGACTCGCTCTGGATGGCCCACCAGCATCCGAGTCGAGTGACACCGATTCCGGGAATGAACGGAACAGGTTGCGGCAGTAATCGATCCAGCCGATCAGCGGCTCAAGTTCCCGTCGCCGCTCTGACTGTCTGGCCGGAGTGGTCACGGTCAACTCAATTGACTGAGGTGGACCGAGGTCTGTCGCGATCAACTCCTGCAGCCGGATCGACGCTGGCATGTAACGTCGCCACATGGCCGGCATTACTGTTGCTCCCGCCTCAGCCGCCCGCTGGTGAATGCGCTCGAATCGTGCTCGATCTGCATCGATCCAGTTCGCAACGAGCACAGATTTGTCGCCAGTGGTCAGAAGGTCGAGTCCGGCCATGCCCGTCCAGCCGGAGTCCATCAGAAGAATCGCCTGCACATCCGCGCGACGGGCGAGTGCCTGCAGTCCGGCGACGGCAGCCACGGTTCCGTTTTCGGCTCGTGCGGGTGTGTTGTCGAATACTGCGACAACATGCAGCGGTCGACGGAGGTGCGACAGAACCGACTGATAACGGTTCCAGTTGGGACCTGTGCCAGCGAGACCTGCCTGAATCATCGGACACGAACGCTTAACCGAGGGAGACGCCGGACACGGTCGATGGACACACGAGCCGATTCCGATGAACGTGGTTTCGTCGACGATCCGGCACTGTGACCATTCGCCGAGCCAAACCCCGGAGCGTAGCAAAGTTCGGCCTCCATGGCAGTGGCTGTCACGAATTATCAGTGGCATCCCGGAAAGCGACGACCGGGCCTGTCCCTCAAAGCCAGGATGCGATAACTTCGCAATCTGCGCCGCATTTCGCGGCAATTCACAGGTCGGGAATGTCCACACCAGCCCGAAGCGCGAGTGAGGGAGATTGGGGCCCAAACCCCTCGCGACTGCAATCCTTCTTTGGCGCTTCGGGCTGGTGTGAGATTCCTGTTGATAACGCCGATGCCAGCCGGCTGGCGTGATCCATCGCACATCAGTCCAGACCGACGGGCAGGGACGCTCTGGCAGTCGGTTTCCGGTTGTGGACTGTTTGTCATACGCGTCGTGTTGAGTGGAGACGTCTCCTCACGCAGGTGCCCGCACTCAACCCCGCACGGATCATGCTGCCGATGCAGCAGGAGGGAACCGTTCGTGTCGCTTTCCAGGGTCCTGGAATCCCGGTTTCGAGGGGATGTCCGTTTTCGCGGAGCCGCTTACGTTCAAAACGAACGCGTGGAGATTGCGCACGTCACACCCGATCGAGTGTACGGAGTCGTGTACGACACGGAGGAATATCAGACACAACTGTCCCGCACGGAAAGCCAGCTTGTCACCTTCTGTACCTGTGCGAAGCCCGGTCAGCAGGAAGTGAATTGCAAGCATGTGTGGGCCACCATTCTGCTGGCCGAAGCCGATGGATACATGAACGGTGGAGTCCAGCCGGGGTTCTTTCCGCCATTTGCTGCCAGCGACGAAGTCGCCGTAGACGAGCTCGACGGTGAGTTGTTCGACGACCTGATCAGTGGTGACGTTTTTGTTCCGTCCGCCGCACCCAGACGCGAGACGCCCAAACCAGCACCGGAGCCAACGCTCCGCGGCTGGGAACGCCGATTCAAGACGCTCCGCGAAGAGCTGGATGAAGGAGACCTCACTTCGGCGACCACACGAGAGCGTGAAATCCGCTACGAACTCGACGTCGCAGCCAGTCGGGAGGCCGGTTTGATCGTTGTCGACGTTTCGCAACGTCAGCGTCGTGCCAACGGACAATGGGGCAAGCAGAAACCACTGAAGCTGAAGCCCGGCAAACTCGACGAGGTTGAGCGTGAGGAAGACCGGCGCGTGTTGTCTCTGATGGGCGGCGGATTGGTCGATCGGACCAACTGGTTCGCGAATCAGTCGGAGTTTCAGACAGCCGTCTATCGCTATCGCATTCCCGCCGAACTGGGTGGAGAACTGCTGCCGGCCCTCTGCGAATCAGGCCGGTTCGCGATTCAGGATGACGAGGGTACGAAACCCAAACCACTGAAATGGGACGACGGTCCACCATGGACGCTGAGTATGGCCGTCGTTCACGAAGCCGATGGGGAATTCTGGACACTGGCTGGTCGCCTGTCGCGTGAGGGTCATGAACTGAGTTGCGACGTGCGCGATGCCGAGCTGATCGTTCCCGGGGGATTCGTCCTGCGAGGCCGATCGATCGCCCATCTGGAGGACTTCGGTGCCTACGAGTGGATTCAGTTGCTGCAGTCGGAGAACCCGATTGAAGTGCCCGACGGAGACGAGGCCGACTTTGTCGATCAGCTTCTGGACATGCCCGCCACGCCGGCTCTGGAATTGCCCGAACAGCTGCGACTGGAAGAAATTACTCCGGAGCCGAAGCCTCTGTTGAGAGTCACCGCGCCGCAGGGTCGCTGGCGGCACGAACGATTGCGAGCGGAAGTCAGCTTTGATTACGGCGGCACGATCGTCCGGGCATCAAGTCGGCGCCTGGCCATTGTGCAGCGTGGTGAAGGTCGCTGCATCGTCCGCGATCGGCAGCGGGAAATCGGTTTCTGGCGCGAATTGGAGCAGCGTGGATTCCGGCGACTGCTGGATCGTCGACGCGGGTCACACGACGTTGAAATCTCTGTGCGAGAACTCGGGCCTGCTGTCCGACAGTTGATCGCAGAAAACTGGGATGTCCAGGCCGACGGGCAGCAGGTCCGCCAGGCCGGCCAGGTCCAGTTTCGTGTCAATACGGCGATTGACTGGTTCGAATTACACGCGACGGTCGACTTCGGCGGACAGGGTCTGGCGCTGCCGGAATTGCTTGCGGCTCTCTCTCGCGGCGAAACGACAATCCGTCTGGGCGATGGTTCGCTCGGAATCCTGCCTGAAGAATGGCTGGATCAGTATGGACTACTGGCCGGCCTGGGAACACCGGAAGAAGAGCACTTGCGGTTTTCGTCCACGCAGGCCGGCCTGCTCGATGCTCTGCTCTCCGGACAGACCGAAGTCGACTACGACAAACAGTTCCTGGACCTGCGCGACCGGATCTGCTCTTTCGACGGTGTTACATCGATTAGTGAACCGGAGCTGTTTGTCGGTGAATTGCGGGGCTACCAGCGTGAAGGATTGGGCTGGTTGAAGTTTCTGCAGGGTTTCGGTTTCGGTGGCTGTCTGGCCGATGACATGGGCCTGGGAAAGACGGTCCAGCTGCTGGCATTGCTGCAGGAACGGTTGGATGAGGGCTTTGTGCAACAGCCCACGTCACTGGTCGTGGTACCCAAGTCACTGATGTTCAACTGGAAAGAAGAGGCGGAACGCTTCACGCCCAATCTGAAAGTCCTCGAATACAGCGGCACCGAGCGAGCCCAGCTACGGGATGAGTTTCACAAGTACAACATCGTTCTCACGACCTATGGCACGTTGCGTCGAGACATCCTGGCGCTCAAAGAAACGTGCTTCGACTACGTCGTGCTGGACGAAGCCCAGACGATCAAGAACGCGGCCTCTCAGATTGCACGAGCTTCACAACTGTTGCAGGCGAATCACCGCATCGCACTCAGCGGGACACCGATCGAGAACCATCTGGGTGACCTGTGGTCAATCTTCGAGTTCCTTAATCCTGGCATGCTGGGACGCAGTTCGCTGTTTCGGGTCTACGCCGCCGACGCACAGAACGAAGAATCACGCAGTCTGCTCGGTCACGGGCTGAGCCCCTTCATTCTGCGGCGAACAAAACAGCAGGTTGCCAACGACCTCCCCGAGAAAGTCGAGCAGACGATTCACTGCCGCATGGGCAAAGAACAGAAACGACTGTATTCCGAGATGCGGGACCACTACCGCGACTCACTGATCGGAATGGTCAACGAACAGGGACTCGCCAAGACCAGGATGCACGTCCTGGAAGCACTGCTCCGACTGCGCCAGGCGGCCTGCCATCCAGGCCTGCTGGATCCGGACCGCGTTGGAGAATCATCGGCCAAGCTGGATGTTCTGTGCGCGCAGATCGAAGAACTGACTAAGGAGGGACACAAGGCCTTGGTCTTTTCGCAGTTCACCAGCCTGCTTTCGATTGTCCGCAAACACCTGGACGATCGAGGCATCGTGTACGAATACCTGGACGGACAGACGCGTAACCGCAAACAGCACGTCGACCGGTTTCAGAATGACCCGGACTGTCCTCTCTTCCTGATCAGTCTGAAAGCCGGCGGTCTGGGTTTGAACCTGACAGCGGCGGAATACGTGTTCCTGCTGGATCCGTGGTGGAACCCGGCGGTCGAAGCCCAGGCCATCGACCGAGCCCACCGAGTCGGCCAGACACAGCGCGTCTTCGCCTACCGCCTGATCTGCGAAGACACGGTCGAAGAAAAGATCGCGGACCTGCAGCGTCAGAAAAAAGACCTGGCCGACGCGATCCTGAAAGAGAACAATTCGGGCCTGAAGAACCTGACTGTCGAGGATCTCGACATGCTGCTGTCCTGAACCTGTCGGCCGCGAATCTTGTCGCCCATCAGGCCATGCCGTAAATTCCCGCCCGACAGAGAGTGATCAAGCGATTTACCCGGTGGTGTAATTGGTAACACAGCTGGTTTTGGTCCAGCCGTTCCAGGTTCAAGTCCTGGCCGGGTAATTGATTAGGTTCGCGCAGGGAATCAGCAGCTATCGGAGCCGTGTTTTCCTGCGGTCTTCCGCCTTCTCCTGTCTCTGCTGATACCTCGGGATCGGTACTGATAGAACCACCGGTAGAACCACGTTCCCGATTCCGGTTCCCGGTGAGAGCTCGCTGGAAGTTCTCAGAGGTCGCCATCGCATAGTGCCGCATGGCGATGGCCTTAGAATTACCCAGCCAGTCGCAAACGTCCTTCTCTGGGAATTCGGCAAGTAGTTCTGTCTGTCGTGTTGCCCGCAGGTTGTGAAAGAGTTTCGGCCACGATTTGATCCCAGCCTTTTCGAGCACTCTCTGAAACTCCGTGCGCAGATTCTGATTCCCTGACGTCCAACGAGTGATGACAGGGGTGCTCATCGGACAGTCCAGCCCCGGCTGAACCGCGTCGTGCAACTCCTTTAGATACGGTCGGAGTTCCGGGAAGATTGGCACGAATCGGAGTCCGCCGTCTTCGTGCCGCTCTGTCTTCGGTGCCCTCACCGTTAGTCGGCCAGCTTCCAGATTGATATCCGCCCATTTTAGTCGGACAACTTCGCTTGGTACGCGAATGCCACCGAAACGGCTCAGAGCGATCACTGCCCGCAGTTCCCGGCACGTACAGACTTTCAGAGCACTCAGGATCGTTTCCTGCGGGACGAACTGCTGGCGTTTTGTGTTGCCGTGCACCGCGACAGCAAAACCGTCGAACGGGTTCTCTGTGATCATTCCCAGCTTGACAGCGTGTCCGAAAAACTGACGTGCTCGACCAGTTGTCCGCCTGACGGTGTTGTCTGCCCAGCCATCCAGTTCGGGATCACGACGGTTTCCCTGAATCCGAACGTGGACGCGCCATCGTTCTGCGTCCGCCTGACAAATCGTCTCGATCTTGGAGTCAGCGCCAAAGAACTCGACTAGTGAATTGATTACTTGCCGGTACTGAGTCCGTGTTGACTCTTTGACGTCGCGGCGGAACTCCAGGTACTTATCAAGGAACGCTTTCAGCGTCACCGGTCCACGGTCGTCTGCGGTGGCTTCGATCAACCCTACGTTGATCAGCTTCTGTCGCAGCTCGGGACCGACAGACACGAGCCACTCGGAGTTACCTTGTCGATGCGGCCACCGGATTCCTGAACGCCGATGAGATGCTCAACGTGGTCCAGAATTTGTCTGGCCTGTGCTTCCGGCTTTCTGCCTGACAGCAGTTTCATCCCGAGCCAGATTGACCGCTTCCGTTTCGTGCCACACTGGTCTACTCCGTACCATGAGATTCGGTAGCCGTTCCGCCCGTCTTCTTTCCTGAGGCTTGCCATTGTTTCACCTTCCGACGTCGAAACCGCTATCCGGACAAGCTGCTAGGTCGAAGGTCAGGAGCCCTTGATCTACTGCGCAACCCCTGCCGAAGCCAGCGTGGGGTTCGCATTCTCGGACGGACACGGAGCAATGGCCGTAACGCGGTTCTTCAATCAGTTAGCCGGCAGTCCCGGCGCCACCTTGCCCGGCTCCGCCCGCCTGAAGCTCCGCCTCCGCCTTCTTTTCCTGGTGCAGCTCCCAGTTCAGGCTGAAGCTGATCACGGTCCGGATCACGATGATGGCGCCGAGCACGGCCAGATGCTCTATGTTGGGAGCGAGAATGGTCTCCACGATGTCAGCGGCCACCAGAAATTCGAGTCCCAGCAGCAGATAGAACCCCAAGATGTGCCGAACCGAGGAGCGCAGCTCTTCCGCGTCTCCCCCCTTAAGCCTGACGTATTCGGCGCGAATCAGGCGCGTGAGACCAATCAGGACGCCCCACACGATAACTGTCACTCCGACCACCCCGATCACTCCGGCGACAGCGTGCATCACGGGATCCAAGGAGAAAAATTTCAGTCCCGTACCTTCCGTTGGCTCGGCGGCCAACATCGATAAAGCGAATACGACTTGCATTTTTGACGCATCCCCATAGTTTAAGCTCGCTCATCCTAACCAGTGGCCGATGTAGGTTGGAAGTGGGAAGCACCCCGCGTTCTTGTGATCTTTCACACGGGAATGTGGTCCGCCGGCTGCACCGCAGTGGAATTCCGCATGAACGTCCCGTTATTTTGTCCCGGTAACGTTGATCAAATCCCATGGGCACCGCACCCGACGAACGCGCCGCTTGCTATCGCGTTTGAACGCCTACATACTCTTGTCGGTTTCGAGGGTTGTCACACACGGCCACGCGACGGAGTCGTCGGAAGTAATCCCACGATACAGTTCCTTTGGAAGTCCCAGTTCAGGCGCCGGCGGACTTGAACAACAACGAAGATGGTCTCCGTAGGCTGCCCCAGCGCGGCTTTTCTCCATTTTTATCCGCCCGAGCCATCAGAACCGGTTCAAACACCTGCCGCCTAGTGCACCGAAGAGAACTCAATTCGCTTTATTGCTCATGGAGAATCCGATCTTCAACGATCTTTTACTTCGTTTCTCCCAGGAACCTAACGAAGTAGAGCGAAACCAAGTAAAACAGGAGCTGTGGGACAAGTTCGGGTCAACGATTAGCACGGTTATCGTTGACATGTCTGGTTTCACACGACTTACCCAAGCGCATGGTGTCGTTCATTACCTGTCAATGATTCGACGAATGCAATTGGTTGCTCAGCCGATCTTTGAGAACTACGACGGGACGATCGTTAAATTTGAGGCTGACAACTGCTTCGCGTATTTTTCCATGCCCGGTGACGCAATCACATCCTGTATCGCCCTGAATCTCGCTTTGGACTCGGCTAACATTCTCACTGTTGACGAACTTGACATACAAATCTCGTGTGGGATTGACCACGGCCCATGCCTGTTTCCGTCTATTTCGGCGATCCAGTAAATAAGGCAAGCAAACTTGGGGAGGATATCGCCAAGCCCGGCCAGATCTTGGTGACTGCCGAGGCGATGGCGCTCGTTTCCAGTTCTCTCAACATCAATACAGAACTAGTAAGCGTTCAACTTGGTGGGGACGACGTGGATGTCCATTCCGGCGTTTACCGACGCTAGAGCACCTCCATCTGGTGGACTGGAAAGTTGTCCGTCTGCGGTGTGGTGGAACGACATCGGGACACGGTCCGACTTCTGTGTGCCGTTCAGACCATCAATCTCGCAGTGGCCGAGCCGGATCCGACATGGACCGTATGTCGGACCAACAACTGCTGGAAGCGCGAACGATCCTGAGCGGTGATGCAGGGCCTGTGATCAGGTCGCTGACTCGCTGTGGCCAGTTGACTGCTGGCACGGTTATGGAAATTCACGCTGAAATTGCTTCTTTCACCGGAATTGCTTCAGGTTCTAGTCCTGCGCGAGAATGAAACCAGGAAAGACGACTCCACCGCGCATCCAGGACCGGCGGAAAGCCCGAAGGATCAACCGGCTGAGATTACGATGTTTCAGATTTCGGAAGTGCAAGAATCGCCTGCATTTAACGGTCGGCGGAGTTTTTTTGACCCTACGCGTTCAATCGGGCGGGAGCTGTTGATGCTCATTGAAGCAGATAAGCAAGGGCCGGCCTGCACAGCTCACTGGGCTACAGACCACCGGCTCCAGAGGCTGTCCTGACGACGCCTCAACACAAGCACATCACCACTTAACGAGCGGTACCATTCACGGGGGCAGGTCACCGTTCGATCCGGGCGCTCCGCCGAACGAGTAATGCCCGACTGCCAACATCGCTATTTGTTCTCTTTCTTTGCCGCGTCACGATCTAGGTTCTCCTGAATCCACCTGGCCAGCGTGCCGCTGCCGCGACCGTAGCCCCCAGACAGCGGGCGAAGATCCCGTGTCTGGCGTCGTGGGGGTCCTCCCCATCCAGCCGGGAATGGTTTGCCGTTTGGAGCCTTGTAGACTTGTACTGGTTTCTTCAGATCCTTACCGACTTTTCCCCCCGTGCCGAGCGTGACGCTGAAAATGGAGACGCCATTTCTAGGGGCGTCGTCCGCGATCCTTGTGTCAACAGTGAAACAGTTCAACAGCAACCCCTGCTTGTCGAATCGCACGTAGAGCTTCTCGTTTGCCAAGCGATCCGTCCCGATGACTTTGCAAGCCTCAACATAGAGTTGATCGAGAGTTTTCGCCGGAGCTCCCTCTTTGTGAGAGCCGACCTTGTCCCCCTTTTCAAACCACTGCCCTCTATCAGGTTTCTCCTCGTCTTGAAGAATCGCCCGCTCACTGAAAGTTCGATATCGCCGTTCCGCAACTTTGTGATTTCGTACGACGATTTCCGTCTCGTTGCCGGATCCGACAAAGCTGGTAAAGCGAACATGGTATGAATAATTGCCATGAGAATCTGCTCGGGCTTTCTTCCAGTTCGCCAGGCTGGCCTCGAGTTTTTTCTCAGGACTCCTTGCGGACGCGACGCGCTGGCTGGGTGAGTTGGCTCTCGGAATCAGCCCTACAATGTCCTTGAGTGGCCTCCAGGCTCGGCCCGTGTTAACAACCAACTGGTCATTCTCTTTGCGAATCTCAAAACGGTTGTTGTAGGTCGAGAAAAGCAGGTCGCCATCGAGAAACAACAGAAACCGAGTCGTACCACGATTCGTCAGCAGTTTCATTGTCGCAATTTTCTCAACGCCACCTGCCTTTGACGCAACATAGCCACGGACGATCGACGGGACTTCCACTCCTCCGCCAGGCATCGGCTTGTAGACCGTATTCACCTTGATTTGTGCATGCCCTGCTGCGTTGAACTTCTGAATTGTCGCGTCGACGATCACGGGAATTCTTGGATCCCCAATCTCCATTTCCAGTGACGGTGGCAGTTCATCACCAGAAGTGTTCTGTGTTGCTGCCATCTGAACAGAAAAGGCAGTGAGTAGTATAAACGAATAAACATAACTTGGAATGTTGCGGTTGAGTAGCACAGCGGGTTTCCTTAACACGAAGTACAATTGATAGAGTCGATGGCTTCGGATATCTGCAGAGTCGAATTTGTACTGGCGATCGTGTGGCAATTGCGACTACCAACACGGAGACGCCGAAGTCTACATCCCCTCCATGTCACCCCGAAACTCCGGTACCTT
>CAYSJO010000130.1:0-18951 GCA_964431285.1 uncultured Planctomycetaceae bacterium
TGCAGAACTATCACGATACCTTCGACGCCCTGCCGCCGGGTTACGTTGAGGGCCTGGTAGCCGGCAATAACGGATTCGGCTGGAATCTGCACATTCTGCCATACTTCGATCAGGCACCACTGGCCGAGAAGTTCAATCCGAACCTCCCTCTGAATGTTGCGCCGAATGCCTTGCAGGCCGCCGCGGCTCTGACTCAAGTCCGGTGCCCGTCAGATGTGGGACCAGAACAGGACTCAAACAATGGTGCCGGCGCTCCCGTGATTCCCAGTATGGGAACCACAAACTACCCGGCGAATTTTGGCGTTGGCATCCCCACCGGCTCAGTTCTGCCGGCAGTTGTCCAGGGAGTTTTCGGCCGGAACACCAAAGTTCGTTTTCGTGATCTGAAGGACGGCCCCTCGAACGTCATCTTTGTTGCGGAACGCCGCATGCCACGTCTGTGTACCGGTCCATGGCTTGGTCCGCAGGGTTCATATTGCTCGTTCTGGGGCGGTGTCCGTCCGACCGGCCCGGCGCTGAACAATAATGGCGTGCCAAATCCCGAACTGAACCAGATCCTGGGTACGACTAACATCCTGACCTTAACAACTGCCACTCCCCGCAGTGGTCCGTCGACATTGCTGCCCGCCGCCACGATTACGAGGATCAACCGTCTGGTGGTCAATCAGGCTCCAGGTGGCATCGCGGGTCTCACCCCACTTACCGGCCAGTTTGCTGACACGATTACCGTTGGATTCAGCAGTTGGCACACAGGCGGAATGCATGCCGTTCTGGGTGATGGTTCGGTTCGGTTCATCAACGAAAACATTGACGTAAACACCTACCAGAATCTTTCCCGTCGTTCGGACAGCGAGACTCTCGGGGAGTTCTGATTTTCAGAATTCCATCGCACGACAAAGGAACTCACGCCGACCTGTCGCAGACAGGTCGGCGTGAGTTCCTTTGTCGTGTGACGAGCGTCGTCCGAACGTGATCGGTTCGTTTGAACGACAATCCGGCGGACCAGCATTGCCGATTGCAATAGCGTCGCCTCTAATCTAATCAATCAATGGCTGTTGATTCGTTAATCCCTCTTTCGCCGGCCTGAGATTCGGCTGACCCACCCGGCAGCCTCGACGACTCCTCCATGGAGCCCCACCCGTCGAAGCCAGGAGTTTTCTCTCGATGCGATTCGCAGTGTTTCTGATCTCTGCCGTAATCTGCGCCTCAGTGGGCTGGGTGATCTATCAGGATTCGCTCGCTTCAACCGCAACTGAGCCCCGCGCCAAAGAAGTTGAGGTCATCGCCGTCTCTGCTGCTCACGTAACCGAGCAGACAGTCGAGGACCGCGTGCAGCTGGTCGGCGGGCTGGAAGCTGTAACTCAGGTGGCGATTCGCTCGCGCCTCAGCGGATACCTGACCGGTCTGGCATTCGATGTGGGCGATCCCGTCGACATGAATGCTGTCGTCGTTGAACTGGACGATAAGACGTCTCGTGAGCTGTTGAGCCGGGCAACGGCTGCCGAACGGGTCGCCCAGGCCCAGCTTGACGCACAGAAGTCACGGGAAGAGCAGGCGCGGCGACAGGTGGAACGCTACCGGACGCTGGGCAGGTCGGGTGTCAGCACGGACCAGCAGCTGGAAGACGCGGAGTCGGCCTGGGCGGTGGCAAAGGCCGAAGTGAAACTCGAAGACGCTCGCTTAAGCCAGGCGAAAGCCGACCTGGAACGCAGCCGACTGGCACTGCAGGAGCTGCAGATACGATCGCCACTCAAGGGCTTTCTGGCGGAACGCAATGTTGAAGTGGGTGATCTGGCAGGAGCAGAGGACATCCTGCTGCGCATCGTTGATCTCAGTCGCGTGCGCACGATCGCTAATGTGGTGGAACGCGACTACGGCAAGGTCCGTGTTGGCCAACAGTCATCGATTCGGGTCGACGCCGTTCCGGATCAGTCATTTCCAGGCACGGTCGTTAGCAAGGCCCCGGTGCTGGATCCCGAGACCCGAACTGCTCGGGTGATGATTGAGATCAGGAATCCGGACCTGTTGCTGCGACCTGGCATGCACGCCCGGGTAACGATTGTGGCCGACCGGCAACGTGACGCGCTCGTTGTTCCACTGTCGGCCGTGCTGGAACGGGACGGCGAGCAGTTCGTGTATGAAGTTGACGCCGAATTAACCGCCCGTCGCCGAACGGTCCAAACTGGAATCCGGGAAAACGATGTCATCGAGGTACGGCAGGGACTAGGCCGCGAGTCCCGAGTGATCACGCTGGGCAGCCGACTTGTGCGGGATGGTTCGCATCTGGATGTCAGTCCGGACGAGTCGATCGTCTCGGCACTCATCAGTCAGTGCACCAACGCTTCCAGCGCGGGGACTGGCGAGTGCGCCGGATCGGCTATCGCACTCGAATCGCGGTCGTTTGCACTCAATCTGTTAAGCCGCCGGTCGTCGCAGCATCTGAAAGCCGCGCCCTGCATACGCCAGCCCGCAGTAGAGCGTAATCGCGCCCGCCACCCACAGCAGAATGTCTCGCGTCAGAACGAAGGACTCCAGGTGCGCAAACCTCGGACTCAGTGAGAGCAGGCTGGCAACCACCGCCACGCACTGCAGAGCCATTTTGATCTTTCCGCTCCAAGCTGCCGAGAAATCCTGACCGCTTTGTTCCAGGAAGGAACGCAGACCAGTGACAAACATCTCGCGACCGATCACGGCCATGACCATCCACGAATTGACGCCCGATGTGTCTGACTTTTCCAGCAGAAACACGAACGACCCACAGACAATGATTTTGTCGACGAACGGGTCGAGGATTCGTCCCAATGTAGTGATCAGACAGTACTTGCGCGCGATGTAACCGTCGAGAAAATCAGTTGCTGCCGCAGCCCCGAACAGCAGGGCCGATTCGATCCAGTAACCCTCAACATAGATCAGACCGAACAGCATAAACGCCAGCAACAACCGGCTGAGCGTAATCAGGTTCGGAGCATTCAGCGATTTGCGATCGATTGGAGCGGGCGGTTGAAACGGCGGGCTGGTGACAGAGGTGTGGTCGGTGGTATCCGGCATCTGTCCTGCACGCTCTTCGCTCATCATTGGAACTACAACGACACGCCGTTGCCCGGCGACCAGGCAGTGTCGCAGATTGAACCGATCATTCAACACCTCCCGCAGACGGGAACGCTGGAAGGACACAGACAACAATGCCGCTAACTTCACATCCATGGCGCCCAACCTGACCAGTCGCCGGGCCGGAGGCGGAGCTGTTGATTCAGACTCGTCACGGCAGTTCAACGAAATCTGGATTACTCGAACAGATTCGAACTGAGTCGACTGAAGCAACCAGATGACAGCGGATGGCCCCAGTGTCTGCCCTTTCGTGACTTTTACGATGACACCAATTTTTCGGAATCTGACCATTCGTCAGGTAGTGCGCTTTACACGATCAGCGCCGCGTGCCGATCAGGACAGTGGTGCGTTTCAACGCACTGCGATTCCAGGGAGGGAAGCGCAACCGGGCGGCGATTGAAGCCGGAATGTTCCGCTGAAGGACCAGAGGGGGAAACAGGATGTCGGAAACGACTCGGGGATCACGTTGTCGCTGGCTGAAAGCGTTTCTTGCGCGTGCGATTCTGGCTGCTGCTGGATCCTGGTACTCGGCGACGGATGTGATCGCTGCTGACGAGCCATGGTGGGCAGACATCATCACTTTCTCGGAAGACGAGCATTACACCGCAGGTCCAGGATATGAATGGCGCCAGGATCCAGACGCCGGACACCACGGTCCGCATCACCTGCCGCCCGTAATCGGCGGGTTCTCCCGTGGGCCGGGCGCAGCATCGCTGAGTTTTCCGGTGGACCGCGTCATCGTCACCAGCCTGCAGGTCCCTGATCCGGGAACCCAAATACTCACGCCCCAGCCTCTGACGGCAAACAATCCCGTGGGCGGCTCGCCACTCACACTCGTACCCGGCGGCGGCACATTCAATATCCTTCGGGGCAGCACCGGGACGATTTTCGATGTCGCTTCGCCAGTGACGGCGAAGCAGCTCCAGACTTTCAATCGTCTGTGCACAGGGTTCAACCCTTTCACAGTGGCTGGCACGGTTACATCGGAGAATGTGGTCAGCACTTTAACGACCGCACAAATCAATGCGGCGTTTGCTGCAACGGGCCAGCCATATGATCTGGTGTCAATCGTCGATCCGTCTGGCAATCTGCTGACTGCGGCCAATGGCGTTCTATCCGCATCCAATGCGGTCAATGGAACGACAATCTTCGACCCAACGACGTCCGCAGCCATTCGTGCCAAGGATACCGAAACGGCGGCGGCCGACTTAAACGGGCCCGTCAATAATGGTGATCTGTTCGATGTGCTATACGCCTTCGACTACGTCGTCGACATGGCCGTACCCAGCCCCAGTGCTGACGGTCTGTTGGGGCGAACAACAGTCGCGACTAACGGAGTCGTTCGCACGACCAACCGGCTGTTCTTCGATTACGCGATCGTAAACAACGCACTACCAACGTCCCGAGCCGAGAGTATCGATCGATATACGCTCGCCTGGGAGCGGACGTTTGGCGAAGGGCACTTCTCGCTGGAAGGCCGCATCAGCATGGCAGCGGCCCTCGACAACCGCATCATTCTGGAAAACGGAGCGGGACCGTCACAGACCGAATTCGGAAACATGCTGCTGGTTGCCAAGCAGGAACTGTACGTGTCGGACCACGCCGTCGTGTCCGGCGGTCTGGGTATGTCGCTTCCAACAGGTAGTGACGTCGCGGTGGACAACCTTGCCGGAACACCACTCCTGGAACTCGACAACGAAGCGACTCATTTCAAACCATTCATTGCCGGTATCTGGGTTCCAGATCACCACTGGTTCTTCCAGGGGTTCTTTGAGTACGACATGGCCGGTGGCACCAACAACGCGCTGTTGAATCTGACTGGTCAGGGTTTGCAGAAGGTCGGTCGTTACCGTGACGCCTCGCATCTGATGTTCGATTTGCAGGCGGGCTACTGGTTCGGGGAATCACATGATGATCACGGCCATGGTGGCGGACACGATGATCACGGTGGGCATGGTGGACACAACGACCATGGTGGACATAACGATCACGGTGGACATAACGATCACGAAGACGAGTGGTCGTGGATCGTACCCGAGCGGTGGGCTCCCATTGTCGAACTTCACTTTGATCGCGGTATGAGCGACGCGTCGGTCCTGCGTGGTCCGTCGTATCGAATCACGGACATCTCGTCCGATCGGGAAGCCGTCAACATGCTGTTCGGCAGCATTTTCGACATGGGGCATGACAAGACAGTGTCTGTCGCATACGTCACAGGCGTCGGCGGCGACGGCAGCAGTGGTGACGGCGAATTCCGCATGGTCCTCAACTGGCCATTCAATCCCCGCTAAAGCCGCGTTAATAACAAATGACAAATCATGCCCTGCCCCATGCAGGTCACAACCGTCGCCACAGGCCGCGCCAGATCGTCTCGCCTTCCTTGCGTTTCTTCCGCTCGAAGCTGGTCTGATAATCCATGTCGTGACCGGGCGTCCTTTCCGTTGGCGCTGGCAGAGTCTCGAAGTCGGCGTGGTGATCCATCAGCGCCTTAATCACTTCGAAGTACTCGCCCACATCGGTCCATGAATGCAGGTGCCCGCCGGGAATCAGCACTCGCGAGCACAGGTCGACCAGCTCATCAGTGAAAATTCGCCGCCGCCGGTGCTTCTTTCGCCACCACGGGTCCGGAAAGTAGACGTGGACTGCCTGGACAGAATCCGGAGCCATGTGGTTCCGAACTGCGGTCAGAGCGTCACCGCCGATGATTCGCGCATTCGCAGCCTCCCGCTTGAAGATGCGTTTCGCCGCGCGTCTGCCCTCACGGAAGTCGAGTTCCAGACCAAGATAGTTCACGTCCGGATTCGCAAGACTGGCATTGTGAAGGAACAGTCCTCGCCCGCACCCGATATCCAGTTCGACGGGGTTGTCATTTCCCCAGAATTCGCGCCAGTCGACAACGACGCCCGAAAAGTCGCTGAGTGCGATAAACCAGGGCCGCAAATCCTCGACACCTTCCGGCAGCGGTTGATCGTATGAGACAGTCGATTGCATCGTTTATCTGATTGTGGTTCGCGGGTCATTCGGCTCTGCAATGAATCGACCAGACACCATCGTAGGACCTGTAGCCGGATGCGGGCAACGCGAGGGCTCCTGCGTCCGTGGTTGTCGTTCGCTTCGCGAATCACGATTCGGCTATATCCTGACCCTCTCCCCATCGTAGACGGAACTCGTCTGACTGGTTCCCTCTCCCCGCGGGGGAGAGGGTCAGGGAGAGTTTTCGAGCCGTATGAGGATTCCACTCGCACGCTGGTCCATGGTTGCGAGCGCAGCGACTACGGATTTCGTAAGTTGCTTTAAGCTGCCTCGCGCATCGCACGGACACTCGGCACCTTCCAGCAGGTCTCGAAAGTCACGTAGTTGATCAGGATCGACCGGCGCTCCTGCTGGATGACCTTGCCCTTTTCCATGCCGTGCCAGGTATCGTCTCCCGGCGCAAACAGATAGCCGATGTTGTTGCGGTACGGGATCGTCTTCGCGACGTTCAGTTCGCTGTCATAGATGTCTGTGCCGAGGTCTTCTGACTCGCCGCACACGTTGACGTAGACCAGCATCGACATCAGTTTTTCTTTGATGTCCTTGTGCGGCTTCAGCCAGAAGCCTTTGCGATCGGCGATCACTTCCAGTCTCAGATATGCATCGCTCAGATCGCGGCCGAGGATGTGCTCGAAGTGGTTGACCGTCTGCGGTGCGAGCAATTCGTTGATCAGCTTGTGCATCTCTGGAAATTCGTCGCAGTTCTCCGTCGTGATGTAGCAGCGCAGTTTGCCATCAACGCCGCCACCGCCGTTGTCTGCGGCTCGCGTCCCATCGTACGCGCGGCGACCATCGGGGATAGGTGTCGCGCAAATCTCGGCAACCATGTCCGTCGTGATTGGCTTTTCGACCAGCCAGTGCCGATACGGTTCCTCGTAGGTTGTCGTTGTGTTTTGCAGCGAGTTGAGCAGATTCATGCGATCCCCATCCTTTCGCGAATGAGCTGCGCGATTCGGGGCGTGTCATTCGGTGGCTCGTAGGTCCATTCGGCCAGCTCGCCCTCGAACGGGCGAGTGAAGCCGGCCTCTTCAAACATCTGGTGGAAACGACGAAATCGTCGTGCCGGACGCAAACTCACTTCTCTCAAGTACTCGACGAATACCGGTTTCCCGTTGACGGTGGCCTCGCTGATCATGGACACCGAATCACCGGTCACGACCAGATAATCTGCGAGAGCCAGTGCCGCGAAATAGGGGTTTCCGTTTGCGCCGCTCCAGACAAAATGCTGCGATCTGAATTCCGTTTCGAAACGTCGAGCGGCATGCGCCGAAGTGCGGTTGGATTTCAGAATGGCAAGTCGCACTCCGTGCTGACTGACCAGACGTTTCAGCTTGACGACCAATCGTTCGACGTCTCTTCGCGAAAACGCGTAGTAACCGTTCCGGCCGCCCAGCAGGACAGTGACAAGCGGCCGATCATCGGGTTTCAGTTCCATCCTCAGCGGGCTTTGCGCTGCTTCGGCAAGCCGTTGCGGAGTTACGTAATGCAGCGCGCCGGTTGTCAGATACACGTTGTCACCGCGCACGCCGTCGTGCTTTGGCACAACCACCATGTCGAAGCCGCGCGTGCTGGTCTTAGGATCCTGCACATGAACCGTGAAGACGCGATCAACCAACTGTTTTTTCAGTGTCAGCGCCGGCAGAACACCGTGTCGGCCGCAGGAAACCACCAGTCGGGGCGGCGGCCCATCCAGTACGTCCGGGTGCCGGAGGACTTTTGCACGGCGAGGAACAAGTGGCACCGGTGTACCATTCCAGGGGAACTTCAATGTTGCGTGCCGGAACTCAAAGGAGTTCTCGAACCCGACTGCTTTAGCCAGACCGCTGGTCTGGCTGTTCATTCCAGCCATGCCCTTGCTGATGCACCAGCAGGTGGATGCGGGCGAGGCCTCGGTGACGTGAGTCGCATCGCGTACGCTCTCGAACTGACGATGCAGCCGTAGCGTGAGGCCAGTCGACGTGCGCCGGGTTGTCGAGGAGTCATCGTCCATGAAGAGCCGATATCGCGTAATGCGAAAGCGAACGAAGGGGTACTCAATGGGCGTTCCGACGGTCACTGTCAGGCCGCCTGTTTATGTTCCGATGCTTCTCGTTGACCGGGATACTCCGGCGGCAGCAGACTTGCCGCGACATCCGCCTGACGAAAATGCTCATACAACTTTGCGTATTTCAGGAACGCATAGAATGCCATGCACACCGAGCCAATCACTCCGGCCCAGCCGTTCCGATAATTTCGCTTGAACACGAACGATTTCAGAAACACCAGCGGCGGATAAAGCAGACACGTCCACGGACTCACGGATTTCTTCCGCTTCGCCTTGTAGGTCACAAGACCACTGGAATACGAATTGAGCTTGTCGACTTTGGTGTGAATGTCGGGCTCACCAAAGTGGAAAAAACCCGCAGTGGTTTTCTCGACATGGCCATGCACTTCTGGGGCCGCATGCACCGGCACGTCATTCATTCCACCCTTACGTCGATCGAACAGTCGCAGGAAATGATTCATGCGCGATTTGGGATGCGTCATGCGCCAGAACAACTGCTCGATCCGGGGAATGGCATATCCGTCTGCATCCGGGCCGGTTGCCATCAGCGTCTGAATCTCCTTTTGAAGCTCCGGCGTCAGTGCTTCATCGGCATCCAGCAGCAGAACCCAGTCGTGGGACGCGGCATCAATGACTATTTGCTTCTGTCGCGAATAGCCCAGGAACTCATGTTTGATGCACCGAGCCGAGTATTCCGCAGCGATCTCACACGTCTGATCTGTACTGAATGAGTCCAGCACAACGATTTCGTCGGCCAGCCGCACACTTTCAAGGCACGAGCGCAGCGTCTCTGCGTTGTTGAAAGTCGTGACGACGGCAGAGAACGGCGTCGGCATGGAATCCTTTCCAGAACCGATTTGCGCATAGAGGAAAGTTGACGGGAGACCGTCGCGTGAGGGGGAAATCTATCCCGGCTCGCGAAACAGCGGCAATACGACTTTGCGTGCCATGCCCGCGCAAACGCAATGATCCGGACTTGAATTGCTGAAATCCGACCCCACATGGTCAGTCAGGCAGTTGACGTATCGGCAGTGGCACAAGAGTTCTGCCCCCTGCTACCGATTCGAACGGAAACGGTGCCGGCGCTGCTATTGGAGTCCTCGGTCCGCCCAATGCCCGTTCTGTGCCGGCCGGCTCCGCATCCTGGCGAGATTGAGACCGCATCATGGCCGACAAGGCAGTTTATCAACACATCATCAAGCCGATCGCGGCGTTGACGCCGCTCAAGATCCTGGTCGTTGCGGAGAAGGAAGAAACCGTCAGTGAGCTTCCTGGCCGTCACTTCGTCAGGGCGATACAGCGTGCATTTCAGGGTGGCCAGGCCTGGGCGCCGGACGGTTCCGAAATGTATTACGCGGCCGGGGAAGAGCTGGGTGTCGAGGTACAGGCTGTCTGCTGGCGAAACGCCGGCACGGGCCCAAATGGCGAGACAGTGGACGAAGAATCTGCAGCAGCCAGAAATCCACGCCTCGAGGTTGAGAGGTTACTGGCATCGTGCGGACACCTGTTCGTGGTAGCTCTGCTGAAGGGGGCGCCCGACAAAGCGGGAAAATTCGTCAACTGGCTGAACGAGGTTGCAGCGCTGGCACTGGACGACACGCACGGCAGTATCGGTCTAGTGCCGATCGCCCTGGACACACAAAGTGAAAGTGTCCGGCTGGCGAAAGTCGATGAGTTTCAGCGCATGCAGATCAACGAACTTGGCGAACACGCGTTAAGGGCCGGAAACCTTGGTCTGCTGGTCCTGCAGCGTGCCTGGAGTCTGCTCAGTGATGATCCTGATGGCCGCATGAAGTTGTTCATCAGTCATGCCAAGAAAGACGGTGCCGCGATCGCACTGGCAATCAAGTCGCAGATTGAAGAGCTGAAGTGGCTGCAGCGCTTCTACGATGCCTGCGACATCCTCCCCGGGACTCCGTGGCGACGTGTCTTACGAAACGGAGTGCGCGAGTCGGTCGTCGTCATTCTCCGCACAGACATCTACGAGCAGCGTCCGTGGTGCTTGCAGGAAGTCAGCTGGGCGGAAGAATTCGGCTGCCCCGCGGTCGTTGTGGATCTTCAGGCCGCGTCCGTCATGCCGCCGGAAGGTCTGCCCGTCCAGGGCATGGTGACGGTGACCATTTCCGACGGGAATCTGATTCGAATCCTCAACGCCGCTTTAAGGGAAGCCATGCGCGTGCGTCTGTTCGAGCACACCGTCGAACTGCTGCACGACGCAAAGGTCGTCGACAAGAAAAACGTCATCAGCGTCCCACTCGCGTCACTGTCAACACTGGGTATGGTGTTCGAAAACAAACTGCAATGAGATAACGCTGCGACTGGCACAACACGCGCGCAGCTCGACCACATCGAGTGGGTCGTCACACCAGTACCGTTTCGGGAATCCGTTCGGCTCGCTGCCAGCCGTCTCGTAGACCCCTATTTTTCCAATGCCAGACTGGGCGTTCCCCGCGAGATTCTGATCCAGAATTCACTTGACGGAGAGCGCTCATGAGCGGTTCCAGTAAGCCTCAACGCTCACTGCAGGGTCCGGTGATCGGGATTTCGATTTCCAATGCCGGGGACCTTGCCGAATGGGGTTACACCGGTGCGGATGTGAATCGTGCCACAGTTCGTTTGAGCGAGGCACTTCTGGCTGCGGGAGCGCGACTGGTCTTCGGGCATGACTGGAAACCGGACGGAATTATGGATGCGATCTGCAGGCTCGCGATCCGTTATCAGACCAGCGGCGACGTCGACCCGGCGGCACCACTGATCCAAAGTTGGCTCGCGTGGCCAGATCAGTCGCAGATGGAGCCGGACCTGCAGAAGCAACTTGAGCAACGTGGCATTCTGAAAATTGAAACACTGAATGGCCCCGCTGAAACTCCCCAACAGTCGCGAGATCGGCGAGTGCCTCGCGCGATTGCGCTGGTTGAGCTGCGCAAGGAACTCGTGCGCCGCTGCGATGCACGCATTTGTCTGGGAGGCAAAGATGGCCGGGCAACCGAGCTGGCTGGTTTTTATCCGGGAGTCATCGAAGAAGCCTGCCGCAGCGAGCTGGCGGGACAACCAATCTACATTGGCAGTTTTCTGGGCGGCGTCTGTGCCAGAGTTGCCGACTTGCTGAGGTACAGGCCAGAAGATGGCGACAGCCCTGTGAATCCAGCGATCCGAGAAGTCTTCCGGGTTGTGCCTGACAAAGAGGAGCTGATTGGGGAAGTACGTTGCGAAATTGAAAGCGGCACGGAGTCGCCTGAGGTGCAGTCGGTCACGGTTGAGGACCTTCCGGACAGCCTGGAGTCGAAGAGTGACGTCCAGACGCTCCAGACACGATCCGGCTTGAGCCCGGAGGACTGGCGCGAGTTGCTCGACGCTCCTGACACCGAGTCTTTCGTCACGTGGGTCATCCGCGGTCTGCGCCAGAATGCCGACCAGCTGCGACGGATACAGCAATTGAGCATCGACGGGACTAACCAGGACGTCGACACATCAGAACCAACCAAGGACATACCGACAGCTCGGCGGACACGTCGTCGTAAGGCAACCAAATCCAAGCGTACAGCTTCCAGGAAGGCGAAGCGCCCCGAAAACGGCGACCGCCGACCTGACCCCGGCTGGCTCAAACGTCAAACTGCAGGGCGTCAACGTCGCTCATGAATACGCCGCCGGTGATTCCGCTCCGTTTGTACCGGGCAGGCGAATCGATAGTCTGACCTGTCGCGATACGATTTGACGCCGTTCGTTTTCACTGGCGAAAGAGCAGACTCATGAAGCAGTCACGTTGTGTGCTGGCCTTTCTACTATCCAGCTTGCTGACAGTTTCGGTCCGTGCCGACGATGGTGCACCGGACTCCTTTCCAGGCGTCAAATCGAAGTGGAATGGTTTCGAGCAATCTGATATCAAACTGGACGATTTTGATTGCCGGGTCGTCGCTCCGAAGAAAGTTGCTGAGGGTCGACCGTGGATCTGGCGAGCAAGGTTCTGGGCACACGAACCACAAACCGACATCGCCTTGCTGAACAGAGGGTTTCACGTCGTGTATTGCGACGTGGCGAATTTGTGGGGAAATGTGGAGGCCGTTCGTCGGTGGGATCGCTATTACGAATTCCTGACCAGCGAGCACGGATTTTCCCGGCGTCCGGCTCTTGAAGGGATGAGCCGCGGTGGACTGATCATTTACCACTGGGCAATTCGACATCCTTCTCAGGTTTCCTGCGTCTATGGAGATGCGCCGGCCATGGGGATTCGCCCCTATGTTCGTGACCTCAACGAGGGCGATCCCGGGTTGGACCGGCTCAAGGCCTGGATGACTGCTCACGATTTAACGTTGCAGGCCGCAAAGAAGTACAAGCACGATGCGCTGGATCGAATGGCTCCACTTGCCGAGGCGAAAGTGCCAGTCATTCATGTGTGTGGCGATGCTGATGAGAGTGTGCCGTTCGAAGAACACACAGCCGAATTCGCCCGGCGATATCGCAAACTTGGCGGCCCGATCAAAGTGATCGTGAAAAAGGGAGGCAAGCACCACCCGCACAGCCTTAAGGATCCCGCCTCGATCGTTGAGTTCATTGTGAAAAGTTTTCTGGCGTCACAGCCCCAACGATCTTCTTAACTACCGCACCAGCCAGCCAACCGCGTCGGAGACCCAGCCGCTGTTCCAGTGATGTGGCAGCTTCGGTCCGTCCTGGTGCACGTGCGGCACGTTCAACTCGTTGAGCAGTGCTTCGAACCGCACGTGATGATCGCGAAAGTTGTCGTAACCAAGATGAAACAACCGCGGCGGCCCAGTTAGTTCTGTCTTGCGTTCATTGAGCAGTGAGCTCACCTGGTAGTGCGCAAAGTTCTCTTGAGTTCCGAAGATCGGTCCAGAACCGTATTTCCCACTGGTGTCCATCATCAGGGGCGCATCCCAGGCAGCAGCTTTTCCGAACACATCGGGATGACGCAGTAGTAAGGTCACAGCTCCCCAGCCGGACTTGCTGAATCCCAGCAGTAAGCGATCCGGCGATTTTCCTGATGTGGAGTACAGTCTTTCGATCGCCGGAACGATGGCTTTCAGCAAGTACGTCTCCTGGGCGATTTCTGTGTCGGTCGGGTGATCCGCATACCAGGGGAGCTGAGCAAACGTCGGCGCCACACAGACCAGCCTGTGTCGGTCATGAAGCTTGAGCTTCCGGATTTCTTCCAGACCGTTGCCCCAGCGTTTTCCCTCGTCGCCCTCCACAGGAAGTACGAACAACACACGCAGCGTTTCCCTCTCCTTCAAATCCGTTGGTACGAGAACACGAATCAGCGTTTTGTCGGTCTGCCACGGACAGGACACGCGGTGAACGATTTCGCCATTAGACCGATTCTCGGCCTTGCCGATGCGAATCTGATCGGACGCGTGCAATGAACTGCAGACGCTGGCAAGAAGCCCAATGGCCGAAACAAGCACAGGGATCTGTCGCATAGTTGGAGTCTCCAAAGCTTCAAAAAATCTGCCGCCGGCCGATTCCGGAAGCTCAAACGCGAGGAACCGGCTCCTGATATCCCGGTGAGTGGGTTATCATACTGACACCTTGGAGCCAGATTATGAATCCGTACTCAGCACAGCTTAAGTCAGCCTGGTCACGTTTCCCGTCCAGCTACTTCCTTTCCGACCGGCTGTTTTGCGGCATGCTGCTATTGGTGGCGTCCGCTGTCGGTTGCGGAGATGACCCTCAACCAGAAAATCCGACCCTTGCCCCTCCACCCGCCGCGGAGCAAAAACCGCTGGGATTTGCTCCGCGAGCGAAACCCAAAGAAGAACCCAAAGGCCTGGACCTGTCCGGCGTCGATCCAGATGAACTGTTTGCGGTCGCTGATGTGCCGCCATCAAACTTCGTCACAGTCGGAATCGCTCCTCCTGGTGAAGCCACCGACCGATTCAAGGTCACTTCATGGGGGCGGGATGAAAGCAGTTTCCGTGTCCAGCGGACGGCAGATGGTGGGAGCGAGAATGAAGCTGCTCGCCCATTGCCAGAAGGTTTTCAGGCAATTGCATCGGCACCGACCATCGATGGATTGCCCAGCCGGATCCTGTGTCAGGCCGATGGCTCTCACATGGTACTCGTGCCGAAAGGTCCGTCGTTTGTCGGGTGGGACGCTGGTCCGCCGCATGTTGGCCCGCAGGTGAACGTCAACGTCGGTGCGTTTTACATTTCCGTTCATGAAGTGACTGTCGCGCAGTTCGCAGCATTTCGTCGTCAGGCTCTGAAAGCGGGCGACGGAATTGAACAGCCAGTGAACGCCGAAGGACGTCCCGAACAGCCGGCACTCGGGGTCTCCTGGGGGGAAGCTCGCGCGTACGTACAGTCCAGCAAGCGCGAACTGCCCACCGAAGTTCAGTGGGAAAAAGCCGCCCGCGGATTCAATAGATTCCCGCGACCGTGGGGAGAATCTCGCCCGCTATGGCGAGTTCCCAGGAAGGTTAATCAAATCGATCCCGTTGGCTATCACCCGGACGACATGAGTGTGTTTGGAGTGATGGACATGGCCGGCAATGCTCGCGAATGGCTGCTCGACTTCTACGACGAGACTGCATTTCAGGACTTGAGTCAGCTCGACCTGTCCCGGCGCAAGGACTGGACCGGACCTCGACACCCGACGAACACCGGCGAGCGCGTGGTCAAGGGTGGCGGAGCCAATTGGGAAGTCTGGGTCCGTCGCGGTCAACGGATGAGCGACCGGGATCCAAAGACCGGCTTCCGCTGTGTGCTGAATCTGAGGTCAGCTCGCTGAAGCGTCGCAAGTCACGGACGCATTGGCCTGAATGCCACCGGTCGGATCTGCATGGGACGCGGTCCACTCGTTGCGGCATCCCTGGCCGCCTTCGTGATCGCCGTGTCCAACAATACGAGATCCCGAATGCGCCAGGGTGGAACAAGCGTCTTGAGGGTTCGGTCTGTGAAGCCCTGGCCGCACAGAATCAGTCGCATCAGTCTGGGTAGCTGATTGACCGTTTCGATGGCTGCATCCGTAAATGTGGTGCGTTTGTCTGGGCCTTCCAGCCGAAGTTCGGCCAGTGATTTCAGAGTGACGATCGACTTCAGGCCTGCGTCGTTCACGTCAGTGCCTTCCAGCGACAGCCGTCCGAGTCCCTCCAGTTCACCGATGATCGCGGCACCGGCATCAGAAACCCGGGCGTTGACCAGAAACAAACCGCGAAGGTTGTAAACGTCGCGGAGCAGCGACAGTCCCTCATCTCCGCCCGTCCATTCTTCAGACAACCACGCGACCGTCCGCCAGGAGCTTCCCCAACCCTGATTGCGAGCGGGAATGCGGGCTGCTCCCCAGCGAGTTTCGACTATGGCTCCCATCTCGCGTAACGACCGGACTGCCTCAGCGTGACGATCCCGAGATTCTTCCGGCACGAATGGATACTGCTGGGCGAGCGACGGTTTCGGAGAAGTCGGTTTATCGAAGCGGATGCTGTAGAGCTGGTCTCCCTTATTCCAGCCAATCAGACCGTACTGTGACGAGACGGCGTACTCCTCAAACTGCCAGCAGCTCGCCAGTGGTTCCGGGTTAAGTTGCTCAACGGTCACGTCGTCGGCCGAAAGTCGACGCCAGATGCCACCGGGAAAATACACTTGTCCGTTGAGAGCGAAACCCTGCCACCGAGACTCTGCGGCCGCAGTCTTCGCCTGCTCGTATGTGGTGACCTGCGGCGTCTTCCAGCCACTGGGGGAATTCTTGTCGGGTGAGTGGACAACACACTGTCGCCACTCCGGCACAACCAGCCGGTCTCCGATCGGAATGGGCTTATAGAACTGATGGCTCGTGGTGAATTCGGCGTGCGAGTCCAGAGAAACCTTGCGGCTTCCGAGGTTGATTCGCATCGCCGATGGCGCGAACACGCGACTCCCGATGTGCCGGCGTCCCATCAGAACGACCGTGCCGCCCGTAGGAGCAGTCAGATTGGCGAACCAGTTTGGCTCGCAGATCTCAGACAGGTCCAGGTCGCGGCGTTTGGAATCAGCCACCTTGGTGGCCTCATGAATGACATCGACGGCCCATTGTCCCAGCTCACGGTTTCGTTCAACCACCGCAATCCACTGGCGACCACGTACACCGGAGTGGGCCACAACCAGACAACGACCAGGCGAGACGGCCCACAACCGGAAACGATGTCGCCCCATAGATTCATCGACGTATCCACTGGTACGGTCGCTGCTGGCGTCCGCGTCCCACTGAGGAAGACTGACCGTTTCTTTTCCGGACGATATGACTGTGGGCACATCCTCCGATTCCGTCGAAGCAAGGGGAAAGTGCTGCACAACCTGGCCGTCGGTTGAATAGACGCGCAGTCCGGAACGTCGTGTTCCCACCCACGCGAATTCACCGTCCCACACGACCTGCCGAATAAAGTCCGACCGCGGCATTTCCCTTAGCAGGATGACCGGTTCCTGGTCACGCCTCAAAGCCAGAAGCGTTTGTGGCGACCATGCAATGTCCAAGGCATCGCCACAGGGAATCAGGTGTCGCCAGGTCGCGGTGACTCCGAGCGGTTCGATGGCGACGTTGGGAAATGGATCGCTGCCCGACTGAGGTCGTGGCGTGGCCAGAGAGGACGGACGCTGCGAGCCGCTGTTGATGCGCTTCACCATCTGTCCGCGCGCGAAGGCCAGTAGTTTGCGACAGCTCACTGAGCACACGGTCGAGTCCGGATGTTGCTTCGTCCACGCGACCGTCCACACAATCAGTTCGTCGATCTCGTTCAGGTGCTCCGGTTTCAGACGACGTCCGGCGTCTGGCCCGTATTGTGTGAGATAACCCAGTCGTCCGCAGCGTGCGTAGAACTTCATGACGGGATCGTCACACTGCTCGACACCAGTCAGAAATGTTTCGAGTGGACCGCGCAGTTGACGTTGCTGAATCGCGGCCGTGAACTTTGACTGGTGAACTCCCAACAGGCCTCGAACGAGACTCGGGCAAGGCCACTCTGGCACGGAGAACTCAGTCACCAGTCGTTCGATTTGCTGAAACAGCCCGTCGTCATCTCACTTGAAGGCGTAGCCGGGCAGTTGCACCCGCGGTCCATGTGTTAATTGCCAGGACAGTGCCCTCTGCATCCAGTTGGAGTATTGTAGGAGCGGATTCGTGTGGTCGAGCATCAACGGAAGAGGCTCTTCTGAGTCGACAATCTTCTGACGAATCCCGCGGCTGTGGGCAGACAGTCTGGCCACTGCCTGCCAGAAGAACTGCCTGCGGTGTTCCTGGATTTCGTCCCACCGTTCGTACGAATCGACGGTGTTAGGCAGCAGGTGGATGATGCGGAAGATTTCGGCGAGCTGGGGATACTCAAGGGTCCCCGAATGCATAAGGCGCTCGCCATGAGTCAGCATTACGACGTAGTTACGGATGTCATCATCAATACGCTCACGGAGCGAGGCGACGTCGATGCGATCGGCCGTCCCTTCACTACGTCGCAAGACCGCCTCTTGTCGCTTCGCCGAGTACTCTTGATAGCGATGACGCGAGAGCGATGCGTAATTGCGGAACAGCCGCAGTTCTTTGGATGTGTTGCTCTTGAGAAGCAAAGCCGCTTCCTGCAAGGCGACAGCCTGTGTCCAGAAACCGAATTTCGAGAATGTTCTGGACCGTGTCGTCAGCAGTGAGAACTGTTGGCCACGGACGATGCCTGTCGCTGGCTGCTGCTTCAGATCGTCAGTGATGCGTCGTCCGGCTTCTGTCGACACATCTGACTTCGCGACATGCAGAATCCGATACCGCCCTTTTCTCGGGTTATTGTTCTGAGCTGCGTCGACCGACCCCAGATACTCAGCGAACGCCACAGTGTCGAATTCAAAGACACGTTCACTAAGCGTCAACGGCGGAGGGTACGACTCCCACGCGACGGTGGTGCTGGTCGTGCCAGCAATGAAGACCGAAGACAGCAGGCAGGACTGAATCATGTCGCGACTCATGCGTCTGAATCCCTCCTGACCCTTCTTCGAGAACAGCTCTGCCCGCCTGATGCGAAATCTCGCTCGTCACCTGGAGAAGCGAGGTTCTGGAAAACTCACGCGTTCGTACAGCGGGCGATTGCCGTCGGCGCGGAAGATTGGTTTCCAGCACGCCTCGATGTGGTCCGGATACACATGATAGACCTGGTACGAACGGTACTCGCCCCAGCACAGACAGTCGCACAGCATGTGCATCACTCCGTCGTGCATGCGATAGTCGTAGCGGTGTCGGTGACCGGACAGGTATGCGGTCACCCGGTACTCGCGCAGCAACGTAAGGATCTCCTGCGCCTCGGGACCCTGAATGCTGTTTCCGAAAGCGGGCAGGACGGGATAGTGGCCCAGAACGAAAACATGGGCGGCATCCTTCGTGCGTTCCAGTTCGTCGCGGAGCCACTGCATCTGATCTTTGTCCACGGACGCGACGCCCGTATTCAGGCACAGGAATACACAGCCGTTTTTTTCCACCGCGTAGTACGGTTTACGCTTCATGAAATGCCGAAAAAGCGCCGTGCGATCGGATTCGGTTTTGCCGGCCAGTTCGTCGGCCAGCTTCCAGTTGCTCAATCCGGTCTCCAGCAGATCGCCCAGCGATTCTTTGTCGAGCTTTGTGCGGTCGTACAGCGTGTCGTGGTTGCCGGGCATGGCGTACAGAGGCGGCTTGAGTTTTCCATAAATCCTCCCAAACGTTTTCCATTCGGCCTCAGTATTCTTGTTCGTCAAATCGCCAGTCATGAAAGCGAGAGACGGGTTAAGCCGGTGGACTTGTGCCACAGCCAGCTCGTTCATTTGCT
>CAYSJO010000131.1:0-5759 GCA_964431285.1 uncultured Planctomycetaceae bacterium
TACACGTACTCACCAAGCGAATCGCCGATGAGTCTTCCCCGCAGACCGGCTTCTTCGTCGGTTTCCTTCAGGGCCGTTTCGGTGGCGGTTTCACCGGGATCGATGATGCCCTTGGGAAACCCCCAGCGTTGTCCGCTCGCCGACGTGATCAGACAGAACTCGATCCGCCCGCCAGCATTTTGGTACGGGATCGTCCCAGCCTGAGCGATGGGAGGTTGACCGGGCATGTCATCTCCTCATTGAGTTTATGCGCGGACTGAATCAGGCCACTTCCTCGTCGATCATGGCGTCGACGAAGCTGTCCGGACTGAAGACCGCCAGATCGTCGATCTGTTCGCCAAGTCCGACGTACTTGACCGGCAGACCCATCGTCTGACGAATGGCAACCACCACTCCGCCCTTGGCGGAGCCATCCAATTTGGCCAACACCAGTCCCGTGCACTCCACGGCATCGGAAAAATGCGCGGCCTGGCTCAGTCCGTTTTGACCCGTGGTGGCGTCTAGCACCAGCAGGACTTCGTGCGGTGCTCCCGGGATGCGCTTTCCAATCACGCGATGAATCTTGCCCAGTTCTTCCATCAGATTCTGATGCGTCTGCAGCCGTCCGGCGGTGTCGACAATGACAATGTCTTTGCCTTCGTTAACGGCATGATCGCAGCCAGCGTACGCAACACTGGCCGGGTCGGTCCCACTGGGTTTCGTCACGATGTCACAGCCCAGCCGCTGACTCCACAACGTCAATTGCTCGACCGCCGCCGCACGAAACGTGTCACCCGCAGCCAGTACGACCGACTTGCCGGCTTTCTGCAGCAGCTTGGCCAGCTTCGCAATGGACGTCGTTTTACCGACACCGTTGACTCCCGAAACCAGAATCACCGTCGGACCATCGGTCTGGACATTCAGTGGCGAGACCAGGTCGTCCTCGTCATAGCGAATGTCACCTTCACCTTTCAGCAGCGATTTGAGCTTGTCCTTCACCGTGGCCCAGACTTCGTCCAGCACGACCGTCCGGCCGAGGTGTTTCTCGCGGACCTCTCCGACAATTGCCTGAGTCGCCGTGAAGCCCATGTCGGTCAGCAGCAGCCGCTTTTCGAATTCCTGCAGCTTCGCGTCGTCAAGAAGTTCACCGGCCTTGAATACGTCGCGGATGTCCTTCCGCAACACGTCCGTTGTTTTCTTGAGTGCTCCCTTGAGCTTGCCGAACAATCCCATGTCGTTGCTCCGTGCATAACGAACTCGTTCCGTGTCGAGTCGTCGGGCCCAGGCTGTAAATGTCCCACTGATCACTTTCAGTGGGCGGAACAGAACGGAGCAAATTCCATCCTGTGTCGACGCCGACCGCCCGAATGTCGCGTCGCCGGGAGGAGAATCGAGGCGGCCTCATCCGTCAAGGTTGCCTCCACAGAACCCACGAAAAAAGGCCGTTTCCCAATTGGGAAACGGCCTTGACTGTCAATCAGCAGCTGCACGTTTACTTGTCGCCCGGCAGCTCACCCTCTTTAAGCAGATCGCCGAAGGTCTTGTCTTTCGTGGCACTCTTTTCTTTTTCGACCTTGCCGAGAGCTTCCGCGATTTTTTTTGTGTCTTTCTCGTTCTTCTTGACGACCTTGCCCAGGGCAGTGCCGTAGTTGTTACGGACCTTCTTGCTCTTTTCCGGATGGCAGACGTTGCAGCCGGTCTTTGTCTTTCCCTGCTTCTTGACGACATCCGGGTACTTCTCGCCGAAGGCCTTCTTGTACTGGGGACGGGCATCAACGCCACCCGTCAGGGCCGAAATCAACAGCAGACCGGAAACAGTGACAGCAATCATCGTACGCATAGATACTTTCCTCCAACGCAGAATGTGGGGTCGAGATGTTCGAAGGGGAACTGCAGCGTCCCGATTGATCAAGCGCCCGCAGCTTTCCGTTACGCCGACTCACCCTATTGAGGTGAAATACCACCCGTGGCAATGTGGGTAGTCTGCCTCCGAACGGGAAGACCCGCATTAAACTCCTGCTGGTTTTGAGTGTCAACTGTCGGCGGCCGTGTCGGAGAGGCTGGAACTATTTTGACGTCAAATCGAACGGAAACTCATTTCTGCCGTCAACCACGTCGACCGACAGCCCGCTGGTATTGCTTGCCCGGTACTTCATCGGAATCGTCCCTGGCGGAAGCGAGGCTGGCTCTTCAGCATTCAGGTCCTGTTCCTGAGCACCGCCTGGAGCCTGTCCGTTTAGATACTGCCGCTGCAACTGCTCAATTACCGCTTCCGGCTCCGGCTTCACAGGCGCAAATGTCACGATGTACGTTCCCGGGCTCATACCGCCTCCCATTGTGGTGACGACAAATGTGCCATCCTCGTCAATCAGCCCGTTGGCCTCGATCCCGGCACTCATGTCAGTAAAAGTAATCGACGAGTCTTTGAGCGGCTGGTCGTCCAGGGTGACCCGGCCCCGTACGACGGACGCCTCAAACGATGGAATCAACGAGGACAGCAGCATGGCAACGAGGACAATACAGACAGCCATGGCCGGCCAGGTCTTCAGGTAGATCAATGGTGCCAATGCATCACCGGCCATCGTTCGCCGGGAACCGTCGCGTGCCGCTGGCACCGGTAGTGGCGGGAGAGACGTCCCCGGATCGTCCAACGAAGTCGAATCGGTCTCAGGGACGGGGCTGGTCGCGTCTCGTTCGGGAATCAGCGGATCCGGGACGTCCGAACCCGTCCGGCTGTCCTTCTGGTCCGTTTCGGACAGTAGACTCGCCGCATAGGCCTCGTCACTAAGGTCCCGGCTGCCGCCCTCGATGAACAGGTCCTTCACCGTTGCAGCCGAGACCCAGTCCGGGTTCGCATCCGTGCGAATTGAATCCAGCTCCGACAAACGCCCCTCAACCGCCAGTGCCTGCAGTTTCTCAAACTCAAGTGGGCCGGATTCGCGACCCTTGCGGCGCATGAAATACCGAGGATTGTCGGGGTCCGGTTTGTAGTCAACCGGCGCAGGATGATCGAGAATCCCGTCATCTCCGAGGACGAAACTGGACAGATCATCGTCCAGGTCGATGACTTCTTCGGCGGATTCGCCTTCCGGCGTTGAATAGACTGCTGGAGCCGGCTCACTGCCGTCCTCATCCTCCCGAATGACAGCGGCTGAATCTTCGGTATCGGGAAACAGGCTGCAGACGCTGCCGGCAGACTTCCACTCCGACTCAAACTCCTGACGGACTTCGTCGGCGCGTGTGACCTCGTGATTCCGGGTCATGTCGGCGAGATCCGACCACGGCATTGGACCGAGTTCGATACCGGCCATCCGAACATACCAGCTGTCGCGCGCGGTGGGGCCAGAATCCTGGTGTCTTGACTTTTCCTTGTCGCGGTGCGGGCCAGTTACGCCGGTCTCGACCCGGAACCGGTGTTTGACGAACTGCAGGATATCGCCTTCCAACAGCTCAGATTCATCAACCTTGCGTCCGTTAATGCGTGTCCCGTGCCGACTGCAATCCCGCACATGAAGCTTGCCGTCTCTGGCGTGAATCTCGCAATGGACGGATGAGACCTGCGGATCCTTAATCTGGTAGTGGGCCCGACGCTTCGATCGTCCAATTACAACGACGGGCTGATCGATCGGAATCCTGAGGCCATCATCCACTGCCACAAGCATGGAGGTGGGTGTGGTGACGCCACTGGCTGTCTGGTCCTGCAGCATGACGTTGCCTGACAGCATGGTGAGGAATTCCGGCCGGCAGGAGATGAGCCGGAACTCATGAACGTGACATAATCCAGTGGTCTGTCAGGTCCTGGGTTTCAAGTAGCCACCGTCGCCAGACAGTGGAACGGCTCCCGCGAAAGACCACTCCGGCGAGCGTAGCTACACGAAAACCAAGACCTGACAGACCACTGGATTCCTGCTCAGAACGACAAACCAGTCGCACTGAAGGGCAGTTTCATCATCAGCAATCCGCCCGAATTCCACAAGAACGCAGCGCGTGCAGTCACCGAGGATTCGGGCACGTCCGAATGGGCCGCCAGCCTCGGCCGTGCCACCTGTCATATCCATAGAATCTGCCAGACCGCGATATCCCGCAGTAAGTGACGACGCGCGACACAGGTCACACGATCTGCTCGGAATCAATCCCAGGATCAAAAGTGAAAACACGCGCTCGTGGTCACACACGCTAAGAACTCCAGCCTGTGCGGATTCTCGCCGTCTGCAACCGATCATTCCCCGCCCATTGGTATTCGTCATGTCAGACCCCAGAGATCCTACAGCCCCTGCCTCGAAACCCACCGATTGGGAGATGTACGAGCAACTGGCCAGCCAGTCGTCCAGCTCCGAAAAACTCTTACGCGGACTAACGACGGCCGGCGCGTTCCTGTTTGTGATGGGGCTCTCCGCGGGCGCGGGTTACTGGTGGCTCAATGACGGTCCGGAGTCGGTTCAAGAGACGGCGCAGCGCATCTGGAATGAGCCGTTTGAACTCGAGTTCAAAGAGGGAGAGACAAGAAGAGTCTGGCTCGATCCCAAAAAGAACACCGACTCGATGCGCCGCACTCTAAGCGGAGGCTGATGGGGCGGCTGCGCTGTGGCGCAGGCATCTGGTCGGCTCCAGCGATGCCCGGCAAAGCGGCACGGGGCTCGCGAGTTCACGGCCCGGTTGCCATGATCTCGTTTTCGCTCAGTGCCCGGTTATACATTCGGACTTCCCTGATCCTGCCCGAGAAGTAGTCCATTTCTCCAAAGCCGATCCTCAACGGCTGGTCGTTTGATATGTCGTAGTCCTCTGGCTGAAACGACGTGGAAGTCGCAACGACCTTACTGTCGACAATCAGCCGGAGCTGGCCCTTTTGCCGGATTGCCACAATGTGCTTCCAGCCGGGTCCAATATCGCCGTCGTAGGACACACACTTTCCCGCTTCCATTGAATAGACTTTTCCCCGCACGTCCGCTGGCGCATCCTGGACCGAGCTGGTGCAGCTTCCGATACTCGCGAATAATCGGCCCTGAAAGACGGTCAGGCTTGTCACTCGGGTCCAGTCGTTGGCTTCTTCACTGGTGGCTGTTGTGGGAGACGCTGGAGCCCACCCTTCGGGTGAGTAGAAGCGTTTGACCGAGGTCCAGGAAGTCCCGCCGTCGTATCGCGTGACTTCTGCTCGAGGGATTGCGCCACCGTAGAGTTTTCCGTTGTACACGGTCAGTGCGTTGATTTCCGTTCCATCACCAAGCCGTCCGCGGTCCTCCCAGTCTTCTCCTCCCCGATACACGACCGCACGAGCTTCCGGCCACATTCCGGCATGCAGTTTTCCGCGGTACACCTCCAGGCAGTGAACCTGCAAAAGTGGACGCAGACTTCTGGGAGTATTCCCGATTGGCGTGCCGACGAATTTCCAGTCTTTGCCATCGAAGGCGTAGACATTCGGGTAGCCGACATACAGCTGGCCGTCATGCACAGCCATCGCGTGCGGGTAGCAATTCCGAGGTTCTTCAGCCGGGAATGTGCCAGACACCTTCCACTCGTTGTCGCCGTCATAGACGTACACGCGATAAGGTCGACCTGCCCATTGGCGTTCACCGGGAAGAAGTTGCCCGCGATCTCCCCCGGCATACAACTTGCCGCGATATGACGCGATGCAGTTGATGCGAAGACACTCGCCCGGCTGCCCACAGTCTTTCCATTGCGTACCACCTGCATAACGGTAGACGCGAACCGGGTCGTAATCTCCCGAAAACACACGGGTCCAGTCGTACGTCGTCGTGGCCGCGTACAGTTCTCCCTGATGG
>CAYSJO010000132.1:0-39244 GCA_964431285.1 uncultured Planctomycetaceae bacterium
GAACCGCAGCAGCCGAGCCCGCCACTGCTCCCACAGACCTCGATCGATCGTTCTTGCCATTACCAGGTCTCCCCACTTCAAGAAAGAAACCCGGCACACTACCGAACCTGTCAACAATGGCTCTCATGAACGCACACAAAGGAGGGACTATGCCCACGGAGCGGTAGCGAGTAATCGTCACCGCTCTTTTTTTGACGCATGGATTATTTGGAGTATTTGAAATGAAGGAACGCATTCGACAAATGCACAAGATTGTGCGCATGGCGAAAGACCAACGATCCAGCCAATATCATCTGTGCCGATGCCGGGGTTGAACCGATTGTGGATGTCGAGCTGCTTGAACAAGCCCAACGGGCTCACGCTGAGCGAGCGCGTAACCATATCGGTGCGGCGAGGCATCTCAAGGGTAAGGACAACCCGCTCAGCGGTAAGGTGTTTTGTATGAACTGTGGTGCCCCGATGTACCGCTGTCAGCAAAAACGCACATATCGTTACCGTTGCTCTGGTTATGAAACGTCCCGTGGAAAACTGTGTAACCATAATCATGTCAACGGCCCTACGGCGGCGCAGTTTGCGTTGAATTTAGTTGGGCAGCTGGTCCAGATGCAAGGACTGCAACAAGAGTTGCGTGGCCACCTGGTGGAACTGGCTCGGCAGGAGATGAGCTGCACCGATTCTGCACCGACCGCCCCGCTGAAAACTCGGCTACAGGAACTCGAGGCAGACAAGCAACAGATTGAAGAGAACCTCTGCCGGGCGACAAGCGACGCTTCCTTCAAGGCTCTGGAGGGGAGGCTTGATGAAATCAGCGGTGAGATCACATCTGTCGAAGATCAGTTGGCAACGTTGGCGGTTGAGCAGCCAAGAATCCAGGACATTGACGAGGAAGTCGAGAGGGCACTGGGTGGGCTCAGCGACCTTGAGGTTCGTTTACGCGGGACCGGCGCCGGGAACGATCTGATGGATATCTTCACCACATTGAATCTGCGGATGTACTTCAATTTCGGCCAAGTGCCCTATTATCAAAAGACACGCTGCCAGGTGACCGGTGGCGTGATTACGATTGGCGACATTCCGCCACCGGTGGAGATTTACCCGTCGGTGGGGAGTGGCCATCATCGGACCAAACGAAAAAAGGCACGCTGCAGGAAGCGTGCCGAGGACGAACGAAATATACCCAAAACCCCCGAGCAGGGGATGTTAGGAAAGAATAGTCGGGGCGAGCCGCGATCGGTGCCTAGCGGTGCTGCAAGCAGGATCGGACATGAATTCGTTTCCCTGAAGGTCGAGGGTCAACGGGAATTTCCAGTTGCCGCCTGACCTTCGCCGCGCCGCAATGTCACCGATACGTCCACGTCGATGTCAGTAAAAGTCTCAATCAACCCATCGGGCCAGCGGACTTCGATCTGCTCGATTTCGGTTACTTCACCCAGACCGAAATGGGCGAGTGCGTCACTCGCGCAGGCATAGCTGCCGGCCGTTTGGATGACGCGCATCCATTGTCGCCCGCCAGCAGCAACCTGGACGATTGCACCGAACGCGTCACGCTTGAGAGTCGGATCGATTGCGCGAACAGCTAACCAATGTCCCCGACGCGGCGCTCGGTTTATCAGTGCTTTGACGGGAGCGTCCACACATGTCACTACCAGGTCGAGCCGACCGTCGTTGTCCAGATCACCGACAGCCAGACCCCGGGCCACGTCGGCCTGTCCACACAAGGCCGATTCTCGAGCAGAAATATCAACGAAGTGACCATCATCGTTCCTCAGCACCTGATTTGGCTCTGCGTATACAGACCAGTGTTCCCCCAACTTCGGATTGCCCAGTGGATCGTCGCCCCGTCGGATGGCTCCCGTAGCGACGACAAGGTCGAGGTCGCCGTCGAGATCAAAATCACCCAGCGCCGTTCCGAATCCGGTTCCGCGCGCCGGTGCCAACCCACTGGCGGGAGTCCGATCGGTGAATAACCCGGGCTCATCCTGCATCCAAAGAGTATGCGTTTCGATGTTGAGATGAGTGATGAACACGTCGAGATGTCCGTTTGCATCGACGTCACCCAACGCGATGCCCATGTCGGCTTCCGATCGTCCAAACGCGTTGCAGGCAAGTCCGCGCACGACTGCTTCGTCCTGGAAAGTTCCATCGCGCTGGTTGACCCACAATTCGTTGTTCGTCTGATCGTTGGCAACGAGCACGTCGGGCCAGCCGTCATTGGTAAAATCGACGCTGTGTACAGCTAGCCCGGGTCCGATCTTGCGTCCGATCCCCGAGGCAACAGTGACATCCTCGAAGCGAACACGGCGAGTGGACGTCCCCGCATCTTCCACTTGCCCGATGTTGTGGAACAGTTTGCTGACAGTCCCTGTGAAGACGGATGGCGAACAGTATGCCCGCCGTCCACTCGTCGATGAACACGGCCAGGACGGGTCGTAGTCGACGTAGTTGGCGATGAACAGATCCAGCCAGCCGTCCCTGTCGTAGTCGAAGAAGACTCCGGACATGCCCCACAGTGGATTTACGAGCCCCGCCGTTTCACTGACGTCAACGAAGTGGCCCTCTCCTTCGTTGAGAAACAACCGAGTGCGACCGTATTCGAATACGGCCAGATCGACGTGCCCGTCATTATTCACGTCGCCGGTTGTCACTCCCATGCCCCAGCCAGACACGTCAAGACCTGAGCCGGCAGTTGCGTCGACAAACGTGTGATCTGCCTGCTGGCGAAACAGGCGATTCGCGGGACCATCGGGCCCACCGTTTTGAAGTAAGTAAACGTCGAGCAGGCCGTCGTTGTCATAATCGAACAATGCCGACCCAGCCCCATTCACTCGGGGCATGAAGTACGGATCGACCTGAAACCCGGCGACATGCACAAAGTCGAGCTGCAAATTCTCGGCGACTTCTTCAAACCATGGTTCCCCAGTCGGAATTGGGTTTGGCAGCTGCACTTCGGGAGCGGGCACTTTTTCCTGACAACCGGCACCGACAAGGAAAGGGCCAAAGCAGCAGATCGTGATGAGTATCTGTCGGGACAAGCGAACTGACAGCTTCATCTCGTTCTCGCGGGCATCATTGTCGAATGATGCAGTTTTTGCGGTAACGTGTACATCGTCAGCTCTTTGCTGCTCCCAACCGGCTTCACGTTTCTGCTGAAGAGTGTCGCCCCGAAGAATAGCACGCGAGTTACCCGTGCGGGTTGTAACGAGTCTGTCGAAGCGGCAGCTCATGAGTGGGCGTGTCAGGAAATTCTGGCAGTTTCGCACGCCCTTTGTGCCGGATCAGGATAAAATTCGGCGGGTCCCACAAACTGAGTCTGAACCTAGAAGCGGTCCGCAAACGGTCATGAATTTTCATCTCTCACAGAAACTCGTCTGGACCCTGCGTGCATTGTGCAGCGTCGCGCTCGTGATCAGCGGATATCTTACCTGGGTGGCGCTCAACAAGTCGGGTGTTGCCGGGTGCGGTGGCAGCGTCTTTGACTGCGACCATGTGCTGTCTTCCCGATGGTCGAACTGGTTTGCGGCTCCGGTCGCCGTGGGAGCGACAGGGCTCTATTCCGTGGCCATCGTGGCTCTTGGTTTCTGTGGGACGCGAGCGTCTGATCGGCAGCGTCGATTCGCACTGCGAGTCTTTACGACATGCGGACTGGCTGCGGGGCTGGCCGCTGTCTGGTTCATCTCACTACAGATTTTTGCGATCGGGCACTTCTGCAGTTACTGCCTTAGCGCACACGCCTGCGGCCTGCTGATCGCCGCGACGATACTCTGGAAGCGGCCGCTGGGGACCCGACCCACCGCCGGGTTCTCGACGCTCAGCGCAGCTTCAGTCGGTGTGTTGATCGGCGGTCAATTGATGACGCCGCCTCCGCCGACATTTCAAACCGAATACCACACCAGCTCCGATTCAGTCGCAGCCCGAATCCTGCCAGACGCGACCGCTGAGGCAGATTCCGATGTGTTTGAATCGCCGGACGCCGATGTCTTCGAGGCGCCGGATTTTGATGATGACGTCTTCGAAGCTCCGACATTCGACTAATAGCCGTGATCGATTCCGAATCCTGACGTCGCACCGACTGACACTGAATCATGAATACGCTTTCGCCGACCCGATTCCTGTGGCTTCTGGTTTTCCTGTCTGTCTGTGTGTCACTTGACTCACCGGTGTCGGCTCAGCAGCCAGCTGAAACGAACGAGACCGATTCGAAGGACACACCGAAAAAGACCGACAGCACCGACGATCCGAAACCAGAGCGTCGGCTCATCAGGATCATTGGTGACACAAAGCTGGATGTCCGCCAGTGGCCGTTGCTGGGCAAGCCGGATGCGAAGTACGTGTTCGTCGAGATGTACGACTACACGTGTCCGCACTGCCGGGACATGCACCACGAAATCGATGAAGCGTTTAAAAAGTTTGGTGATGACCTGGCTGTGCTCACATTGCCCGTTCCACTCAACGCGACCTGCAACAATCAGGTGGGTCGCACGGAATCGCAGCATCGCGAGGCCTGCGACATCGCCAATCTGGCTGTCACCGTGTGGAAACTGAAGCCGGAGAAGTACCGCGAGTATCACGACTGGCTGTTCGAGTCGAACCGAGCTCGGACTGCCGCCGCAGCTCGTGAGCGAGCCGTTAAGATTGTTGGAGAAGAACTGCTCCAGAAGGTCCTGGAGAAGAAGGTCCCGCAAAAGTTCATCGCCAGTCACGTGAAGCTGTACGCCAAGGCGGGAGCCGGTTCGATTCCAAAGATGCTGTTTCCCAACATCATACTGGTCGGAAATGTCGGCTCGGCGAAACTGTGCGAAACGATCGAACGCGAACTCGCACAGCCGTAAGCCGCCTCCGGCACTCAGCCGCTCCGGTAATTCTGTTTCATGCGGTCGATTTCGATGCGCATCTCGTCGACGAATGACGCCGGCTCCAGCACGGTCGCCGCTGACCGGAAACCCAGCACCCAGCTCATGAAGGATCGGGTGCTCGACAGCTCAACGGTCAGGATGACACTGCCGTCATCCTGACTCTCCAGCGTCTGGCTGACGTGCCAGGTTTTCTCCGAGACGTACCGAGCGGCTTCGGGGGCGAATCTCACACGGACCTGAAACGGCTCGCCCGATTCGTGATAGATGCCGAAGCTGTATGAGAAGTGCCGTTTCAGATCGAAGTTCATCGGACGTTCGAAGCGTTCGGTCTGCAGCTCGACACTGTGAAAACGGTCGACCTTGAAGTTGCGGACGCCGTCCCATTCCGGCGACGTGACCGCGGCATACAGCGAGCCTTCATGCTCAGTAATTCCGTACGGTTGCAGCTCGTACCTGCGGGGATCGCTCGCACCGACCGGATGGTATTCCGCCGTGACCACGCGCAGGTCTTCCGATGCCGTGCGGAGCGTGTCGATTTTGTCGGCTCGTGAAGAGTAGTCTGTCACTCCGGCGGCTGTCTGATGAAACAGTGGCGTAAGTTGATCCAGATAAGCCAATCCGGTGGGTCCAAGACATTGCTCGATCTTGCGAAATGCCGAGTTCGCCGAGGCCCACAGTGACGTTCCAGCCAGGCGCTCAAAGAACAGACGTCCGAAATAGAGCGCTGCGATTTCGTCGAAATTGAAACTGGTCGGAATTCGCTCGCCTATGTCCAGTCGCCAGGTCTTCTTTCCGTGTGGACCAGTGGACTCGGCGAGTGGGATATCCGCATCGCGCAACTCGCCCAGGTCTCGGCGAATGCTTTTGATGGAGACCCCCAGCTCGGCCGCGAGTTCATTCAGTGAGAGGCCTCGCGCAGCAGACAGAAGCTTGACGATGCGCCATTGTCGGGCCAGCGGTGGCAGCCTGGATGTCGACCGGGACATGGTGTTTTTGCCGATCCGTCGGAGATTTGGAATGTGTTTGAGCAGCTGTGGCATCAGGTGGGACACACTGTTGTCCCACCTGCCGGAAAAGCCGTTATTTCCCGTCCGCTTCGATCTTGTGAGTGTCGATATGAACCTTAGACTCAAGCCACTTCAAACGAATCAATGACGGACGTGGCTGGAAACAGCAAGTACACCACACAAGACTAGGACCAGGATCAAATCGATGGCCGCCACCGACGCCCGCTGGCAATTCATCGCTGTCCAGAGAGAGCTCCGGCTCGACGAGACCGTCGAGATGCCGCCGCCCGCCCGCTGATCCAGCGCGGACTCTCTTCGGACGGCTGAAGTCCGAGAGAACCGCTGACCCGGCGGCTCGCTGCCGCCCGCAGACGATCCATTCACTGTCACACAGCGTTCGCGGTGTGCGCCGACGGAATGGCGGACACCGTTGCGCTGTCTCTCAATTATGGAGATCAATCATGCATAGTCTGAATCTTGTTGTGATCGCTGGAAACGTAACTCGTGACCCGGAAGTCCGCTTCACACCATTAGGGACTCCCGTGGCCGAGTTCGGAGTGGCGATCAACCGCCGCTGGAAGGACCGCCGTTCTGACGAATGGTGTCAGGAGACGACATTCGTCGAAGTCCGACTGGTGGGAAACCCGGCCGAGTTTGCAGACGACCGCGTCTGCAAAGGCATGCCGGTTCATATCGAGGGGCGACTGCAACTCGATCAATGGCTGGAACGCGGGACCGGAGCAAAGCGCGAACGGCTGCGTGTTCTGGGCCAACGTCTGACAGTGCTGGGCAAGCCAGCCAAAGAGCCTCAGAAGAAAACGGAAACTCAACCCGTCCTGGCCGCCATGGCCGCACTTTGAAGGAGAGCAGGATGCTACCGACAAGTCACACGTTGTTTGAAACTGACGATGCGTTTTACGACCAGACCGCCGCGTCACTGGCGTGGCAGCTTCAACTTCCTGGTACCAGAGAGGAAACCGATCAGTTCGTTTCAGCTCTGCTGGACTTCGCCGCCGAAGCGCTGCTGCGGCGAGAGAGGATCGCACACAAGGACAGAGTCAGCGAAAAGCTGGCCGCCTATGCCTTCGATGTGATGCTTTCCGAACTGCAACACCACCGCTGTGCCGCGGCGCAACGCAATTGATGCCATTGACATCGCTCCGGGCGAGACCGGGATGCTGCCCTCCAGGCATCCCGTCTGCGTTGCACACTCGGAACCCTCCCCGCTGTGCAATGCAGGCTCGTCCCGCCCGCGTAACTGGGGCATTCAGACCCGGTTTTTGACAGGAACGGTCTTTTTTCGTCCTATCGATCAAATCGATTTGACTGCCTGTACCGATTGTTCCGATTTCGAAGAGGTTGCGTCTGTTGAAGTGCCACCGCGCGAGCGCTCGTTGTCATGTGCTCAGTGTCAGGTGGCGTGGCGCGGAACCTGCGACAAGAAAGTCGCGACGTCCGGGGGGAACCGGACATGTCAAATGGAGGTGGCACGTGTCCTTGTGGAATCGATCATCACACGGTAGTGACGGACAGAAGTCTCGCGGCAATCGGCGCATCAAGCCCAGACAGGCACGTCATACCGAACGGCTTGAACCAAAAGTTGTACTCGGCAGCATGATCCCCACGGAAACCGGGACCATGGTCGGCAGTCTGATCCCGATCGAGACGGTCGATCTGCTCTCGCCCGGCCAGCACGGCGAATTGACGCCGGCCGACATCGCTCTGCAGCAGTCCGAGCAGCAGATCGAGCAGGTCCGACAGACAATGGCGGATCTCGATCTGACTCGCGAGACGCAACAGAAAGCCGATTCCCAGGCAGCGGAAGAAGCGGCTGCCGAAGCTGCGTCGGCCGAGCAGTCGGACGCGAAGACGACCGAATCAGAGGGCGAGTCCACTCCGCCCGAACAGCAACAGCTCGACGCTGATGCTGACATTGGCCTGGCAGGTCTGCTTGCCATGGCAAATGAAATGCCCGCGGAGCTGGAATCGGCCGAAGGCGAGGAAGCTGACAGTGAGGGGCTGACTGAGAACGAAGGTGACGACGACGACGATTCGGACGAAACCTCAAAGGTCTCCACTGATCCCGTGGACGGCGCCGAGGAGGAAGCCGCGAAGAATGAGAACCGCGCAGAGATATCCGAGTTTGAGGGTACCGCAAACTCCACAACTAACTCGGGAATCACCTCAGCTGGCGGGAGCGGCCCAGTCGAACGCGCGGATGGTGGCACGGCCATGCCGGTCACATTCATGGGACAATCCGGCGGCGGTAGCCCGTTCGGTACTGTAAACCAAGCCGTCTTTGCACCGCCCGTCGAACAGGCGACCGGATTCGGCGAACGACCGTTCAACCCGGATGCTGTCGTCATCCAGTACGACTTCCGTGGTCTGGGCGAGTTCCAGAATCAAATTACGGCTGAGGAAATCGTTGCCGCGGAATCGGCTCTGTACCGTTGGGAACAGGCCACCGACTTCAACCTGCGATTTGAGCAGGCACCGGAGGCGCACTCTCAGGACGTGGTCATCATTTATAAGGGCGACCTGGAAGCCGTCGGTTACGAGAGTTCCGCGGGCGAAGTGCTCGGTGTTGGCGGAACGGTTGCAGCCAACTTCGGCGACGGCACATCCGGCCTGCAACGCGTGGTCGTGGTGGATGGCAACGATCGACACGACACGACAGAAGGCGACGAGTTCTTCACGGGCACGTTCGACTTCCAGACGATCGTTGGTCACGAAGTCGGCCACGTGCTTGGACTGGGTGACACGATCGTTCCTGGGTCTGGCGACATCATGAACGGCATGTACGACCACGAACGTGGACTCGATTCGTACGAATTTGCCGCCGACACATACGGAGTACCGGCCTTGGAAGGCGACGGCTCGGTTCTGGATTCCGTCTATGGTCTGCACACCTTGATTACCGGCTATCCGCAACTGACGGCTGATGAAGTCGCACAGACGCTTGAATACGCGACGACCGTCACGCCAAGCAATGATGCCATCATCGCCATCGTGGACCGTCAGGGACGCATCCTGGGCGTGCGGGCCGAATCCGGTGTCACTCCCACTGGCAATACGCTGACATTCGCCATCGACGGGGCCGTTGCCAAAGCCCGCACCGCCGCATTCTTCGCGAACGGTGATCCCGCGAACGGCACGTTGGCTCCCATCACGTCACGACTCGTTCGGTTCATCAGTCAGACGACGATCACGTTCCGAGACGTGAATTCCAACCCGAACGTCGACGGAACAAGCAGGGCGACCGCGCTCGCTTCAACAACCCGGGGTCCTGGTACCGTTGGACCGATTGGTGTTGGCGGTCACTTCCCGCCGGAGATTTTCCACACTCCGCCAGTCGACCTGTTCGACATTGAGCACACCAACACAGACACACTGCTGCACCCGGGCCCTGACGGAGTCATCGGCACTGGCGACGACATTGCGCTGGAAGAGCGATTCAACGTCGATCAGAATTTCGTCGTTTCGGACACTGACGGCGACGGCATAGGTGGCGACCAGTTTGACGTCGATGGAGATGGTGACATCGATCTGCGCGCCGGTTATGTCGAGTCCTTCGGCGTACAGACAGGGACCTTCGCGAATGCTCAGGGACGCGGTATTGCCACGTTGCCCGGTGGTGTTCCGATCTACCGCGATACCAATGGCGACGGTATCGGTGAAACTCTGATCGGTGCCGTCGGAGTCTTTTTCCCCGGGCCGGACGGGACGGCTGACTTCGAACAGAACTTCCAGGCCGGTATCGGACAGACGGAGCGAGAGCGTCTGAACGCTCCGAAAGCCCTGGAAGCGGAATTCATCGCCACAGTGGCCGCGGGAGGCTCGACAGGAGCGAACGCGGAAGCCGGTGGAGCCAAACCTGGCAATCACCCGGTGCAGGATCTCGACATCCCGTTCGGTCGGCTTGACCTGGTCGGTATCCAGCTCGAAGTCATCGGGCCAATCGCTGGAATCCGTGGCGTTCAACAACTCCTCGAAATCGCTCAGCGAGATTTCGCCGGGACGGCCGGGTTGCTGAATCCCGCGAACGTTTCGGGCGCGAACATTCCGGTGAACTCAGCCAACATCTTCGTCGCAGCAGGACCCACTGAGACGATCGACGGTCAGTCAGTACCATTCGGCTGGCTGGTCGCACCGCATGACAGTAGTGACGGGCTGGTCACAGCCGCGGACGTCATGCAGATCGTGGAGCAGGGACTGACCGAGTCGTTGCGAGTGCGTGCTGCGATTCGCCTGCCACTCGGCAGTCGGACGCGTATGGTCTACGCGGTCACCGGACTGGACGGCGAAGTTCTGGGTCTGTTCCGTCAACGTGACGCGACAATCTTCTCGATTGACGTTGCTGTCGGTAAGGCCCGCAATGTGGCGTACTATGCCGACGCATCCGTACTGCAGCCGATCGATCAGATTCCGGGCGTGCCTGCTGGCGCCGCCTTCACGAACCGGACCTTCCGATTCCTGGCGGAACCCAGATTCCCGTCTGGTGTCGACGACAGCGATCCGAATCCGACATTCTCAATTCTGGACGACATCGCAAACGCGACCGGACTCCCGACCACGACTGCCGCAGCCAAGATTCCGCTCGTCGAGAGCCAGGCAGCCATTCCCGTTTCGGCGTTTGATTCGGTCGTCGGGAATAACGCGTTCTTCCCAAGCACCAATCTTCGCGATCCCGACAACATCACAAATCAGAACAACGTGGTGTTCTTCCCGGGCAGCACGCCGATTTACGATCCGGATACCGGGGCTCTGATTGGCGGTTTCGGGGTTTCGGGTGACGGTGTCGATCAGGATGACGTGGTAACCTTTTTCGGCGCCCAGGGATTCTTGCCGCCTGATGCCGTGCTGCGAGCCGATGAGGTGTTCGTAGACGGTGTGCGGCTCCCTTATCAGAAGTTCCTGCGTAACCCGCATGGCTAAGGCCGCAGACCGGCTGAATGGGAAGCAGGGAACAGCCTTGAGATTGCTGTTCCCTGTCCGCTGTTCCTTGTTCACCACGGATGGTTGCCATGCCTCACCGAATTTGCTTCGTCGTTGTATTGACCGGATTTCTCCTTGGTGGCTGGAGTGCCACAGTCGAGGCGCATGACCCCCCCAGCTTCTGGGCACGGTTGAAGAAAAAAGTTGATCTCGATCCACGAACCGGGTTCTTCGGCTACCACGAGTGGAAGTACAAGCCGCTGAGCACGAACTGGGAACGGCTGTGCCGCGCAGGCTGCCCGCATCTGATCGCCCCATGGGCTGCGTGCCAGGATGACTGGCATTACGACGGCTACTACGTCGGTGGCGGTGCCGCGTGGGGTGACCGCGACGAACGTAACTACGCCACTGAGGGAACCTGGGGCTGGGACTACGCCCCGCCGTGGTCAATCGTAAAACTCGACTGGTTCCACTGGCGTCGTTACCAGGCGGGCGAAGGTCAATACAATCCTGACGGCAACAACAACCCGTTCGACGACTTTACGAATCCGTAACGCAGCGTCACCCGACAAAATCAGAAGCCCGGTGTTCCCCAGGGAATACCGGGCTTTTTTTGTTTGAGGCAGTCCGGGCTCGAACCCGGGTCTTCCAGTTCACGGCCGTAGCCAGGATTGGACAAGTCTCGAGGGCGTGCAGGTGCATCAGGTTCGGGAAACGACGTCCGTCGATCATGGTCGTCGCATGCAGAGACTGCTAGCGTCCAGACTCGGACGCAACGGACAGATTGCCGTGACATAGAAAAGAGTCAAATGTGGCTGATTTGATCATCCGCGGGGGAACCGTAATCGACGGTAACAGGGCACCCGGCGTGCGCGCGGACATTGCCATCGACGGCGACCGGATCGCTGCGGTCGGGCAATTGAATGATGTTCATGCGGAAATCGAGATCAACGCTGCGGGCCGAATCGTCGCTCCAGGCCTGATTGACGTACACAATCATTCCGATGGCTGGCTCATCCGGGAATCCAACTTCGCCGCCAAGACCGCACAAGGCTTCACAACTGAGGTCCTGATGGCCGACGGCATTGGTTACGCACCGGTCAATGCCCATGTCGCGCGTGAATGGCTGTTCTATCTGCGGGCGCTCGATGGCCTGCGGCTGCAGGACTACACCGGGTGGGAGACCTTTGAAGAGTTCATGCAGACCATCGACGGTCACACGGCTCAGAACGCCTGCTCGCATCTGCCGTACGCGAACCTGCGCAGTATCGCTCGCGGATTTGGCAGTGGTGTCGTCGATGACTTTCAGATGCGCGAGATTCAGCGACAGATTGTCATCGGGATGGAAGCTGGAGCCGTCGGTGTCTCAACCGGGCTCGACTACATCGTGCAGCATCACTCGCCCACTGACGAACTCGCCGAAGCCCTCAGCGCGATGGCGCCTTACGGCGGGCTGTATGTGACTCATGTGCGGTATAAGAAGGGGTTGCTGCCGGCGCTTGAAGAATCGGTCGAGATCGCACGACGCGCCGGAGTGCCACTGCACGTTTCGCATCTGAAGGGACAGTCGCCCGGTCAGGTCGAGCAGGTGCTCGAATACCTCGACACGACTGCGCGACACCAAGTCGATCTGTCGTTTGACATCTATCCGTATCAGCCCGGCTCGACGATGTTGAATTACCTGTTGCCCTATGAAGTCTGGGAAGACGGACCGCTGGCGGCACTCAGCAAACTGAATGATCCCGTCGTGCAGGCCAGATTTGAAGATGGACTCGAAGCCTACCGCCTGCATCTGGACCAACTGCGTATCGCGTGGGTGCAAAGTCGTGAGAATGCTCACTGGCAGGGACGGACTGTCGTGGAGTACGTCGACGAGTCTGGACTTTCGCCGGCGGAGGCACTGCTGAATCTGCTGATCGAAGAGCGGCTGGCAGTGTTGCTGGTGTTCGATGAAGGCGACGACGCTCTGGTTGAACCGTTTCTTCAGCATGACCTGTTCATGCTGGGTTCAGACGGGATTTACTTTCCCGATGGCTGCGTGCATCCGCGTGCTTATGGTTCATCGGGACGACTGCTGGGACCACTCGTCCGAGACCGGCGTCTGTTCAGTCTGGAAGACGCGGTTTACAAGGCAAGTGCTCACGCCGCCGCACGATTCCGGCTTGAATCGCGGGGGATCATCAAGGTCGGCAACTTTGCCGATCTGATCGTCTTTGACCCTGACCGCATCACCGACCGGGCAACCTATGACAATCCGAACCAGCGAACTGAAGGTGTCGAAGTCGTGCTGGTGAATGGTGTGCCGATCGTCGAAGGCGGCAATCCACTTGACCTGACTTTGCCTCCCGGGCGATTTCTGCGGGCGGCTTTCAACACAGACAGCCCGTAACTGCATTACACAGCAAACTGCCGAAAAATCAGCGAGATATTCTGGCCACCAAACCCGAAGCTGTTGGACAGACACGTTGTCGCTTCCGCCTCGCGCGGCTGGTTGGGGATGTAGTCCAGATCACACACGGGATCGGGAGTCTCGTAGTTGATCGTGGGCGGCAGTGCATTCTCTTTGATCGCCATGATGCATGCGATGGCTTCCACACTTCCGGCAGCGGCAATCAGATGCCCCATCATGCTCTTGATACTGGAGACGGGCGAACCGAAAGCGTCGTCCCCAAGTGCCTGCTTGCACGCGAGAGTCTCGACCTGATCATTGACCTTGGTGCTTGTGCCGTGGGCGTTGATGTAGTCGATCTCATCCGTATTCGCTTCGGCATCCTTGAGCGCCATCTTAATGCACGCAGTTGCGCCGCGGCCCTCCGGATGGATGTCGGTGACTCGATACGCATCGGCTGTTGAGCCGTACCCGGCGATCTCGGCGTAGATCTTTGCGCGGCGTTTCTTTGCGTGTTCGAGCTCTTCCAGGATCAGGATGCCGGCTCCCTCACCCAGAACGAAACCGTCGCGAGTCTTATCGAATGGTCGTGACGCGCCTTGCGGGTCGTCGTTGCGCGTCGACAGAGCTGTCAGCAAATTGAAACCGGTGACGCCGAACGGATGAATCATGCTGTGAGCGCCGCCGGAGATCATCGCTTCGGCATCGCCACGGCGGATGATCTCGGTCGCTTCGCCAATCGCCTGACTCGACGCGGCACACGCCGTCAGGCAGTTCATGTTCGGTCCTTGAGCATTGAACAGACTCGCCAGGTGACCGGCGGTCATGTTCGGTTCCTGCTCGCGTTCCTTGTCGGCATGAAGCTGCTCCATGCCCAGACGCGCGAACTGCTCCAGATCGACTTCGCCGTCTTTTCGCGACTGAGCGATCAGACCCATAAACAGATTGAAGTCCTGGCTGCCTTCTCCAGCGCCGAGGTACACGCCCAGTTCCGCCGGATCCAGACTTCCGGCTTCGAGGATGCCCGAGTCCTTGATCGCCTGACTGGCCGCTCCGATCGCAAAGTGAATGTTGCGACCGCAGAACTGGAAACGTTCCGCGTCGTCAATGTACTTCGACAGATCGAAGTTTTTGACTTCGGATGCGAACTTCGTCGGGAAGTGCGACGCATCGAAGTGGCTGATCGTGTCGATGCCACTACGGCCCGCCATCAGTGATTCCCACATCGAGTCGATCGTATTCCCGACCGGCGTGATGCAGCCCATTCCAGTAACGACAACGCGGCGTCTCATAAGTCTGCCTCATGAAAGTTTGAGACGGGATTCCCTGTGGCAAGTACAGCAAGGTCAACGAGTCTCAGTCATGCTTCGTCTGCTGATCCATCGCCAGCCTGGCCCACGTCGAGGATACCCAGCAGGTTCATGGAGAACACGAAATTCTTCTGATCGATCGATCCAAACGTCGGATCCTTCTGATCGAGATGGACGAAAATGATCTCCGCTTCGGCGACCAGTCGATCTCCGACATGTGCGGTCACCTCGACCGAACCGCCTTCTTCCTCGGCCCTCAGCAGGTTGGCTGTGTAAACGATCGAATCGCCGGGAACGGCCCAGGAATGGAACGTCACCTTCGGAACTTTGGCAAGGATCACGATGTGCTCAAAGTCGTTCACTTCGCCGAGCAGAATGCCGCCGGTCTGAGCCATCCCTTCGATCATCAGAGACCCCGGCATCACGGCGAAGCCGGGAAAGTGATCGTGCAGGTGCTCTTCGGCCAGCGAAACATTCTTCACGGACTTCGCGTACTTGCCACGTTCGAATTCGACGAAACGGTCGATCCAGAACCAGCGCATGGTGAAGGTCTCCGGAAGCCCGACAACTCATTCTGAACTGAAATGCCGGACCTCGTTCCTCATCGTGAGAACTAGACGGTATCCTTCACCTTGTTCTCGATGAAGTTGATGATCATCTGGACTGTGAACATGCTCTGGATGTTCTCGACCTTGGGGTCTTCCGCGAACGCATCCACGTCAGCGTGCGCCAGTTTCTCGCGCAGTGCCGCAATTCCGTCTGCGTTCACAACTCCGTCGGTCACCAGCGTCGCGTCGGCGGCCAGACCTTCGGGAAACAGCTCGCCCCGGGGAATTTTGACGCCGAAGTTCTTCTCCAGACGAAACACAATGTCCAGGAAGTCGATCGACTCGGCACCCAGGTCATCGACGAGCGTCGCTTCCGGCGTCACTTCGTCGTCGTCGACACCCAGTGCGTCGACCATGGTTGCAGTCACCTTCTCCATAATCTCTTCAGTCGTAGCCATCGAGGTATCTCCTCAGTGCAGACGGTTTCAACTTTGACCCAGCGAATACCGTCCGCGAAGTTGTTTCGCCGAAAGACCCAGCTTTCTCCATCAGCAGTTCGGCGATACGACTGCTGACCGACCCAGTTAGTTTGCTCTACATTCCGCTGCCCAGAGTCAGGCCGCCATCGACAGTGAGTACCTGACCCGTGATGTATGAAGACTCGTCGCTGGCAAGAAACACCGCTGCGTTGGCGATGTCCTCTGGTTCACCCAGACGCCGTACGGCGATTTGCTTTTTGATTTCTTTGCCGGCCGCATTGCGAATGGCTTCCGTCATGTCCGTGGCGATAAAGCCCGGCGCGATCGAGTTGACCGTGATGCTGCGTTTGCCCATTTCATAAGCGAGGCAACGCGTGAAACCATCGATGCCACCTTTGGTCGCGGCGTAATTTGTCTGTCCGGGATTCCCGTACCGACCGGCCACGCTGGAGATGTTCACGATCCGCCCGTATCGGGCCGACATCATGTGCTGCATCCCCGCCTTGCAGTAGTAGTACATGCTGTTGAGGTTTGTGTTGACGACATCCAGCCACTCAGTCTCACTCATGCGGACCAGCAGGTTGTCCTTAATGATGCCTGCATTGTTGACGAGAATGTCAAGCTTCTCCCATTTCTCGACGACCGCATCGACGACTTCTGCAGCTCGCTCGCCGTTGGCCGCGTCGGCCTGAAACGCAATGGCTTCGTGCTGGTCGAGTTCCAGTTCCTTGACCAGATTACTGGCGGCTTCCTCATTCGAGTTGTACGTGAAAGCGACTTTGGCCCCTTCTTTGGCCAGTGCCCAGACAACTCCCTTACCGATTCCTCGGCTGCCGCCGGTTACCAGTGCCGTTCTTCCTGCAAGTCGCATGATCAAGCCCTGTTGTTTGTATTTGCTTCGGATTCAAGTCGCTCGATTTGTGTGGATTCAGCGACGAGTTATTCAGTCGGTGGTGTGTAGAGTTGAGCGAACAGCTCGCGCATCTTCGTCTTCAGTTCTTCGTCGGATTTCGCGAGTGCCGGGTTGCGGTCGGTCAGGTTGAGCTGTTGCAGAGTGATTCGTGCCGAAACGGCTGACTCCGTTCCGTCGATGATCCCCTCTGCCTTGAACGTACACTCGTCCTCGCCCCACTTGTGCGTCTTCACTTTGACTTGAAGCTGACGTCCTGGCGTCACAAAGCTGTTGAACTTCACGGCTTTCGCCTGCTTCAACAGAATCGTCGAGCATCGGAAGTCCTCTGTCGCCCGCATGAGCCATGCACCGGACTGCACCAGTGCTTCAACCATCATCACACCCGGCAGCACGGCGAACCCGGGAAAGTGGTCCTGCAGGTACTCTTCAGCCATTGACAGATTCTTGACCGTCGAGATTGATTGACCCTTATCAAGCTCAACGATGCGATCAACAAGCGTGAACCGCATGAGGGATTCCAGTCGGGCTGACGCGAACGGAAAGTCCGCGTACAGGCCAAAGACAAAACGTTAGGTGAATTGGTGGAGCATCCTGAACCGGGTTCCGAACACAGCTTGTCCGGACGCATCCTGACGAGATGTGCCAGCGGGAGCTGACCTGCCGAAATTGAGGCGTACCAGGGACAAGTCGACCCATAAGTCCCGGGTAGCATTCGTGGAGGGATGAAGAAGAGTCACTCTACCCATGCCGGAATCGCGATTCAACCAACCCGCGGACTCGCCGTAAGATGGACATATCAACTGATTTGAGTGCGTTTTGCCCTAACTCAGCAGGCCGCTCAGCTCGGACAGGTGCTGCAGTTCCAGGTGGGCGTCGCCGTGGTCGGGCTCCCGATCGAATTTCTCGTAGGCGGTGTATTGTTGAATCCACGCCGCCTTCATGCCGAATCGCAGAGCCCCCTGGATGTCGCCCAGCCAGTTGTCCCCCACGAACAGCACTGCGTCGGCAGACACGTTCAGATCCGACACGACCTGCTGGAACAGTCGCGGATGAGGTTTCACGTGCCCGACGTCGCCCGAGACGATCACGGATTCGAACCACTGATCGAGCCCGTGTTCTTCCAGGCTGTGTCGGATCGAGCGACTGCATGGGTAGTTTGAGATTAACCCCAGCTGGAATCGCTCCTGCAACTGTTCCAGCAGGTCGTGTACTTCGGGCTCGACCTGGACGCAGCCGGTCATGGCCGTGAACCGGACTTCGAGAAGTTCCACGACCTGATCCTCCGTGGGATCCGTCTCGTACAGTTTGCGAACAAGACTGGCCGTGATCGCCGCGAGATCGTGTTCAACAAACTCGCCCTGGTAGGGTGATCGACGTTCCTCGTGCTGAATCGCTGTGAGTTGATCGAAGTCGTGAGGTCCAAACATCTCGTGCATCGCGGCGCTCAACTTACGATCGCAGGTCTCGACCTGTGCAGGTCCAAACTCGATCAGCGTGTTGCCGTAGTCAAAGACAACCGCTTCGATTTCCTGAGCCAGTCGTTGCATCCGTTTCCTCGGCCTGTGATTCAGTTCGAGCTACACTCCGGCTCGCATTCTGGCGCATGCCGCCACCGCTCAACCAGCAAAGGCAACCTATGTCTGCGACGTATTCCGACTATGCGAAGATGATCGACCACTCGCTGCTGCCTCCGACAACAACCGTCGAACAGCTCGAAGCCGGATGCCAGCTCGCGCTGGATTACGACGTTGCCAGCGTCTGCATGCTGCCATACTTCCTGAAACGCGGTGCCGAAATCCTCGCAGGGAGCACGGTGAAAGCCAGCACAACGATCGGGTTTCCACACGGCGGACACACGACCACGCTGAAACTGGCCGAAGCTCAACAGGCGGTCGCCGACGAATGCGAAGAACTGGACATGGTGGTCAACATCAGCCAGGTCCTGAGTGGCAACTGGGACTATGTGCGATTTGAGATCGCTGCCGTCACCGAAATCGCTCACGAGGCTGGGCGGAAAGTAAAGGTCATTTTCGAGAACTGCTATCTGGACGATGACCAGAAGATCCGACTCTGTCAGATTTGCACTGAGGTCGGCGCCGACTGGGTCAAAACGTCAACGGGATACGGCACTGGCGGAGCAACTCACGATGATCTGCGTCTGATGCTGGCCAACACTCCCGATCATGTGCAGGTCAAGGCGGCAGGAGGAGTCCGCGACTTCGAGGGACTGGTTGCCGTCCGTGAGATCGGCGTCACTCGGTGCGGAGCCAGCCGCACAAAAATGATTCTCGACGAGTGCCGTGTACATCTGGGACTCGATCCAATTGCCGGCTCGCATGAATCGACTGCCGGTGGGTACTAGACGGACGGCCTCAACTTCGGGATTTCCGCGTGAGTGATTCATCAAAGACAGAGACAGTGCACGTCAATCTGGCGGAGCGCAGTTACGACATCCGTATTGCCTCCGGCTACCTTGGCGCGATCGGCGCGTCAGCCAACGAGTGGTACGAGCGGAAGTTTTCGGGGTCGGCAGATCGGCGCACGGCCCTGGTCGTGACTGATCGTAATGTGGCTCAACACGCAACAGTTGTCCGTAACAGCCTGGTGGAAAGTGGTTGGACGGCCGAACTGGTCGAACTGGAGCCAGGCGAACCGACCAAGTCACTGTCCGTCATCAGCGGGTTGTACGACCGCATGGTGCAGATGCAGGCGGACCGCAAGACGGCCGTCGTGGCCGTCGGTGGTGGAGTGATCGGGGACGCAGCCGGATTCCTTGCAGCAACATACGGGCGCGGTGTGCCCTTCATTCAGGTTCCCACCAGCCTGCTGGCCGATGTGGATAGTTCGGGCGGCGGCAAAGTGGGTGTGAATCACTCGGCGGCCAAGAACCTGATCGGTTCGTTCTATCAGCCGTTGGGCGTCTTCATTGACACCTCAGTCCTCAACACACTTCCGGACCGTGATTACCGCAGCGGACTGGCCGAGGTGATCAAGTACGGCGTAATCCTCGACGCCGACTTTTTTGACTGGCTCGAGCAGAATGTCGACGGGCTGAACAGTCGCGACCAGTCGGCACTTCGGCATGTGATTGCTCGCAGTTGCCAGCTGAAGGCTGATGTCGTCGAGCAGGACGAACACGAACGCACGGGAGTGCGGGCCGTGCTCAATTACGGTCACACATTCGCTCACGCCTTTGAGGCACTTTGTGGATACGGCGAACTGATGCATGGTGAAGCCGTCGCGATTGGCATGTTGTACGCCAGCGTCCTGGCCGAGAAGCGAGGACTGATCGACGCCTCGATCACCGAGCGACAACAAAAACTCCTAGAACAGGTTTCCCTGCCAATTCGACTACCGGACGGCAGTCACTTCGGAGCTGACGACATCATCGAGAAAATGCGACTCGACAAAAAGACGGTCGGCGGCCAGCTTCGCTTCGTCCTGCCGACACGACTCGGCCATGTCGATACATTCAGCGATGTTCCGGAAAGCGATGTGCGCAGCGTTCTTGCGGAGCTTGCCAAATGAGGACCGACTGCAGATTTGCCCAATGAATTGACATCTTGTGCCTGCTGAGACGGCACGGATTCCTGTCGGTGATCTCGCTGCCGCGAATCCGGATCGCCCTGAACCTTTCACTTGATTGCAGGTTGATCGACTGCCTGTAGATTACGCAGAATTCGCCTTGTTCAGTTGACTGCCGCATTACTTCTGCCCGCATGACTTCCCAATCCGAAATCACTCCGCTGGCCGGCATGATCGGTACAAGCCCAGCCATGCAGCAGGTGTATGAGCTGACGCGGCTGGTTGCGCCCACCGCGACGACAGTGTTGCTGACCGGCGAAACCGGAACCGGGAAGGAGCTGGTCGCACGGGCGATTCACGAACTCAGCCCACGAGCCAGCGGTCCCTTTATTCGCGTCAACTGCGGAGCGCTCAGTGAAAGCCTGCTGGAAAGCGAATTGTTCGGGCATGTGAAAGGCGCCTTCACCAGCGCTCACGAAAACCGAACGGGACGGTTTGAAGCAGCACACGGTGGCACGATCTTCCTGGACGAGATCAACTCGGTCAGCGTCACGCTGCAAGTCAAGCTGTTGCGCGTGCTGCAAGAGCACGAGTTTGAACGCGTCGGCGACACGCGAACGGTCCAGGTTGATTGTCGAGTTATTGCGGCGACCAACTGTGATTTGCTGGACGAAATAGAATCCGGCGAGTTTCGCGAAGACCTGTATTACCGGCTGAATGTCGTCCCGATTTATCTGCCGCCGCTGCGAGAGCGACCGGACGACATCCCGCAACTGGTTGAGCACTTCGTCGCCGGGTACGCAACGGCGGCCGGTCGGCAGACTCCAACGATCGGGAAGGAGACTTTGAGTGAACTGCAAAGCTACTCATGGCCGGGCAACGTGCGCGAGTTGCAGAACTATGCCGAGCGGGCATTAGTCCTGAGGCGGGAGGGCGAATTCACTCCGGACCTGCTGCCTCCGCACGTTCGCGGCTTGGCCCCCGTGCGCATCGGTCGAACGCGATCTGGCGGAGCGGACAAGGCCGCAGAAGAACTGGTCACCCTGGGACTGACCGACTACGCTGACGATCCGAAACCGTACGAAAAAGTGATGGCCCTGATCGAGCGGGAGTTACTCGCACAAATGCTGCGCCGCTGTCAGGGAGTGCAGATTAAGGCGGCCGAGAAACTCGGCATCAATCGCAATACGCTGCACAAGAAAGTCACGGATTACGGGTTGGATAATTCAAATTCGTAGAATCGCTCGGTATAGCCTCTGAGAGGAGCTGCATGATTTTGTCCCAAATGATTTTGACAAAATCATCGGGGACAAAATCATCAATGCAGATCCAGTCTCTGGGTCAGGGAGAGGGGAGAGCCGGCTCATGGAGAAAGTCAGCGTCGCCTGCATTTTCTTCAGCTACCTGGTGGCAGTCGTGTTCGCGTTCCTGCGTTTGCGCGGCCGAAGCGCGATTAATCGTTGGACGACTTTGCTGATGACGATGGCCGGCTTCGTCGCCAACACCATTTATCTGATCGTCCGCAGCCGCAATGCTGAATTGCCACCTTTGCTGGCGTCGATGCATGACTGGATTCTGGTCGTCGCCTGGGTCGCCATCCTGCTGTATCTGTTCCTGACGATCCTGGACAGCGAACTGCCACTGGGCGTGTTTGTGCTGCCTCTCGTGTTGCTTCTTGTTGCCGTTTCACCATTTGTCGGGTTGGAGCCAAACGCGCCGGGACAACTCGATCCACGCCGGGGCTGGCTGATGCTGCATGCGGCGCTTCTGGTATTCGGAATGATTGGTGTGACCGGCAGTCTGATCCTGGCACTGATGTATCTGGTTCAGCACCGCCGCTTGAAACGCCGTCAGGGAATGCAGACGGGAGTGCATCTGCCGAGTCTGCCTCGCCTGGCCCGCTGGAATCGCCTGGCCGTCGTCGTATCGGTTCCCACACTGACGCTGGGCATGCTCGCGGGCCTGCTGCTCGGGAAAAATCAGGCGTTAATGGATATCGTGTCCGATCCGATTGTCATCGGAAGCGGCATTGGCTGGCTGGTGATGGTTGGCTTTTTCCTGTGGTTGCTGTCGACAACGCGACCAGCAGAGAAGCAGGTTGCCATGCTGACAGTCTGGGCGTGTGGGTTCCTGCTGCTGACGATTGTTGGACTGCAGGTGGTCAGCGGCGGACATCAGATGGGACCCGCGCAGGCCGCGGCCAAGAGGTCCGCCTGATTATGCCCAGCATCTTCCAGCTCAACAGTGACTTCTCCCCAGCTGGTGATCAGCCGCAGGCTATCGAAGCTCTGACAAAGGGCTTTTCCGACGGCAAGCACGAGCAGGTGCTGCTGGGCGTGACCGGTTCGGGCAAGACGTTCACGATGGCGAACGTCATCGCGAAACTGAATCGTCCCACGCTGGTTCTCTCGCACAACAAGACACTGGCCGCTCAGTTGTACGGCGAGTTCCGTGAGTTCTTCCCCAATAACGCGGTGGCGTATTTCGTCAGCTATTACGACTACTATCAGCCTGAAGCATATATCCCTCAGCGGGACATCTACATCGAGAAGGACTCGTCGGTCAACGAAGAGATCGACCGCCTGCGTCTGCTGGCGACGAGCGCTCTGGTCAGCCGCCGTGACGTTGTCGTCGTCGCCAGTGTGAGCTGCATATATGGTTTGGGTTCTCCGAAGGACTATCTCGACATGATGGTCCCGCTGATGGTGGGTGACGAAGTCGATCGCGACAAGCTGCTGCTGAAACTGGTTGACATTCACTACCAGCGAAACGACTACGAACTGGCGCGCGGACGCTTCCGGGCGCGCGGCGACACCGTAGAAGTCTGGCCGGCCTACGAAGAGTTCGCGTACCGCATCGAACTATGGGGCGATGAAGTCGAAACGCTGTCGATCATCAACCCGCTGACGGGCGAAGAAGCTCGCAAGCAGGACGCGATTTACATCTATCCGGCCAAGCACTTTGTCCTGCCTCTGGAACGCATCGAGAAGGCGGTCATCGAGATTGAAGGCGAGATGGCCCATCGTCTCAAAGAGCTGAAGAAGCAGGGCAAACTGCTGGAAGCTCAACGTCTGCAGGCCCGCACAAAATACGACGTTGAACTCTTACGTGAAGCCGGCTTCTGCCCGGGCATCGAGAACTACAGCCGAGCCCTGGCGGGCCGCAAACCGGGCGAACCGCCATACACGCTGCTCGACTTCTTCCCCGACGACGCGCTGGTCATGATCGACGAGTCGCATGTCACGATCCCGCAGATACGAGCCATGTGGGCGGGAGATAACTCGCGCAAGACGACGCTGGTCGAGCATGGCTTTCGTTTGCCGATGGCACTCGACAACCGGCCGCTGAAATTCGAAGAGTGGGACAAACGACCGCAGCAGCGGCTGTTCGTTTCGGCGACGCCAGCGGAATGGGAACTCGATCAGACCGGCGGTGAAATCGTCGAACAGATCTTTCGACCGACTGGCCTGGTTGATCCGGAGATTCGCGTTGTTCCCGCTCGAGGTCAGGTGCCGCATCTGATGGACGAGATCCGCAGGCGGTCCGAAGTGGGCGAGCGCGTGCTGGTGACCACTCTGACAAAGAGGCTCTCCGAAGACCTCACGACGTACCTGCTTGAAGAAGGCATCCGCTGCAAATGGCTGCACTCGGAACTCGACGCGATCGAGCGTGTCGAAATCCTGCGTGAATTGCGCGAGGGCAAGTTCGACGCCGTGGTCGGTGTGAATCTGTTACGCGAAGGCCTCGACCTTCCGGAGGTCTCACTGGTCGCCATCCTCGACGCGGACAAGGAGGGTTTCCTGCGGAGTGCAACGAGCCTGATTCAGACGATCGGCCGATCGGCTCGCAACGTGAATGCCGAAGTCGTTCTGTATGCCGACAGCATTACCGATTCGATGCAGCAGGCGATCGAGGAAACGAACCGTCGCCGCGAGTTGCAGCTCGCTTACAACGAGAAGAACGGGATTACGCCCGAGACGATTCAAAAGGCGATCCGCAAGGGCATTGAAGAAGAGATCGCCGCCCGCAACGTGGTGCAGGAATCGGCAGGCGTTGACGAAACGCAATACGTCACTCAGGAGTTCATCAACGAGCTGGAAGCTGAAATGATGAAAGCCGCCGAGCAGCTTGAGTTTGAACGGGCGGCTCAGCTACGTGACCGTGTTCTGCAGCTCAAACAGCAGATTGGACAGGCGGTTTCGCTGAGCGAATCGGAACCGGCATCTCCCCAGACAAAGAAACGTCGCAAACGCCGCGGTTCCGGAACTGGACGCCGCGTGCCCAAGCCGGAGAAACCCACGTAGACAGAAGAATCATGTAGGCCGGAACAAGCGAAGCTTGTTCCGGCCTACGAAATGCCCGCTTGTTCAACGGCCCGGAAACGTGAACCCGAGCTGCGTAAGCCGCTGCTGAATTTCCGGATCGTCCAACAGCGACCGGAACAGCTTCACGGCAGGTCGGTCCCAGCGGTTGTGGGGGATCAATAAGTCGTAATGCTCATCGCGCAGATACAGAAACCCGAGGCCGTACTCACTGGCCACAGTGTCGATTGCGACACCCCAGTCGGCACGCTGCTGAACGACCGCTGTGGCCACGGCGTTATGTGATTTCGTCTGCATGTTGTATCCCGCCGGGCGAGCATCGTTCAGTAACTGATCGACCAGGACGCGCGTGCCGCTACCCGGATTTCGATTGATCAGTGTGCACTCAGGATCCGTGAGTGCGGCAGCGACGGCATCCTCGACACTGCGACCTTCAAACCGCTCATCGTCCGGGCGGAACACGATTCCCTGACGTCGGCGATAGCCAGTCTGCAATTGCAACGAGTCCGTAAGCAGGTGCTCGTTGTAAGTCTCGGTGTCCGGATTCATCAGGTGTACGCCAGCGATATCGCATTCGCCGCGCTGTGCTGCTGTTGCGCCGCCCATGCTTCCCACGTGCAGCACCTTGGCGGTAACGCCACGCTGACGCAGTTCACTCAACAGAACATCGAGGCCGACACAGTGGCTGCCAATCACGATCAGATCGGCAGGCTGCAGGCTGCTTCCCAGCAACTGCACAGGAGCGCGGCTGCCTTCATCAATGATTTCCGTGTGCTGATCGATGGTGATGAATCCATCAGCCAGACTGAAGGTCGTGACCGAGCCAGAGCCCTTTCCCATTGGCCAGGCAGTCAGTCCATCATCGCCCTGGACCAGGCTGACAAGCAGATATTCCGTGCGACCACGGTCCGAGTTGATCCGCATGGGGATTGTGGCATCGACGGTCTGACTCGCCTCGGGCGGCAAGCCGGCCATCGCACGCAACACAGGCGCGACGAACTCATGAAAAGTGAAGATCGCCGACGTCGGAAAACCAGGCAGCACGACAACTGGCTTGCCACCGGTGACCGCCAGGCAGATGGGCTTACCGGGCTTTAAGGCAACTCCGTGAGCGACGATACCAGGATCGGTCAGTTCGCTGACCACCTGATACGAAAGATCTCCAGCTCCTTTAGATGTACCTCCCGAAAGAATCACGGCGTCGCACTCCATTGCCGATTCAACAATGTCATGCAGTCGCTCGACATCGTCCCGGACAGTTCCCAGAGGAACCGGCTCGCAACTGAGTTCGCTGACAGCAGCTGTCAGGATCGCAGCATTTGAGTCGTACACAGACCCCAGTGGCAAAGACTCGCCCGGCGCGACAATCTCGTTTCCCGTTGAGATGATCGCCACGCGCGGCCGTTTCCAGACGTCCGCAGATTCAAGCCCCAGCGCCGCCAGCACGCCGATCTCGCGTGATGTCAGAACCTGGCCAGCACGAAGCGCAGTTTCGCCACGAGCGATGTCTGTTCCGGCAAACGTGACAAACTGGCCCGAGGCGGCCGCATGGAACACCTGCAGTTGAGCGTCATCAGAATTGTCTGCGTGGACAGCCTCAGTGTGCTCAATCATGACGACGGCATCCGCCCCGCGGGGCACCATTCCGCCGGTTGCAATCGGAGTTGCCAAACCCGATCGAACTTCCAAAGCCGGCGCCGTTCCCGGCGACAGGACCTCTGCGTTAATGGTCAGCGTGGATGGCGTTTCTTCCATCGCCCCGGCCGTATCGGCCGCCTGCAGCGCGAAACCATCGACGTTCGATCGATCGAATGCCGGAACATCGATCTGTGACACAACATCAACCGCAAGCACTCGATCAAGTGCCTGACTCAAAGACACGCTCTCGCGATGCCGCGGCTGCGAATCGAGATGCTCGGTAAACCGTTCGGTTGCCTCATCCCGACTGATGACCTGCAGAAACTGCTTCTGACGGACGGCGTCGCGCCATTCGTTTGTGTCGGGTTGCTGAGTCATTTGGTGTGATGTCGGTCAGGCAGATATCGCGAAGGAAGATGCAATTGAGTTATGAGCCATCCTTGTTCCGTCGGAGCGTAGTAGGAACTCGATCGGATGAAGCGTTCGTCGTTTATACACAAAATAGCCATCTCGCTCCGCCGAGATGAGCCGGCGTGACCAGTCATCGGGGGATTTTCCGGAACATTCGATTGCGGGAGCATGACGCAAACGACTGAGCGAAACTGGCCCGATGCGTTTTCCCGCGATCGCTCACCTCGGCGGAGCGAGATGGCCACTTTGGTGCGGCTTCGCCACCCATCGCGGATGCGGGTCAAAGTTATCTACGGGGCCTGAGACGACTCGATCGCGAACAAGCCATCCTTACGGCCGATATAAAGCGTGTTACCGGCGACGCAGGGGCTTGTGTAAACCGAACTCTCCATGTAGTTCTCGGCCAGGAGCTTGAGGGTGCTGGACAGTTCAAACACCGCCACGTCGCCGTCTTCGTCACATACAAACACCTTTTGATCCACGATCAACGGTGCCGACGCCCATGTCGCCGCGAACAGATCGTACTTCCAGTGCTCCCGACCGGTGGCCGAATCAAGGCAATGCAGCATTCCACTGTGATCGCTGAGGAAGAGCAAACCGTCCGCGATCGCCGGTTGAGCACATGATCGATTGATCCGCTCGTCAAAATTAAGTTTCCCGTCTTTGTCGCGGTCTTCGCCAACACGGTCCCTGACGACTGCGGAGTCAGGGTTCGGCTGAATCAATTCCTCGGGAAACCCATTGCGACTTTCCTTACGTGAGCGCGTGTGGTTAGTGCGACCTCGAAGTAGAGTGGGACTGACATCCGCACCGTCCATGCGTCGGGTCGGATCGATGCACCACAGATGACCGGGTCCTTCTCCGTGTTCGACGTCCTGGCCAATCGCCACGTAGACCTTGCCCTCATAGATCACCGGCATGGTGATGTATTCACAGCGATTGCCGCGTCCGCCCAGAATGTACTGCGACTGCTTCGTGTTGCAGTCGAATTCCCACAGCAGCTTCGAGCCGCCCTTGCCATCACCAGCCGGATCGAAGCTGTAGAGCCATCCGTCACCACCGGGAAACAACACCTGCGGTCGACCGCCGAGGACAGCATACGCCGGAGACGACCATGATCCGTGGGTCACGCTGGACCCCGGCCGGTTGTCCTGCCAGATCAACTCGCCCGTGTGCCGGTTCAGAGCGATGAATGCCGGTGCGTTGGGTGCCGGCAAATTGACATGAGACTCGTCGACTCCATTGCCCGTCACGACAAACAGCGTGTCGCCCGCGAAGGTGCATGAGCACGTCGACATGTTGTGTGGTGAAATTCCCAGCTCGCCGATCATGTCAAACTTCCAGACAACATCCGCTTCGTCGTCGGCACGCGCACTCTCGTCTGTGAAAGGCCCGTCGTTCTCCTCGTCCTGAAATCCGAGGGTATCCAGGCAGACTACTTCGGCCCGGTTCGTCACGACCCACAGCCGGCCCCCATCCACAACCGGAGTCGACACGAGTCCCTGTAACGGCCAGTCCTGCACACGACCGGTCTTCAGCTTCCTGACCGAGTACTGCCACTGGAATTTGCCAGTGGTCTCGTCGAGGCATACCAGACAACCCAGATCGACGGTTCGAGCAGGAAACCGCTTGATCAGTCCGGCCCCGTTATTTGTACCGATAAAGATGCGACCATTGGCGACGATCGGTGCTCCGAAGGTCTGCGAGCCCAGTTCAGTTGACCACTTGATGTTCTTGCCGGTTTTGATGTCCCACTCAATCGGGATGCCCCGTCCCTGAGGAGCATTATTCCGCAGACTCGTCCCGCCCCACTGCGGCCAGTCGCCTTTCCTCACGTTGAGTTTTGGGAGGCGGTAGGAATCGAACTTCGTGTCCCCGTTTTCAAGTTGTTGGGCGAATCCACTCCCTGTCGCCAGCCAGACGATGGAATGAGCCAGTGTGATGTTCAACCAAGGCCTGCAGAATGAGGACTCCAATGTGCAGCTCGTGACCTGGACTGCATGGGCCGCCGCCGCATCTGGTGAAAAAGACACGGCTTTGCAGCTGTTGGGTGGGATTAAACCGGACGCCACTAATCCGACATATGAGTCCGCGCGACAATTGGCGGCGACTTTGCCTGGGCACGAGGCCGCTTTGAAAACTCACGCCGAAGCACTGCTTGCGATCAGTCAGCAGTTCCTCAAGGACGATCAGGCGCTGGAAATCTCAGGTCGATTCGTCCCGGATGAGGGTGCCCCGGTGGCGTTCTATCTGGCTTACGACGAATCGAGCAGATTTGCTCACGCCGTCATCCGCAAGAATAACCTGGTGATGGCCGCGCGCATCGACGGAGATCAGACATCCGTCCTGTTCCCGGATGAAGACGTGCAACGCGTCTACGCAAGCGGAGCGAGTTTGCCTCAACCGAAGTTTGAGTTGAGTCAATCAGCCGAAGGCGCTTACAGCTTCAAGTTCAACACTGCAATTAACAGCGAGGAACAGGAGGCGCAGGGGACCGTGCGGTCTCTGTTTGCATCGCCAATTCTGTCGACAAAGGCCGGAGTGCAGGCGCTGTTGTCGTCCGGAATCAAGCGAGGTTCGTTCCCCGAGGTCATCAACGATGCCGATACGGGAGACCAATTGTTGCGCTGGATCTCGCTGCAGATTGAGAATCCGAAACCACAGATCACCCAGCTGCGACTCTCACCTGAAGGGCGATTGACAGCGCTTCAAATGGACAAGCTGTTCATCGAACGCATCCAGTATGGGAAACGCGGTTCATTCGAATTCGCACCACCGCTGTTGCCGAAGCGACCCGTGCAGCATCATGAAACGGCTCCGGTCAGCACGATGTTCCGGCTGTTTGGAGCAGTGACGACGTTGCTGGAATCAGGTGGTTGATTCGCCCGACTGGTGCATTTTCCGCAGCTTGTACTTCTGCAACTTGCCCGTTGCCGTGCGGGGAAGTGAATCACAGAACCGGACGATTGTGGGGCACTTGAAATGCGCCAGTCGTTCGCGGGCAAAGTCAATCAGTTCGCGTTCCGTCGCAGTCGCTTCGGCGTTCAGCACGACGATCGCCGCGACGGTTTCGCCCCATTTCTCATGCGGCAATCCGATGACGGCGACTTCTGTGACGGCCGGATGTGAGAACAGTGTGTCTTCCACTTCAATCGAAGCTACGTTCTCACCACCGGTAATGATTACGTCCTTCCGACGATCGAAGATGGTCAGAAACCCCTCGTCATCAATGTGTCCGCCATCGCCCGTGTAGAACCACCCGTCACGGATCGCATTGTCGGTTGCCTGCGGATCGTCCCAGTATCGATCCAGGACAACGTTACTTTGCGCCATGACTTCGCCCACCGGATCCGTCTGCAGCGACGCGCCCAGAACGGGAGACCCAGCACGGACCAGACGTCGGGCCCGGTCCGTAGAAGAAAGTGAATCGTCTTCCAGGCTGGCACGATTGACCGTCAGAATGGGCGACGTCTCGGTCAGCCCGTAAGCCTGAATGAACTCCCAGCCCAGCTCGTTCTCGACACGTTCGATGAGTTGCGTCGGAGGCGCCGCCCCCGCGACCACGATTCGGACGCGATCGCGTCCCGGGATAGGCCCGTCCCATTGCTGAGCCGCCGCGAGAATCGAAGCGACGACCGTGGGAGCGCCGCACATGAGTGTCACGCCGTGCCGATCAACCCGCCGCAGAATCTCAGCTCCATCGACATTCCGCAGCACAACCTGCTTTACCCCGAGTCCGGCCAGCACATATGGCATGCCCCAGCCATTGGCGTGAAACATCGGCAAGGTATGCAGATACACATCGCGATCGGACACCCCCAGATGCAGACCGAAGACCGTTGCGTTGATCCACAGATTGCGGTGTGTCAGACACACACCCTTGGGACGCGCCGTCGTGCCGCTGGTGTAGTTAATTGTGGCCAGAGCATCTTCGCTTCCTGCCCACTGTTGCGGCTCGGCAGTCGCCGCGAACAACTGACGGTCACCGTCATGGTTGAGAACGATCCGACGAGGACCGATGCCCGCGAGTGACTCGTCAAGCTCGGGGTCCACAAGCAGCAGAGTTGCTCCACTGTGCTCGAGGATATACGCGATCTCATCGCGATTGAGTCGAAAGTTTATCGGCACCAGCACGCGTCCGAAGCCGCTGACCCCGAAGAACGAAACCAGCATGCGTGCTGAGTTCTTCGACACAATCGCAACTCGTTCGCCCACACCAATCTTCATCTCGTCCAGCGTTACTGCCTGAGCACGCGCCATCTGTGCGACGTCGCCGTAGCTCAATTCGCCCAGCGATGCGTCCATGTCACCGGGTTCATCCACAACACCAGTGCGTCCATGGAAAACTGTACTGGCGCGATTCAGGAAGTCGCTGACTGTGAGAGGTGTTTGCATACTGCTGCCGATGAGTAGATTACTTTGAAGGTTGCAGGATCCCGGCAATCCGAGTCGCCATCATCTGATGTCCCGAGTCTGACAGGTGAAGCGAATCGAGCGTAGCGTCGTCGCCACCAAATACGACCGACGCAAGCACGCTTCGCGGGATGAGAGAAACTGAGTGCTGGTGCGCCGCCGCTCTCTGAGCCGTTCCATATCCATTGCAGAATGGAGGCAGCGGTAGTTCGAACATCGCGACAGTCCGTTCCGGCTGACAGACCTCCGAAAGCAGTTCTTCAAGTCTCCGGGCAAACTCGTCCGATGACATGCCGGTCAGTAGATCATTGCCACCGATTTCAAGCAGAACAAAACACTCTGCAGGAAGCTCCGCTGCCTGTCGCAGTGCAGACCGTGTCGTTGCTCCCGCCTCGGCATGATTGACCGTTTCCGCTTTCAGAAAACGCTGCAGTCGGTCTGGCCCGGGTGGACCTTCGCCCTCTCCCAGACCTGCGCTTAATGAGTCGCCAATGACATGCACGGTCGTGCCTTCAGGCAATGAGATCGACGCCGGCCATGATTGAAGCAGCTGGATCGACGCGGCCGCCAGAGGAACCACAAAGGTTGCTATGGTGCCTGCGAAAATGACTCGCTCGCGACGTAAGTGCAATTGTCGAAGCGACCGCTTCCACAGGAATCGTCCCGTGGTCGCCTGCCAGTTTTGGCCAGCAACAAGCGCGACGCACCCTAGAACCAGAATCAGCGGAATCCAGGCCAGTGCCAGGGTTGCGCTGCAGGCATAGATGAGGCCGCCCGAAATAAACAACAGCGCCCCCACGCGATGCCACGAACGAACGTGCACGGCGAGTAGTGGTGCAGACGCCGCCAACAGCAACATTGCGAAATAGAAAGCGTGACCACCGGCGAAAAACAGCACTGCGACTCGCATGGCGGAGTCCTTCGTCGCCGGCAGTTTCGAATTGGCTCAGGTAAACACGCAGTACGGCCGTGCGGCCGAAATCTCAAGATGACGTATTCGACAGCCGGTCGAACACTGCGAATCACAAACTGAGAGACGGAAAACCAGATGACTGGGCTACCTGTTTTGCGCCAGATGATCACTGATTCTTGAACGTGTCACCAAGGTCGCGCCCAGTCGCCACGGCAACGAGACCGCACGCAAAAGAGAGGCCACCCAGACCAATCAGCATCGCCACAAGTTGGACAAAGATGAATGCGACCTGCGCGACCCACGTATCCGCATATCCGTCAAGGATTTCTGTAGCCCATTCTGAAAACAGCAACCAACGCAGCAGAATGCCGAGCACGGCGATCACGGTTCCGACGCCGATGTACTCCCAACCTTTCTCGCTGGCCGCCGCCGCTCTTTCAGACTGATCAACCCCTTTGATTACAACAAACGCGGCTGGGCCACCGAATATTCCCAAGCATATAATCCCCGCAATGACTTGACTCATATGTTCGTCTACGGAGCTGTTTTCCCGAATTCTGCCATGACAGCATCGACTGGTATGTAGATCACGAATGCAATGACGAGCAGAGCGACCAGACGAGTGGTTAGATCGCGTTGCACTACAACTCCTTTGCATGTTGCCTAGACGGCTTGGGTGAGTCTCGTGAAAATCGGTGCGTTGCCAGAGGTGCGTTGAAAGCGCAGCGGAGGATTCTACGTGTTAATCTTTCTTCTGAGCGTTCTTACGTTCCTGGCCTACCAGCTAGTCGTGTTTTTGTATGGGATATCTCAGGCGCGGGTGGGTGCTGCTTACTCGCCGAATTCGAGGCGTGGAATACCGCTTCAGTCTTGTCCCTGTCGGCGGGCAGGTCGATCTGCGATCTCTGAAGACGCTCCTCTGAGAATCGAACAATTATCGGTGATCGATCGCCTGTTGATCGTCCTCGTCGGCCCTGTCAGCATGCTTGTCGTCGGTTTGCTCTTGGTTTCCGCGTGCCTGGCACTTGATGATCGTCAACTCGCCGTGGATACAGATGCAGGAATGCGGTTGGAAATCTCGGGGGTCCCCAATCTGAGCCTTACCGACGATCACTCAAGGAAGTGTGGGCAAGGCGGGGTCAGGAGACCCCGGCCGAACTGTGAACTGTGAGGCCATTATACCGCGACTACTTCGAGTAAGCCTCCCAGGCCTTGACGATGTCCGCATCTGTTTCGTCGCCGGCGTGGAAAATGATGCGGTGCTTAAGCGTGACGCTTTCACCCTTCGCGAGTTCAAAATCTCCACGATCCTTCTCGCCCGCCACTTCCTTCAAGGCAAACGGATTCGCCGTAAACAGCCCGTAATTGCGCACATGCCACGGAGTCGGATGTCGAAAGCTGTCGGGATGATTCAGCATCGCAATCCCCATCTTTTTCCCGTCAACCGGCCCGTTGAAATCGACCCACGCGGCTCGCTTGCCCCAGGCTCCCGCGTCGGTGTCTCCGTTGCTGTTCACAATACGACCTCCCTGGCCGGCGTCGACACACATGCTGTGAGCGACACGGACGCTCAACCCCGAGTCTTTCTTGCCCAAGACGGTGATGCTGTCCTTGACTCCGATAAGCACGATCTCGATATCCATGACACGCGAGCCGTTTTCGGCGACATGGAACTTCACGTTCCGAGTCTGGCGCATATAGATGTCGCCCCCTGGTGTGAGATTGTCGCATTCAACCACCAGCGTGGCAGACCCGCCTGATGCGTCAGCTTTGGTGACTTTTGTGTGCACCTGCCGCCCCGTTGTCGCAGCCTTGGCCGGATTAACCTTTCCATTCCGGGTGAAGGTCAGATGCTCGTGCCAGGTGTTGAAGCCGCCTGCACTCTGCAATCCGAAACAGACAGAACGGTGGTGCGGGTGGTCCTGTTTTTCTCCTGGGACGTTCTTCATCGGGAAAGCCCGTGTCATCCTGACACCGCCCGGTCCGATGACCGGCCAGAAATAGCATTTGTTAGTCACGTTGTCCGTGGTGACGTACCGGGTAAACAGTTCGCCATCTATATGAATTGCGATGTCGCCGGACTCTTCTCGCTCGATTGAGAACTCCGCTGTCTCCGCGCGGGAATTCGGCACAAGAACGGTGAGCAGCAGGACCAGCAGTTTTGTTCTCAGCATGTTGCTCTCTCTTCAGAGTTGATATCGGAACGGACACCACGATCGACCCTGCCAGACACAGCAGTTTCGGTGCTGGTAATGATCGATGATTGCTGATTCCCTTCAACAGTCCGGCATCCGGAAACTCCGAATCTGATTCAGAGTGCGCATGTCCGACAGGAGACCTGCACCGAACCGGAGAAGGCGATCGGATTAACGGAGATCAGGGCGCTGCGGCGACGGCCACGTCGCCCGCCGTTTCAAACTGGCTCAGGTAGATCCAGACCGGTTTACGTTCGGCGGGTGAGCAGGTCATGACAAGGCGGACTGTCTGTCCGGCCAGGTGGTCCATGCTGACGTGCGCAACCTGCCAGCCGGTGGGGGCGGTCTCGTCGTTGACCAGGGCGCTGTAAAGACGCTGGCCGTCTGCTTCGACGGTTAACTTCCAGTTTTGACTGGCGTCGTGACCGGCGCGGAACTTCAGGACCGCGTTTGGCACGTCCGGGATCGAAACTTCGCGGATCAGTCGCCCGGCATCCACCGGCGCGGCGCCCAGTTGCTTCCATAGATCTTCAGTCAGAGTCCGCGGTGCCGCCTGCATCGCCAGGGCATTCTTCTGGCCGCGATGGTCCGGACGCAAACCCGCCTCTTTGGGTTGAGCTTTGGCCAGCATCAGCCAGCCCGGGCAGACCTGTTCGAGAGCTGAGTGTATCGGACCGGCCAGTTCCAGCCGCGTCAGGTGCGGACGTGCCGTGCGATTATCCGTGTAAGCGGCCAGGCGGAATTCGGGATGCCACGTCCCCCACTGACGTTCGCTAAGCGTGATTGTCGGACGTGTCATCGGATCTGGCAGCAGTTCGTGGATCTCGCGCTGAGGCGTCTTCTGGCCTTTGGCAAAAAACAACCACTGCTTCTCGGGAGTGATCAGGATCGGGCCAACGTACGGCGCAACATCCATCAACGGCTTCAGCACCTGGCGTCCCATTTCCCGTCCAGTTTCGGCGTCGAGCCAGACGAGTGCCGGGACAAACTGCTTGCCATTGCCCTCGCGAAAGAGGATTCGTCGAGCGACCAGAAGTCCCGGTCCGGTCGGTGGCGGTTCTTCGGGAGCGGGTGTCGCATCAGCAGCTGCGGGCGGCGGGGGTGGCGCGTCCAGGACTGCCATGCCATCGAGAAGGTCGGCTGCGGGATACATCCAGAGTGAATGTCCCGTCTTAACATCCAGGCACTCCAGGCCAGCGCGCGTTTGAGTGAATAAGCGTTTATCAGTCTTCGCCACGATCCGCTGCAAATCGAGGCTGACGTGCTGCCAAAGCAGCCGACCCGTGTGGATATCGAGGCACTCAATCGTGGGGCATTCCGGCTGAGTGACGATCAGCCGATCCCCGTCGACGATCGGCGGCACCCACGTGCGCGTAGGGAGATGCCGCGAATCGAGCACCGGAGAAATCGCATCGCGCCGGCGAACCCAGATCGTCTGCCCCTGACCGTCACAGCACAGAACCACACCGGCCACAGTCGCGTAGATGCGACCGTCATGAGCCGTTACCTGGCAGACCTGCGTCGCATTCGGCCAGACGTCAAACATCTGCAGGACGGGAACAGCACTCAGAATTGTGCCCGTTTCCGGATGGAGCGTCAGCAGCGTCAGAACTTTGGGCCCGGCGTACTGCTGATCAACCGCGAATGCGACGAGTCGGCCGCGAACAAGGATCGGGTCGCTGGCGACCGGTTGAGGTGGTTTCTGAGACCACATGATGTTGCCCGAATCGCGAGCTACTCGGACAAGTTCGACGCCGCGCTTTGTCACCCAGCGGCAGAATACTGCTCCGGGAGTCAGCAACGGTCGCATGGGAAGCATTGGCCATTGATGCGCGTAGCCATGATCCGCGCCAATGTCGCGCCGCCACTTCAGTGCTCCGGTCGTCAGGTCGATACTGCTGACCTGGAAACGATTGGTGAGGATGGCTTCGTTGCCCTCGGTCTCAATCGACATCTGCCGCGCGACCCAGTCGATGAGTGCCGGAGCGCTCTGTCCCGCGCGGTCACCCATGTCGCCTTCGTGTCGGCCGCGCACCTCGGTCTTGTAGCCGCCAATTGCCGGCAGACGCACTGCCGTGTGCAGTGAGCTGGATGACCTGGACTGTCCGCTGTCCAGCGTGTCCGCAGTTGATTTGTCCGGAGCCCGTGCCGTCATCTCTGTGACCAGTTTCTCAAACTGATCGGCGGTCAGTCTTGTTCCACCGAAGTTGACTCCGGTTGTCGAGGGGGCTGCAGCCGGGTCTTCCGCTCCGGGTGCTGGTTCGCCTATCAATGCAGCTGTCAATCGCAGACGAGAACCAAGTCCAGCGGTCTCTGCGGTGTTAACCAGCGAGTTTCTGCGGAATCCGTCAAATGCGCGGCTGTAGTAGCTGCGTGCTTCCGTGAAGCGACCCGCGGCCAGGGCGCGGTCACCGAGCCAGAATTCACTCTCGGCTGCGGCTACTGTGCCGTAGTACTGGACAGTCGCGGCTTCAATCTGCTGGCTGTCTCCGGACTCGATTGCCTGTCGCACCCGAAGGCGACCGACCGCTCCGAACTTCTCATTCATACTGGCGCGCAACGGCGGATAACGATCCATCGCCAGAGCGACTGCATTTGGGAACGACACCAGCAGTCGACGATCCTTGCCGTCCGGCAATAGGCCGATCAAGTCCGATGCAGACGAGGATGCGATGACCTGGCAGGCATCCTTAAACGCGTTGCCGTCGATGGCCGCCTGAAACTCGGCCATTACGTTGTACGCCTCTTTGCTGACCCGCTGAGCCAGCGCATGCCGATTCGGTACCAGTGCTGTCTTCCAGCGACGAGGCAGACTGAATCGCTCCGCCTGCTCTTCACCATCCAGCGATCGATGTGCGGCCAGTTCAGCCCACACGACCTTCGAATAGATCGGATCGACTGGCGACCACCACGAGTGACTCGGATGAGAATTCGTGTTCCAGAATGCCAGCTTGTCGATGAAGTCCAGAACCTGCTCGTCGCGGTCACCAGCATCCACCAGTGCCGTCAGTTCCAGATTCGTTGCGTCCTGAGCGGTCAGTGGTGCGATATATGTGCTGATGAATTCCGAACGCAGCAGAGATTCCATGCTGTCGAGCGTCGGAGAGAAATCGTCTTCACCGAATCCGGCATCCGCGGTTTGGCGGGCAAGCAGGCGTGTCACTTCATGCCAGAGCTGAGTCAGGTGGAGTGCTCGTGCACCGTCGTATCCATCACAAAGAACCGCAGCCTCATTGAGCAGCCGCCAGACGCGGCCGTCCGTATTGTCGATCGTGGTGTCACCCGGTTCGCCGTTAAACAGCCCCTCTGCCAGTAACCCGTTGACGAGAAATATCTGAAGTGCCGTCGACGGGACTCCCTGCAGTGACGCCACAGCACATGCTCGACGCCAGTCAGGCAAATCGACATCGGATGGTCGCGTGCGAATCACACGATGCAGCCAGGCCCCGGGGTCAAGAAGGTCCAACGGCTCAAATGCAGCGCGATCGACCACATCGACCAGGTTTGCATTGGCCAGCGATGCGAACATGGGCAGGACGCGCGACGACACGTGCCGCAGCCGAATCCTCCGCTCAGCACCTTTGTGAGCGAACACGCCGACGGTGGCGAATCGGCCCGGCAGACTGCGTCGCGGTTCTCCGAGCCGGCCCCAGTGCACTCCATCAGGACTGATCCATGCCGACAGACAGCCGGCGTGAAACGCCAGACGTATCCATTGCGATTCGCCCAACCACGGCGCAGGATCGGTCGTCACATTGACGGCGGCGTCAATTACGGCCTGGGTGGAGTACTGCAGCATGAAGCCGGATCGCTTCGTCTTCGTGTCGTTGACGACGTTCAATCGAAACACCGGTGTACCGTCGGCGGCACCCAGATGAATTCCTGTTCCGGGATCCGCATGATCGATGCGAAAGATGAACTCGCTCAGTCCCGGATTCTCGACAGGCGTCGAAGCCCAGGCCATGGCAGTGGTTTCGGCCGTGGTGACCAGTTCGACGGCTTCCGGCCGGAGGCCATCCACGTCTGGAAGAACCTCTTCCTCGAACCGGAATCCAGGCCCTTCCGCGACTTTCCATTCACGCCCGGCCGGATGCCTGTCTGACGGCGGCGGCGATGTTTCCGCCAGCGGCACTGCGACGGGCGGCATCGGATCCGAGCGAAACATCTTCAATTGCCGAATCCGCAGCTTGCCAGACAGCACGATCTCTCCAGGCGACTGCGGATGTGGAACACTCAACATCCGCACCGTGCCGCGTGCCATGATCAGTTCGCCATTTTCCCACCGCAGATCAAAGGGACCGTAGTAAGACCGGTGCCATCGGCCGCAATCAGTCGTGAGCAGTTCACCCGTTTCCGCCACCGAATTCGCGTCCTTCCGCGTCACGCGATGCACAGCCCAGCGATGAGGCGTCCGTGTTCGGTAGAGCCGCAGACGAAGACCGGTGTTGCCATTCCAGCAGAACAGATCGCAACTGGTCGGGTCATAAAGAGCGAGACGCAGCACAGCTCCGTCGACCCAAGGTGCACGTAGTCGCCCGCCGCCATCCAGGTAAGTGAACCGCTGAGTGCCGTGTTTGTGCTCGCTGACGTTGAACGCCAACCCGGGCACGGGTTCAAACCAGCGGCGAAACTCCTGGTGAGGAAACTCGCCATTATCCTCCGTGCCCGGCAACAGCCATGCGACATCTTCAAATCGCCGCGGTGCTGTATCGGGACTAAGAGCTTTGGCCCACGGTTCCTCGGCCTCCGGATCGACCGCCTTCACGACTGGTGTGGTCTCTGGTGTCTCAACTGGTTCCGTATCCGCGCCTGGATCGTCCGGTGCAGAAACTGCCACGACAGTCTCAGGTGCTGGATCGTCTGACGGCGTGCTGGCTGCCGTTTCAGAATCATCACCGTCCGGTGCGCCCTGGTCCGGCTCGGTGTCCGATTCGGCGACATCACCGGCGGGCGGCTTCTCGGGGGCGGGTGGCTCCGGTTTGAACCAGAAGACCAGTCCCACCGTCACGGCCAGCAGTGTCAGTCCCGCAGTCAGTTTGCGCCCTCCGTTGGGCGCCCTGGCCGGCTTTTGCGGCGCGGGAAGCTCCAGCCGCGCAAGGAGAATCTCGGCATGAGGCGACTCGCGCACGGTTTCGCGAATCAGCAGAGAATCGGAGAGACGCTGCTGCAATACTTCGAACATCTCATCGGTCAGCTCGTCAGCCGATCCTTCAAGGCAGATGCGAACGAGTTCAACATCGCTCCAGCGATCACTCATCAACAGCCCTCGTTTCCTGTTGCGTCGCACAGGCTGGCGACAACAAGTTTTCACCCAAAATCTATTCCCAGCTTCGAACGAGCAGGGTGACGCCGGAAACGATATATTGGAACCGGTTGATGCGTTCGCCAAGCAG
>CAYSJO010000133.1:0-3500 GCA_964431285.1 uncultured Planctomycetaceae bacterium
CGACCGCCGCGTCTGCCGGGATCGTCGCCGTCGCGAACGGTTCGATAGGCGGCCAGACACTCCTCGCTGCCGGTCAGTCCGTAGTACCTCGGCAACAACAGCGGCGCGTAATCCCACCAGTGTTGTTCCGCCAGCGGCTGCTTGCCAAAGATGGCGATGGCAAAGCGGTCGATGATCGGCAGCAGTTCGGCGTCCCACGTGAAGCGATACGCCTCGACAACCTGCGACAGCGTGTTGATTCCTTCCCGCGTGCCCTTGCCGCCGGGCGATGTCTGTTTCACGCCCTCGACCCATGTTAGAAATGCGTCGCGGCTGCGATGGTTGCCCGTAATGTACCAGTCGTAAATCAATTGGTCGTGTGAGATCAGATGGGCGGCGACGTGACTGTCGCCCGCCCACGGCGCGAATCCTTTGCAGTGGTACATCGCGCCCAGCGTGTGATAGCGGAACCGCCGTTCGTCGGACGTGTAATGCACCATGCCAATGTCGCGCAGATTGTTGGTGAAGTTACGACCCCAGTGCAGATATGACGGATCGCCCGTGCGGATGTACTGGATCAGCGGGAAGCGACCGATGTTGTAGTGCCCGTTGATCCACACACGATGCATTCCAGCGAACGGCGGCTGCCGATAGACCCAGTAGGTGTGCCGTCCGCCAAAGATCAACTGGCCGTGTTCGTTGCTCGGCTCAGTCCGTTTGGCGAGTGAACGGAAACCATCGCGGACCGTGTCTTCGATCATGCCGAACTTCTCGCGGTCCGCGTGCAGCATCGGGCCGAAGACGCCCGTGGCGCAGGCGTATTTGGGATCGGGCGCGGCATGAACGGCGTTGTCGATCAAGCTGCTGAGTTGTTGGGCGTTGGCCTGCGACGTGATCAGCCGCGGGGCGCTAGCTCCCGGTTTGTTCGATGTCGGTCGTGCGTGTGAACCGGGGGCTAGCGCCCCGCGGCTGATATCACTCGGCTTCTTCGCTCGGAACCCGACAACGAAATCGTTGTGCAAACACAACCCCTGCGCGTTGGAGTACTCCATCGCCTTGTAATACGTCCCGAACGCGCCGGGCGACTTGCGCAGTTCCTCGTCGAGTCGAGCGAAGTAAACATCGGGAAAGCGAAAGTCCAACTCGCGCCCCTGATGGGCGTACCAGAGCTTGTAAATGTTCTGCTGATCCAGTTCCTCGCCGAGCCCGAAGGTCCGCTCGCGCGCATGGGCCGGCCAGACATGTAGCAACAGCGAACTGTCAGTCCATTCGATCTCTTTCGGGAACATCTTCGACAGGTTGCGAACCGCGAAGTGCGTTCGCGTTCTTTCGCCGGTCGCGGTGATCCAGCCGGTCGCGCGAGGTTGCCTTTTGCCCTTGTCATCAAAGGCTTCGTCCCAGCGATGCTGAACGAAGTGCGGCGATTCGGCGAGCCGCTTTGCATTCCAGACGGCTGCGTCTTCGTCAGGAACAATCAGCCGCAACGCGCTAGCGTCCGGTTTGCCGGGTAATCGTGGGCTAGCGCCCTGCGGCTGATCCGTGCCGATCCGAATCTCTTTGACATCAGCCAGTCCCAGCCCCAGCGATAGATCTCGCAGCCGGACCTTGTCCGAGTCGTACGTGACAACGGTTGAAGCCGCGATCCGCACGTGAGCCTGTCCGGCCCACGCCGTGATGCGGAATGTGAAGCGGCACAAGCGGTCGGTCGGCAATTCGCACGAGATCCGCTCGCCGACAGTGCCCTCTTTCACATACCAACCCGTCGCACGGATCACGGTTTTCACCGGGCCCGATTCTTCGACGACCAGCTCGACGTCCCGATCAGCCGCCGCGATGTATCGCGTGCCTTCGTGATCAACGAGAGCCGGACCGGATGAGTTACTCGCATCAACAACCTGTTCGTCGGGTTCGAACTTTCCGTTTACGTTGGCGTCGAGAAACGCGGAGTCGATCAGTTGGAACGACTTGCGACCGACCGAAAACTGCAACGGTCCGGTCGTGACGCGGATGCGGTCATTGGTCTGTTCGACGCTCAGCCGCGGGGCGCTAGCCCCCGGTTTCTGGCTGGAACCGGACGCTAGCGCGTTCCGGCTGATTGGCCCGTATTCCAGCACGTAATCTTGCTCCGACTTCGCCAGCGTCGGAACGAAATCGACGCCCAGCCACTGGATGCTGCCGCCTCGATTCCATGTCGAACGTACGGTGAACTGAGCCGGAACTTCCTTGTCGTGAGGATCGAGCAGTCGCACGTGCTTCGTGTCGGTGAGCACTCCCTGTGCAAACGGGACTCCGCTTGATACGGGCCACGCGACACCGTCCGCGAGCGCTACGGTTGAAACACGGAGAGGAATCCGCCGCACCGCGCTAGCGCCCGGTTCTTGTTGGGAACCGTGGGCTAGCGCTCTGCGGCTTATTATCCCGTGGGCCAGCATCCGCCGTGACCGCTTCGTGAAACGACGCTCGGCTGTTGCGAGCACGCGGCCATCCTTACGAACCAACTGGGCGATCACGCGATACTTGCCCGCCGAGAATTGTCCGGTGTCGAGTGTCAGATTGGTGCGAAATCCCGGCAGCGGCTCGATGCGATCGGTTGGAGTTAAGGCTTTAGCCGATTGTGGCGCAGACGAATCGCCTAAAGGCTTCACTCCAACGAGCACAGCCAGATCGTCGGTGCGGTCGATCCTATCAGCGTCCAGCTCCAGCAGCCCGACGGCCACCTTGTCGCGCAAGTCGTAGACTTCCCGATCAAGCCACATCGCGAACCGCTTCACGTTCAGCACAGGCTGGGCAGATGGAACAAAGTCCGTTGCCTTGTCGCCGAGTTCGAGCTTCGCATCGTCGAACCAGACCGCTCCAAGCTTCTCCGCATTCTTCGCGTGGACGCCGCAGCGCAACTGCAACGTCCCAATGTCTTCACGGGCGCGAAATGTAATGCTCAACCGCGTCCAATCCTGATCGCCCTTGAGTTCACGCGACTTATGCCTGTGATCACGCCCGAACGGCGCGGGGTATTGGTAGACCGCAAGGTAAGCGGACCCTGCGAGCCCCTTCGTCTTCACGTAACACGAATACGTATAGGTCTGACCGCCGTCCAAACCGGGACCGACCATTCGATACGCGATGATGTCGTTACCGCCCTTCGGTTGCGCCGTCGATGGGAACTCCAGATGCAGGCCCTTCCTTCCCGACCGGGGACCCGACTCGTCCGCCGCAGTGATCGACTTCTCCGGCCGTGAGGAAAAATGCCAGCCGGCCGGCAATCCGCTTTCCGTGACGGATTCAAATCCCGGATCCGGCAACAGATTCGGCCGCACGTCTCCGTCTGTTTTCGTAAAGACGATGTCCGCGTAATCCGATGCAGGTGAACCCCAGCCGCCCGTCCACGACAAGTGCAGATCCGCCGGCCCGACGTAACCAAAGTTCGCTCGCCAGTTTTCAAAACTCTGCACGCGTTCTCGGCCAAGGTCGCTCAACGGAATCGCAAGTTCGACACTCCTGCCATCGTCGCGCACCTGTCCTTC
>CAYSJO010000134.1:0-10760 GCA_964431285.1 uncultured Planctomycetaceae bacterium
CACTGACCCGCGAAGTCGCAGCTTGGGAAAAGCCCCGAAACGATTCTGCCGCAACAGTCGACTGGCACTTCACAACCGAAGACGCACGCACAAGACTCAAACGCCTCTACCCATCAATTCAGGTCTGATCGAACACTAGAGTCGGTCTGTCCGATTCCAGACGCCGCGCACAACTCACCGGGCAGCCCGCAAAGTTTCACTGATCGTTTCGTCCGGCAGCACCTTCGACACGATCCGGTTGGCCGCCACATCCGGCCAATCGACACGACCCGCTGGATCCGATGACTCGCGAGGACCGGTTCTGCAGCCCATTTTTGCTGCAGTAGACTGCCGGTCCCGCCCGTCTCTCGCACGAATCCACTCTGGAAAGTGTCGATCATGAAGCGAACGCAACTGATTCCCGTCGTGCTTGTCGCCCTGGCCGTTCTGGCCACCATCACGGTTGCCGGTCAGTTCCGCCAGAATTCATCTGGCAAGCAGCAGGGAATCGTGTGGCGTACCGACCTGATGGTGGCCCATCACGAGGCCCAGACTGTGAATCGCCCCTTGCTGATTTCTTTTGGCGCAGACTGGTGCGGCTTTTGCCAGCGAATGGAACAGGGAACGCTTGCCAGTCCGGACATTGCGCAGTACGTCAACCGGTCATTCGTGCCTGTGAAACTGGACATCAAGAAGCATGGCGAGATCGCACGAATCCTTGAGGTCAATCGCATCCCCTGTACGATTGCAATCAGTCCGCAGTCGGACTTGCTGGGCCGCATGACGGGGTGTGTTGACGCGAATCAGTTCCAGCACACGTTGGTTCAAATCGAGGCACTGCACCGTCGCATCGAACAGCGAATAGCGGAGTATTCCCGCTGAAAATCGCGGCGATCAGTTCATCTGAACGCAGATGTCGGTCTCTCTTGGGAAAACGGGTGGCGGAGTGTGGACTCGTCCATCCGCCTACGCAATAATCTCTCCACCGGAAGAAAATGTCGCGCGGTGGAGCAGTCCGGTAGCTCGCGAGGCTCATAACCTCGAGGTCGCAGGTTCGAATCCTGCCCGCGCCACTTAAACCCCACGGTAGCGAAATTCGCGACCGTGGGGTTTTCTCTTGCGCCCATCCCGAGCCCCACGCCCTCGCCCGGAACTATCGCCAATCCCCGCAACAGGTTGCGTCTCGGCGGTCGTGCTCTGATCCGGGCCGAGACTCGGCGAGGCGCGACACCCCGATTTGGCCTCGCGACGTTCGCCCGGAAGTCTCTGTTCGGCAGAGAGACTTTTTCGGTCGGGTTATGGGTCACCGAGTCATAACCCGGGAATCATTCGAAATTGCTGACCTGCGGGTTATGGTTCGGCCCTGATTGACGGACCAGAACCATGATGCTTCCCAACTGCTGTCTCTGCGATAAAGAGCTCCAAACCGGGGACGAGTACGAACTCATCTGTTTCCACAAGACGCCGGAGCAGGAGGCCTGGTACGCGGAAGCCGAGGCTCGACTGATTCCCGATCACCCACCCAACTGTGCGTGGTTCTGCAAAGACCATCTTGAAGCTGCGCGGTCACCTGTGTCTTTCGACCTAGACCAAGCGCTGGAAACGATTTGTAGAAATCCAAGCTCGCAATTCCGTCGCCGCAATGCACAACGAGGCACACGATGACAGACCAAGATCATCAACGTGTGAGCGACGAAGTGCGGGAACTGCTCACGAAATCCTACGATCTGAAGTTGCAGCGTGGGGGGACCGCCGATGCAACGCAGTTCGCAAGCAAAGCCTTCGAGAAAGCGTCCGACCTACCTCGAACATGGGCGCACTGGCGACAACTGGCGGCCTACCGTTTTGCCCATTTGCTGCTTCGGCAGGATGGCCCGCTGGACGAAATCGATAATTATCTTTCGATCGCAGAAGGAGCAGATTTCCTTGAGCCACTCAGGTCCTTTTGCCATCTCGCCGTCCTGCATCGAATCCGAGTTCGCCAAAAGACTGCTGTCGACCGCAAGGCTGTCACGGCGCGTATTGAAACGACCTTCAGCATTGCGACTGGCTATGTCCAGCAAGCAGCTACGCCCCGTGGTGGAACTGAAGTCACACGTTACCTTGTCCAGGAACCCTCGTTTAATACACTGGAAGGGGCAGACGTTACGTGTTGACTTATCAGCCATTACACGACTCGGATGCTCAGAACGTGCGCCCAACCGGTAACGACTGAAACGCGCTACTGCGTGATTTTCCACAGGTGTTTGTCACTGCGGACGAACAGGCTGTTGTTGGAAATCGCGGGTGTCGCAAGAATCGTCTCGCTCAGTTCATTCTCGCCGACGATTTCTCCTTCTGCCCCACTGATGTCGACGACCTGACCGACGCCTGTTTCATTGAAGAAGATCAGGTGTTTGCCCGCGGCCACTGGCGTGGCGCTGAATGGCCCTTTCAACCGCAGTCGCCAGAACAGGCTGCCGGAACTGGCATCGGCGCATTGCAGCACTCCGGCTCGATTCACAACAAACAGCTTGTTACCAATCACGACCGGGCTGGCCGTTGAAGGGCTCAGCTTGTTGTCTTTCCACAGCTCTTCAAATGCACGGTCACCGGGGCGCAGCACGGTCAATCCGTTGGACGGAATCAGAACGGCGCCGTCTGCAACTACCGATGATGGAATTGTTGAAGCGCCGTTGCCAAATTCCCAGGCGGTCTTTCCGGTCAATGGGTCAACAGCTTCGATCCCCTTTGACGATTGCAACAGTGCCAGTGCGTTGTCGCCTTCACCGTAGATTGTGGGCGATGTCCAATTGGCTTTCTTCGGGCGTGTCTTCTTCCAGCGGGATTGGCCAGTCGTGGTTTCAATTCCAGTGGCGAACGATTCGGCATCGTTCTCGACCTGCACAACCAGTGTCTCTCCGATGACGACGGGCGATGAGGCCATGCCCAGGCTGTTGCTGGCATTGGGGAAGTCGTATGTCAGTCCCCGGAACCACACCAGGTCGCCTTCGAGGTCCAGGCACGCCAGATCGTTGCTCGAAAAGAACGCGAAGATGCGTTTGCCGTCACTGGCGGGAGTGGGTGTGGCGACACACATTTTCGGATGCGTCATCGTGCGGCCGGTCGCCCAGAACTGTCGATGCCACTGCTGCTCGCCCGACGCGCGGTCGAAGCTGATCACGTGCAGCCGGTCCTGCCGGAATCCACTGCTGGCTGTCACGATGACCTGATCACCGATCACGATCGGTCCCGACAGGCCGCGGCCAGGCAGGTCCACTTTCCAGCCGATGTTGTCGCTGTCGGACCAGCTCGTGGGAATGTTTGCATCGAGTGCGACACCCGAGACGTTGTTACCACGAAACTGTCGCCAGTCAGCTCCGGTCAGGCAGACGACGAAACTCAGAGCAGCGGACAAAGAAATGATTCGATGAAGTTGATTCGTGGTGAGCATTACTTTGTCTCCTGTGTCTGAGCGATGGCAACGTTGTTCTTCTGGTTGCGCGTGTTGGCGGCACCGGCTTGCCGTGGGTGAGCTGCGATTCCGGACGCTTCGCAGACTCGCAGTTGAAGCTGATACCGCTGCGCCCAACTCTGTTCCTGCTCGTTCTGGCAGAGTTTGACGAGGATCACATTGCGGCCGGGCTTGAGTTTTCCACTCACCTGGTACTGATCGATCCCCATGCCACGGTGGTATTCGTCGCGTCCAAACAACAACTTGCCATTCAGCCAGATCTTCCAGGCGTTGGGCGTGCCGAAGCGGAACTGGACGTCGTCCGCGCCGCCCGTTTCAAACGTCGTAGTGAGGTACATCACCGCACCCTTATGTGGCGCGATGGACTTCGCGATATCCAGGATGCCGTAATCATCCTCGGTCGTGATCTCACCCCAGGTCACTTCTCCCTTCTGTCCTTCGAGCTTCGCGTCAAAGTCGATTTTCTCCTCTGGTGGGTAGGGCTTGTCGAAGCCAATCAGGCCCTCGTTGTCGAACGGGCCGATGATTTGCCACGACGTCAGGAATCCGTAGTGACTGGCCAGGTCAACGTCTTCACCGAACTTCTTCAACGCGGCGGCGATGTGTTTGACCTGGTCTGAATCAGTCGCGCCGGACAGGGCTTTTCGGTAGGTCTCTGCTGCCGCAGGCTCGGTGCTGTTTGCGTCGGCCGACTTGATCATGCGGGCGACTGCGTCGCGTCGAAATTCCGGGCTGGGGTCGAGCAACATCTTTGGAATGATTCGCTCCTCGGCCGACTTGTCAACTCGCAGCAGAAGCTCATAGCCCAGTCGGCGGGCACGAGGATCGGCGGCACGATCCCATACGAGTTCTTCGATCTGCCCGGCTGGCAGTTTTGCTCCATCGGCAAGCTGTCGGTCCGCGATCGCTTCCACCCCGCTCCGCAAATAGTTGGCTGCCAGCGGCGACGCGCCGGTGAATCCCTTCAGTACGGCGGGAATGGCATCGGCTTTGGCGGCAGACAGTGTCTTCACTGCCTGAGTCGCCGCTTTGTTACCGACGCCCTCTTTCTGAACGGCATGGATCGCTTTCAATACAGAGGCCGGATCCGCGGACTCACCGACCTGCGGCACAATGACGGAAAAGAGCAATGCGATGATTGCCACTCGACAGCGCATACCGGACTCCTCAATGGCTGAGAGATGTTGAATGGTGGAGACGGACTCTGATCGAGCGTTTGTCTCAGACTGTTTGACAGAAGGTCGCAAAGGACGCAAAGAAAATCATTGACGCGACCGTTCCGGTCTTTGCGAACCTCTGTCGAAACAAGCGGAAGAGGATTGTCGCGGCGAGGGAGCGGGGCGTCCACAACACGGGCTGTTGTGGTCAGACAGAAACCGACGCCTGGAGTCTCAGTCCAGACGAAATCCTGGGAAATATAATGAGCATGCTCATTTTCTCTTGACGCAGCGAAACTTCCGGCCGATGTTAATTGAGCACGTTCATTTAAGGAGTCGCGTTGTGAGAGTCACGGCCGAAGCCAGAGAACAAACACGTCAACGGATTCTGGAAGCCTCCAGCGAACTGTTTCGTTCGCAGGGATTCCAGGAGTCGACCAGTCGTGACATCGCGCGGGCAGCCGGAATCGCGAACGGGACGCTGTTCAATTATTTCCCGAACAAGGAATCCATCGCGCTTCAGCTTGCGTGGGAAGTGCTCGAAAACACCGAATCTGCATTCCGCAAGCGTCGACGAGAGGCCGCGTCACTGGAAGAAGACCTGCTTCTGCATGTTTCGACGGGGTTGCGGAGACTCCAGCCCGTGCGGGCATTTATCGGCCCGGCTCTGGAGACGCATCTTGGTCCAGCGATCGCTGACGACGCGTGTGAGCAGAGTGCGGCCATTCGTCTCAGTCACATCGAGGTCGTTGGTCGACTGCTGACCGAGCATGGATTCACGGAACCTCCGAATTCCGTGCAATTCCAGATGTACTGGCTGCTCTACACCGGCGTCCTGGCGTTCTGGACGAAGGACGCATCCGTCAAACAGGAAGACACTCTGGCGCTGTTGGACGAGTCCATGAAGATGTTTGTCGCGTGGCTCCAGGCTACTTCCAAATCAGATTCGAATATCGAGAACTCTGTCGAGTAAGAGGAGATCGTGATGTCGCTCAGTATCTCTGAACTTGTCGCATCACTTCCGGTGGTTGAGGCTGATGACACATCCCGCGGGAAATCCCTGATCGAACTGTCGATGCGTGCGGTCCCCACCGGGACATTCAAGCGTTTGTCACTGCTGGGCGGGCTGCAGGCGCAGGTCGCTGTGGCGTACGGACTGCACTGGTTGCGAGGCTGGTTCCAGAACGTTGGTGCTCGCGAACCCGATCTGGCGGAGACGTATCTCCGGTCTGCTGTGCGCATGCTCGACACGATGGGTTACCTGCGTGGTGCCATCATGAAGGTTGGGCAGACGCTCGCCAACTTTCCGGACTTCGCTCCCAGTGAGGTGGTCGAGACGCTGGACCAACTGCATTTCCAGACGCCGCCCATGCACTTCGGTCTGTTACGCGAGATGGTGGTCAACGAGCTGGGAGACGAGCCGGAAAACATCTTTGCCGAGTTCGACGAAACAGCATTCGCTGCGGCGTCACTCGGTCAGGTGCATCGAGCGAGGCTGAAGTCTGGTGAGGAAGTGGCGATCAAGATTCAGTACCCGGGGATTGCGAAAACGATTCGCACGGATTTCAGAAATCTGATTCCGATGCTGCTGTCGACGCGCCTGACCCATGACTGGGAAAACCTGAAATCGCAGGTCGATTTCCTGCGTCGCAGCATCGAGTAGGAAACCGACTACACCCGCGAGGCTGGCCATCTGGAAAAGGCGCGGTCGCTGTTTCACGAAGAAGATCGCATCGTTGTACCACGCGTTTACCGGGAGCTTTCGACGGAGCGTATCCTCACGATGGAGCTGCTCGACGGTGACCACATCGATGCGTTTCTGGCGCGTGATCCGTCGCAGGATCAGAAGAACGATCTCGCACTCCACATGATTCGGGCGTCCTGCCGGCTGTGTTATCGCGGGCGAATGGGGAACCCCGACTGGCATCCCGGCAACTTTCTGTTCTTGCGTGACGGACGCCTGGGGGCTGCTCGACTTCGGGTGTATCGTCTCGTACGAAGACCCGACCATGTGGCACAAAATACGAATTTGCGGACGGGCCCAATCGACTGGTCTTGAGGAACATGTGCGCGAGGCGATACGCGTCTGGACTGACGTCGAAGAAGATGACAGACGTTATGCGGCACAGATCGACGCATTTGCGGAGTTCGGACGCTGGGCGTGGCGGCCGATCTATAACTCCGGTCCATTCGATTACGGAAACGCGGACTACCTGAACGAGGGCGTGACGCTGTTTGCAGAGATGGCCCGCAAGCGCATGTCGCGAAGCCACTACACGAACCTGATGCAGTTCCGCTGGGAGTGCAGCCACCGCATGATGCTGTATCGTCTGGGAGCCTGCATTGACGGCACTCCCGTCATGGAAGAAGAACTTCCAGCCACTGGCTGGGACCTGACCGGCTTTTTCTCTGGGCGCAATTGACGCCCACTCTGATCGGCGTCGTGTTCACTCAAAAGTCCAGAGAGCTGGCGGTCACCGTTCGCCTGCGTGATTCGGATGAGTCTGTTTCGCCAGATTTGCATCGATCCACTGGATCAGATGCGTGGCGATCACGGATTTCTCTCCCGACCATTCTGCCAGCGTGTCGCCGGACGGACCGAGGAGTTGTACGTCGTTGGTGGCGGACCCGATGGCCTGCGGACTGTTCAGGACCACAACATCGCAGTTCTTGGCCCGCAGTTTCTGCAGCGCATTCTCGCGAGCGTTCTCGGCTTCGAGGGCAAAGCCGACGACCCAGTGATGATCACGGAGCTGGCCGAGTTGAGCGAGGACGTCGTCGGTTTCTATCAGCTCGATCGAGATGGGTTCGCCGGTTTTGGTCATCTTGCCGTTGGTGCGTTGTCGTGGCTGGTAATCGCAGACCGCGGCGGCAGCAATGACTCCGTCGCACTCCGCAAAGGCGGCCAGGCAGGCGTCGCGCATGTCGGCGGTCGTGGTGACCTGACGGACGTCGCATCCGATTGGTGGCGGCAGATCGACCGGCCCCGTCACGAGCACGACTTCATGTCCGGCATCGAGCGCTGACTGTGCCAGCGCGTAACCCATGCGCCCGCTGCTGGCGTTCGACAGGTAACGCACATCATCAATATATTCGCGGGTGGGTCCGGCAGTGAGGAGAATTCGCATGTCCGCATGATGGCGTTCACGTCGCGTTAATTCGACAATGCGGCTTCAGACCTGCTCTGGACGACACTACGAACAACACTGGGTGCCCTATGGTGAGCCTTCCAACGTGTCCACTCTGTAAAGCGGCTATGCCGGCCACGTCAGCGACGGACTCAGAGTTCTTTCCGTTCTGCAGCGAACGCTGCCGCAAAGTTGATCTGCTGCGATGGGGTCAGGAAAAGTACGCCATCGTCGAACCACTCAGCCCGGATCAACTCGCTGAGCATCTCGAAAACGAGCTGGATGACGAGGGTTACTGAGTTGCCTCGTCAATCTGTTGTCTCTATCCGCCGCCGATGGCAGGGATGAAGTGGACTTCCGCATCTGTCGGCACTTTCTGGTACATGCCGACACTGCTGATCTGGTTGCCGACCGAAACGCTGAGACCAGGACGGAGTTCATCGCCCTGACAAAGTCGGTCGCGGACGCCTGGGAAGCGTTCTTCAAGCTGCGTGACGATTTCACGGACCGAGCTGGCCGTGATCTCGATCGTCTCGACGCCGCCTGTCAGGCTGCGAATCTGAGGTGGAATGTAAACCGTGGGCATACTCGGCGTCTTTCGAACCACACAACGGGGCGTTCGATCTCGACTCGTCCATCGCGCGACAACGGAAACTTCAGCCTGACCAGACGTCACCCGCTTCCAGTCGAAGCCAACTCAACCTACAAAGCGGTCGTCGGTTCACACGTTTCCGATCTATGACGGGGGCATGACTGGATTACTCGTCATTACGACATGTCCTGGATTTGACAACTCGATGGGACCCCATGGCCGAAATTCGCAAGACTCCGGAAATTACGGGCAATTCGAAACTCGCTGAACTCGTTGCGCAATACGACACACTCATTGATGAGTTGAGTCCTCGCAACGCAACGGCCGTGTGGAAGCCGTCGACCGACGACTTTCCGAACAGCGTGCAACTGGATATCAGCGATGCGTACGGGGCCGGAAGCCGATTACTGACGGTTGAAAACCTCATCGACAGTGACGGTATGCTGGCGCGAGTTTCGCGGCTGGTGGGCGATCTGATCTATAAGCAGTGTGACGACGCGCAGGGCGCTGCTGCGCTGGCGCATCTGTCAAGTTTTATGCCGGGACGGCTCTGTTATCGCTTCACGGAAGACGATCCGAACATTCCGCTGCCGTCGGGCGAAGACTCGTCGTGTGCCGTGCTGTTTGCAGACATCTCGGGTTTTACGAGTCTGACGGAACGACTGGCAAAGAAAGGCGCCGTCGGAGCCGAAGAGCTGACGGCCGCATTGAACAGCTACTTTGGCGAACTGATCGGCATTGTTGGCCGCTTTGGCGGAGACGTGCTGAAGTTTGCTGGAGACGCTCTGCTGGCGACATTCGAGGATCGTGTCGCAGGTCAGGACCTGCAGGATGCCGCTGCCCGGGCCGTCTCAGCCAGCCTGGTGATCCAGGAACAGATGAAGAGCTTCCCTGAAGTTGAGGGCCAGAAACTGTCGCTGAAGATTGCTTTGGCTGCGGGCGATTTGCGGATGATGCATCTGGGTGGCGTCTTCGGTCGCTGCGAGTTGCTGATGGTGGGCGATTCACTGAAGGAGCTGGGAGACGCCAACGATCTCGCCGGGCCGGGAGACATCATTGCCGCGGACAGCTTCTGGCGACGGGTGGAGTCGCTGGCCACCGGGACGCCGATTGAAGGCGGCAACCACCGCATCCACTCCATGAGTCGCGAAGCCGGGGAATTCGAGACGGACGGAAAGAGCGGTCAATCGACTTTGACTGATGCACCGTTCCGCAGTTCGTCGATTGTGGCGCTGCGGGGGTATATCCCCGCGGCGATCTACGCCCGACTGATCGCCGGTCAGACAGACTGGTTGGGAGAACTTCGCAAGGTCACGGTGGTATTCGGCAATCTGCCGGGATTCAATTTGAAGACACCCGTAAGGGAAGCTCAGCGTGTGATGGCCGTCCTGCAACGGACGATGTACCGGTTTGAAGGCAGCCTCAACAAGCTCAGCGTTGACGACAAGGGTGTGTCCATGCTGGCGGGCTTCGGACTCCCTCCCATCGCCCATGAAGATGACGCCGCACGTGCAATCGGCGCGGCCCTGGAACTGCGCGAGAAGATCAGCGAGCTGGGCTGGAAATGTTCCATCGGCGTGGCCACGGGGCGCATCTTCTGTGGTGCCTACGGAAACGAACAGCGCCGCGAATACACCATGATCGGTGACACGGTGAATACGTCCGCGCGTCTGATGCAGGCGGCGCGTGGGGGAATCCTGTGTGAACAGTCCACATTCCAGGGTGCCGAATCACGATTCGATTTCGACACGCTCGAACCCATGAAAATGAAGGGTAAGAGCGAACCGGTCGCCTGTTACCGTCCGCTCGAAATCCGTACACGCACACGTCAGCGGTCGGCGCAGGAAATCACCATTGTCGGGCGTGATGCCGAGCAACAGCTTTTCGCGAGACTGCTCGATGATCTGTGCCAGCATCAGCAGAGTTCTGTCATGGTGCTGGAAGGTGAAGCCGGGAGCGGCAAGTCGCATCTTGTGAATGCGTTTGCTCAGCGAGCGGAATCGGCAGGATGCCGAGTACTGCACGGACAGGCTGATGCCATCGAGCGGTCGACACCGTGGTACACGTGGCGAACGGTGATCGCTGACATCGTCGAACTGGCCGAACTGGGCCGCGATCACAACGTTCTGAACCAGGCAATCTGTGAGCAGTTCAAACTGGACGACGAGTTCCAGAAACTGTTGCCGCTGTTGTCATCGGTCCTGCCCGTGGCGTGGCCGGACAACGAGTGGACTGCCCAGATGAAGGGCGCTATTCGCGCGGACAACACTAATCGGTTACTCGTCCAACTGATCTCTCTGACCGCTCAGAATACTCCGCTGGTGATCGCTCTCGATGACACGCACGACTTCGATTCTGCCTCACTCAAGTTGTTGCAGTCCGCGTGCAGAGCAGTCGTTCCGCTGCATGCGCTGGTAGCGGCCCGACCGTTGCAACGGCCACAGGCCAAG
>CAYSJO010000135.1:0-8485 GCA_964431285.1 uncultured Planctomycetaceae bacterium
ACGTGCGGGTTGGTGATCTGGCTCGGTCAGACGCTGGTCGATCCACGTACTGGGCTGCTGGCCGGACTACTCGCGACGTTGTCGCCAACTTTGACCGGGTTCAGCGTGCTGCTCCTGTCCGAGACCCTGTTTGCGGCCTGCCTCCTGGGAAGTCTGGTGCTTCTTGGAAAACTGGCCATGACATGGGGAAGCGCGGAAAACGGACCAACGCAATTGAGCCTGGCAACTGGCGCCGGAGTGGCCATTGCACTCGCATGTTATGTACGACCGAGCTGGCTGCTGATTGCACCGCTGTTCGGTCTGGCTCACGTTTTTGCGGCATGGCTCGGCCGAGCGTCGGGAACGGCACGACGGCGGGCAGTTGTTGAAGCTGCCTGTGTGATGATCGGTCTGGTGGTCACAATCCTGCCGTGGGCGATTCGCAACCAGATGGTCACGGGGCACTTCATCCCGACGACGTTGTGGGTCGGGCCAAGCCTGTACGACGGATTCAATCCTGACGCATCCGGTGACAGCGATATGGAGTTCTTCGAACGCGACCGGCTGCTCGATCAGATGTCCGAATACGAGATGGACCACGAGTACCGTCGTCGCGCCAGTGACTACATTGCAGAAAATCCCGGACGGGCGGTCGAACTGGGATTTGCCAAACTCGGCCGGTTCTGGTCGCTCTGGCCGAATGCTGATCAGTTCGACGATTTGTGGCTCAAAGCGCTGGTCGCGTTTGCCACCGTGTTGATGTTCGTCTTCGCCGGGATCGGAGCCTGGACAGTGCGGCGGGACCTGCGTCTGCTGCTGTTGACTCTGGGCCCCGTTGTTTACTTCTCCATCATCCATAGCGTCTTTGTCGGATCACTCCGCTATCGGTTACCGGCGGAATATCCATTACTGATTCTTACGGCAGTTGGATCGCTGGCGGTCTGGGACCGATATCGGTCGACGGGGGATCCACCCGCAGAGATTGCCTGAATTGCCGGACGTGAGATGAATGACCGCTCTGTGCCTGATTCGTACAGTGCGAACCGTGATGCCCGTGGCCTGATGGAGTTTCGTACGCCATCCTGGAAGTGGACCGATCGTGATCGAATCCATCGTACAGATTCTGAAACACAGACCTGTAGGGTGTCGCTGCGTAATTGGTCATTCCTGTCAAACCGAACTGTCCCCTTGAATTACCCACCGTGCCAGACGTGAACGGTGCCAGAAAACTGTTCTGACTGCGATATTTGAGTTTGTTTCTCCAAAGGTCATCCCGTGTTCCGAACCATCCGCAAAGTCTGCAAGTGGGTCCTTGTGATCCTGCTCGTTCTGACCGTGGGAACTGCGGGTGTCGGCTACTACTACTATTCGAAGAGCGACGAGCTGCTCCAGCAGGGCCTGCTGTCGGCCTTGAAGAAGTGGGCCCCGGACGCCGATGTCCAGCTCAGGCGATGTCGACTTGACTGGTACGGCCGCGTACATGTGGAATCCCTGAGCCTCCGACTTCCTGACGAGGACAACACGTTCGTCGAATTGCCAGAGACGATCGTCGATCTGGATCGTGAAGCGTTTCTGGAGCGGCAGGACGTTGTTGTCAGCACAGTCAAACTGGTGCAGCCGCGGGTCGAGCTGTTCCGCGGTCTCGACGGCGTCTGGAACTGGCAGAAGCTACCGCCATTGCCGGTCCCCCAGGGACGACGCACGAGTCTTCCGACATGCGAGCTGGAGGATGCACAACTGGTGCTCCAGATCGCCCAGCCGAATCTGCCCGAACCGAGCGTGCTGGAACTCGACAACGTCGACCTGAAGCTGACACCCAGCGGCAAGCGAAATCTGCTGATCGAAGGCACGACGAATATCGAACGCGTCGGACGACTCATGATCGAAGGTCGGCTTGATGTCGACTCGCGCACGGGCTCGTTGACCGGTCGATTGTCGGGACTGTCAGTTGATCGCAGCCTGCTGAGTCTGATCTCCGGGTTCGAGCCGCGGGCAGCGCAGCAGATTGCGTCCATCGAGAAGATCATGCGGGATCAGATGCTGCGACAACCCGATCCCAAAAGTAAGTCGCCGTTTTCGATCGAGGGCATTGGTCTGAAGGAAACCGGCGTCGCGGATGTGTTCCATCCTGCAGCGTCGCCGCCGGATGACAACCCGGCCGTGAGACGTCGAGGAAACGGCGCAATTCGTTCTGCCGCCGGGTCATCGGCGATGCCAGTCATCATTAATGCATCAGCGGGCAGCTCGCTTCCGAAACCTCACGGTATTCCGGCACTGGTGATCGGCGAAGAAGATTCGGTGCTGGGCTTGCGAGCGGATTTGGATGTCTCATTCCGACTGAACATCTCAACCGCCGGAGCTCGGCCGGAAGTGCGAGTTGTCGTCGATGTGAACGGCGGCGAAATCACAAACACCGCTCTGCCCTTCCCGCTCGAAGCACTGTCTGGCCAGATCGACTGCACGGAGCAGGAAGTCACCATCCGCAAACTGTCCGGCATAAACGGACCAACGAAACTGGAGGTCAACGGAGCCGTCTTTCGCACCCACGCCGGACAAAGTGGCCGGATCGACGTGCAGTTGACCAACCTGGCATGCGATCAACGATTGCGGAACCGCCTCTCGACCGGCTTCGGAAAAATCTACGACGTCCACCATCCCAGCGGCTTTCTCGATATGAAAGTCAGCCTGACAGGGACTGAGGGTCAATGGAAACCTGGCGGACTGGTAGTTACGGCGAAACAATGTTCTGTGTCGCACGACTTCTTTCCTTACCCGGTCCGTAACGCGGTTGGCACGATCTCACAAATCGGCAAGGACCTGGAAATCGACATTCTCGGTTATGTTGGGGCGCGGCCGATTTCGTTGAAGGGGTTCGTCAGGAATCTCGGTCCCGAAGCATGGCTCAAATTCGAGATCGACGTCGAAGACCTGCCACTGGATGAAGCGTTCTATGCGGCGTGTAACGACTCACTGAAAGCCACGCTGAACTCGATGAATCTTGGCGGTCTGGTAGACGGGTACGTGACAATCGAGCGGGCACCGGGGCCAGATCAGAAGATGCGGCCTACGCTGACGGGCTGGCTTAAGAACGGCACCATGGCGTTTGAGAGTTTTCCCTATCGCGTGAATGAGCTCAGCGGGCGGCTCGACTTTGACGGGCAGGACTGGTCATTCACCGAACTGCAGGGCGTGCATGGCGACGCAAAGCTCGGTGCCGAAGGTTCGTACGTCACGTCAACCGGCCTGCCTGGTGAGCTGAACCTGACAGTAACCACGGAAAACGCGGCCATCGACGAATCGCTGCGTCAGGCAATGCCGCCGAATCTCCAGCAGCTATGGGCGGAATTCTCGCCATCCGGCACGATCAAACGATGTGTGACGAAAGCGTACTGGAGAAAGGGACAGCCCGCGCGGATCACACTGCCCGAGCTGATCGTCACCAACAGTCGCATTCAGATGAGTTCATTTCCCTGGGAGATGACTGACGGTGATGCGTCGTTCCGCTACGACATCGACGACGAATCCGGTGTCGCGTGGCTAACAGTGAATTCGTATACGGGGCGGCATGGTAACACCCGGCTGACTGCCCAGGGCTCAGTGGAAATGCAGCCGAATGGAGACTGGTGGGCCCGTCTGCCACAGTGGTCTGCCGTCGATTTCGCGGCCGATGAATCGTTCCTGACCGCATTGAGCCCAGACCTTGCCAATGTCTTCAGTGCGTTCGACCCGCAAAAGAAGATGAATGTGTCGGGCATGCTGCAGTTTCGCGGGAAACCCGATCCGCGAATTCCCATGACCGCTGCGTGGGATGTCGCAGCAATTCTGAAAGGCAACCGTCTTTCGATCGGTATCGACCTCGATGACGTGCATGGGCGACTGACGTCATCCGGTCAGTGGAATGGCTTTGAAGTTGTTGATGGAAAAGGGCAGATCGACCTCAAAACGCTGACACTGCTGAATGGTTATCGGCTGCACAACATTCGCGGTCCGTTTCGAGTTGGTAACGGTGAAGTCTGGGCCGGTTCCCGTGACGTTATCGAAGGCCGCAGTGGACGGCCGGTCCGCCCCGATGAACAGATCACTGCGGATTTCGTCGGCGGAGTGTTGAGCATCAACACAAAGTCCTCAACCGCAGTCGAGCCGAAGTATTCCGCCCGCATCAATCTGTCGCACGGTCGGCTTGAGCAGTACGCGAAGCTGTACATGAACAGCAGCGACAAATTGCAGGGCGTCATGAATGGCTGGGTCAATCTGGAAGGCGCTGGCACCAATCCCGATAACCTGACCGGCAAAGGACAACTGCAGATCGACCCGGCCGCTTTGTACGAAATGCCCGTCATCCTGCAGGTGATGAACGCACTGACGATCGCTCCGCAGGACAATGCGTTTTTTGAGTATGCACGGGTGGATTTCCAGATCAGAAAGCAGCGATTCGAATTCAGTGCGATCGACCTCGTCGGAACTCCGATGCAGTTGCGAGGTAAGGGCACCGCGTCATTCGACGGAAACCTGGGCCTGAAGTTTGTCTCGATGTTGCCGAACAATCCGCGTGCCATGGCCCGGCGCCCGGGCATCTGGATCCCGATCCTCACGGACGCCATCGGGCTACTCGGTGGTGTGGGAAATCTCGTTGGAGTCGTTGTTGAGGTCAGTGGCAAGACGTCGAATCCGACAACACGCGTCATCCCGGCGCGAAATCTGGATGACGCACTGCGAGGCTTTGTCAAATCCCTGCAACCGATTCCGCTGACACCGCCGGCTCCACCTCGATTGCCTCCCGTGGCGGGGTCAAAACCTTCGACACGGCCGCGCTAGTCGACCGGCTCGATCGTGGCGGACATCGAGCCCTGACAACGTGCGATCATTTCGTCGCGGCCGAATGCGTGAATCTGATCGCGCTTCAATTCGGCATGCTCCAGCGTCGTGGTCAGGCAGATCACGCGACCGGTCGTATCGACTTCCTCCGCAATCTGAAATCCCTTCTCGGGTTCACTGGCAAACAACTCCTGCATCATGCGGATGACGTATTCGTACGAGTGGTCATCGTCGTCCCACAACAGCACGTTGTACCGCGGAACTTTTCGCGGCTTTTGCTCTGATCGCTCCCGCTGCTTCGCGCGCGGCTTGACGGTTGGTTCGCTGACTGCTGCGGACTTTTCGTTCAGCATGCCTGACCCCTAACTCAACCGCTTCAACTTTGTAATGCGTCCCGCAGAAACCCACTCCGCGACGAAGATATTCCCGTCCGAGTCGAAGCACGCGTCGTGCGGATGAACGAAGCGTCCGTCCTGCCATCGCTTGCGGTCGTTTCGAATGCCCTTCTTCGTCTTGATCCGCTCGACGTCCGCGCCAAGTTGTGCAACCACTTTGTTCTTCTCGTCAAGCAATGTGACCCGAGCATGCAGTTCTGGCACCAGTAGCAGGTTTTTCCATGAGTCGACGTTGGCAGGCAGGCCGTAACCGGTCAGCGTCTCAAGGTATTTTCCGTCCAGCGTCATGTACTGCAGCGTGTGATGCGCCCGGTCGCAGATCACGACCTGTTGATCTCGCCCGGGCCGGCGATCGATCCAGATGCCATGCGGAGTCGCAAACTTTCCTTCACCGGGACCAGGGCCACCGAACTTCGAGACCCAGTTGCCGTCCTTGTCGTAACGATGCACGTAGAACGACCCGTACCCGTCGGTGAGCAGAAATCCTCCGTCCTCAAGGAATGCGAAGTTCGTCGGCATGAAGCGGTCACGACCCCAAGTCTTCTTGCGGTCCTTGTCTTCGTTGGCTGCGTACACTTCAGATTCCATGGGAGCGTATTTCTCCCATACGGTCTCGCCCTTGAGTGTCATTTTCGCGAAGGACTTCACCTGCTGGTACGAGCAGACGTAAAGGAATTCCTCGCCACCCTCTTCCCGGACTTCGATGCCGTGCCCTCCACCCTGAAACTGACTTCCGAACGCGCGCATGAACTTGCCCTTTGCGTCGAACACGAAAATCGACGGGTGGTCCCTCTTGTCGACGTGACCTTCGTGAATGACGTACAGGTTCTGAGCCTTGTCCACGGCGACGTTGTGAGTCGTCTGCCAGGTGTACTGCGACGGAAGCTCGGGAAAGTCATGAATCACTTCGAAGCGGTGTTCCCCTTCTCCGACGATGGGAGCGGCTCCCGTCTTGCTCGCCACAAGTGCGGCCGGCGCCGCAATCGTCGCTGCAGTCGCGGTCGCACTGGTTGCCAGAAACTCACGACGTGATACAGATCGTTGCTGTGACTGGCCCATTAGATTTTCCCTCGGGTGATCGTGCGGAACGAGGCGTGGAGAGGCAAACAACGTAACCTGCCGAGCGGACTTGTGCCACTGGCAGTTAGAGGTGCGCAGCGCTCATCTGACAGGTAGCTGTGACAGGAGCAGGCCACATCAGGAGCGCCGCTGAAAGCCGACAATGCAGATGTCGTCCGTCTGTGGATGTCCGTCAATGAACGCGCTCATACTGCCGACAATACCGGTAATCAGTTCGTCGACTTTCATGGGACCACCGCCCGCGAACTCGACCAGGCGACTTGTCCCGTACAGTTCGCGGTCCGGCTTCATGGCCTCAGTGACTCCATCCGTATACATCAGCCAGGTTTCGCCAGGCTCGATCGGACAGGTCTGCTGCTGAAATACCTGGTCCGGGATGATTCCCAGAGGCAGTCCAGATTCCTCACTTTCGATCAATTCAACTTTGCCGTCAGCACGGCGAACGACGGGTGGCAGGTGCCCCGCACTGACAACCTTCGCTTCCTGTTTCACCGGGTCAACGTCGACCATCGCACAGGTAATGAACCGATGCCCCAGACCACTGGTCGCGATCTCTGAATTGAGGCCGGTCATTGCTTCGGCGGGTGTGTCAGCTGTCAACAGGTGCATCCGAGCAGCGGAATAAAGGCGTGCCATCAACAGTGCGGCAGCCACACCCTTGCCCGCCACATCGGCGACGGTCACGACTATGTGGCCGTTTGGCAAAGTGACATAGTCGAAATAGTCGCCGCCCACGTGCTGCGCTGCTTCGTAATAGTGAGCGAAGTCGTAGTCCGGGTGTTGCGGCCGCTGATTCGGGAGGAACCCCAGCTGGACCTGCATGGCGAATTCCAGTTCCCGCTCCATTTCCCGCTGGCTCAGCAGGGCATGGTGCAGATTGGAATTTTCGATGGCGAGCGTGCACTGGCTGGCCACGTTGACCAGCAGATCAAGATCGTCCTCAGTAAATCGTGATCGCAGATCAAACGTCGTAATCTGAATCACTCCCAGACGATCATCGTCCTGAGTAATCAGCGGGACACACATCATTGAGCGAATCCGCAAACCAGAAAGGCTCTCGCTGCTGGCGAAGCGGCTGTCGTCGCTGGCGTCGGCACTCAGGATCGCCTCGCCGCTGCGGAGTGTCCGGTTAACAATCGTCCGGCTGATCGACATGTTGTCGTCGTCGGTGTGACGATTGCGGAAGGCGCGAATCTGGGGCTCGCTCTGGTCATCGACCAATGCGACAAAACCCTGATCTGCCTGGGGATAGATCGTGAACAGTGCGTCGAGTATGTTGAGCAGAACTTCGTCGATGTTGAGGACTCGACCCAGAGTTTTGCCGATTTCAAGAACGGCACGCAGTTTGACTTCGGGCTTCACGCTCAGACGCACACCGGACCCGGATCGGGCATCGATCCGTGAAATGATCGACGATCGTTCGCTGGAATCCTCGTCCAGGTCGCCAGTGTCGCCGACGGTGACGTTGGCGGCGAGTTCGTCGTCGTCATCAGTGAAATCGAACTTCGAATACTCGCCCCCGGGACTCGTCGACGACGAAACGTGGCTGGCGGCATGATACACGAACGAATGCTCGCAAACCGTGAAGACATCCCCGTCCTGCAGAACAGTCGGCTTGAGAACGTCAACATCGTTCAACCGTGTCCCGTTCCGACTGCGCAGATCTTCAACGTGATACGTTCCGTGCGACTGCGTGATCTGCGCGTGCTGACGGCTGACAGCACCGTCGTCCAGCACAACCGTGCAACTCGGGTGCCGCCCGAATGTGATGCGATCACCATCCAGAGGAACTGTGTTTCCGGCGTTCACTCCTCTTAGGATTGTCAGACTGGCCGCCACGCTGGCTCCCCACGAAGTCCTGCACGATATCACGGTATGAGGAAGCGGAGGATTACCCGCCCGGTTTCGACACGATCGAAAATCGTATAGCCCAGCCGGCTCCGTCCGTACAGCCAGCCCCTCGTTTGCCCACCGAAATTCTAACTCTGTTCGGGGCAAGGAACAATCAGATGACAGTGATCGTCTGTTATCGTGCTGCATGTGATCTGGCGGTCAGCCCTGGCGGTTGACGGGCAGAGTTATTGTCAATTGTTGTGTTCGAGAAATCTCAGACAGCGGCGGCTTTGGGTGGGGAGTTCTTGCTGATTCCATCTTCGAATTCGACGCCATGGATGACGTCGGGGATGAGCCTGTAGCCGCGGAGTTTTCGCCAGGTC
>CAYSJO010000136.1:0-11597 GCA_964431285.1 uncultured Planctomycetaceae bacterium
AACGACCACGAGCCTGTCGTGTCGTCGGATGTTGACGTCGTGGTCGATCGACTGGCGCAGCTCTTGGGCCGCTGCGAACGCCGGCAGCGTATTTTCCGGAGCGTGCCTCACCAGGCCCCGATGAGCGAGCATTACCGGATCACGTGAAGTCGCAACGTCCTGAGCACGACCCGGTACGGTCACGCTCAGAATTGAAATCACGGCGGTGGTCAGTGCGAAGCATTTGTATTCCGTCATCGGATGAGTCCTGCTGGCGAATGTCGCCATTCATCGACACGCAGTGTTTTTTCCATCTTCCTTCCCCTGGCCAACTCGCCGATCAGCTTGTCCAGATACCTGCACTTTTGAATCAACGGGTTTTCCAGCTCTTCTACTCTGTAGCCGCAAATGACGCCCTTAAATTGAGATGCGCATTCGGATTCAACGTGCATTGCTCGAAAAAGGCGTCAAAGGTCACTTCGTCGTCGATCACGGATTTCAACTGTTTTTCATCGTAGCCGGTAAGCCACTCGATGACTTCGTGTAGCTCTTGTTTGGTTCTGCTTTTCTTTTCAACTTTTGCAACGTAGTGAGGGTAGACTGACGCGAAGGTCATCTCTGCAATGCGCTCTTCTGTGCCGGGAGGTGGCTGTTTCATGGCAATTCAATGTCCAGTCAGATAATAAAAAGGTTTGTGATCACTCGCTTTGCGTTTTCGGGCCATAAACCTTGAGGCTCTTTCGGGGGCCTCATTCACCAGGGCGCAGGAGAAAACAGAAGACACTCTGCCTGCGGTGGAACGGAGACTCATCCGGCGGTTCGGCGTCACCGGCGATGAAGTCTCCCCAGTCTTCGGCGTCGCTCCCCCCAAGCAGGTCGCCGCTGTTCACAACAAAACACGGCCGTGGCGACAAGGCGTTGACTTCGCGCACGAAGCGGCTCAGTCCCTGATGCGAGCGGAGATTCGCGGAAACGTGCGTGTCGGTCACATGCACGAAGATGTAGTCCTCTTCACTGTGCGGCGCGACCTGCACTTCGAAATCAACACGGTCGGCAAGTGGCTTGTACCAGTTTCCCCGCACATCATGTCCCGAAGGCCGTGTGATGTAGACGAATACGGAATCCCGACTCGGCCTGAGCGTGTAGTTGCCCTGCGCGTCCGTCCTGACCACCGAATAACCGTCCGTGACTGGCACACCTTCTGCACCTGATTTGCCCTCTCCCGAACGCAGGACGACTCGACCGGAAACCAACGCAGGGACAGGCGAGTCGTATTTCGGCGTGGGTGTTTCCCTGACGAGTGGTTCAAGAACATCCGATTGAGGATTCTCATTGATAGCCGGTCGGCCTGTGAACGCATCCTGTGCCGGAGTCGGACCGTTCAAAACATGGACCGCCGTGACAATCGTCAGCAGAACAGGCATGCTCGTTCGCCAGCAGAGCAAGGTCATTGATCGCATCGTGTGGATCGTCCCGGATACAGTGCTGCATTGCCCGAATGAGTTTCTGAGCCTGTCGTCAGCATACAGAAACAGGACAAACTTCACCGTGAGACGGCCACCATTTGTGACATCAACGGGATTCACTAATGCCAGCACATCTTCTTCCAGTTTCGCGTCGTCGGTTTCTGGCTGGAGCGGCAGCAAGCTTCGCGGCCCCTGGACAAGGCCGACTGTCTGGCGATGAATCCAGCACAGACCCGGACTCCTGGGCGCTGCTGTCGGACACGCACCTTTTGTCGGCAAGTTCGCTGCTCGACTCGCTCACGATGCAGAACCCTGATAAGCCGGTCATGGATTGCTTTCTATTGACGGCAACACCGACCGCTGAAGAAGTCTCAGGCCTGCGCCGTGACGGCAAACAGGTGCTGTTCAACTACGCCGGTTCCGGCGAGGCACGTCGCAACATCGAAACGTGGAGGCGATCTGCAGCTGCCTGGATCGACGGGCTACTGACCGATTATCCTCTGGAATATCGCATCGTCTGGCGGACAGCTCGGACCAGTGAACGACAGGAGGAGTGAACGGTTCTCCGATTGTGAAAGTCGAACGCGCTGAGACGCCGACCGATGGCACCAGAGGAAGTAGTCGAGAGTAATATGAGCGGAATTATTGGTCACATGATGTATGCCGTTCTGGCTGGCAAGACAGCGGAGCATCGCCAGCTTCCCGTCGTTCCTGTGATCCACCACCACTACGCGAGCTTTCTGTGTGGTGCCTATCTCGGTTGTGACATTCAGACGATGCCTGAAGGTGTCTGTGTCGATACCGGTCAGGAAGTTGGTTACGGAACGGCTCCGCTGGAAAAGAGTCCCATCACCGGTGGCGAGGTGCGACCGTGGTCACTGAAATTCGACGGAAGAGAGTACCGGCCGCGTGACATTCATCGGATGTTCTACGGCCGCTCGCATCTTGTCTTCGGCTGGGCGCCGGGCGATCGCACACACGCCGTTCCATGGGATCATCTGGCCGACTACTGCACTGCGGTGATCGACGACGCGATGGAACGGTTTGGCCCCGGAGAAAGACAACTCGCGTATCTGTTCGGCTGGATAGCTCATATCGTCGGAGACAGTCTGATCAAGTCCGTTCAGCCGGGGATTGAACTCGACCTGCTGGACGGCAAGTACACTCCGCGAAACCGTCCCATTCAGGATCTCGTGACGTTTCATGAAATTGGCGTGAAGGAGCTGGGCCTCAACTGGCCAACGCTCCTGGCCGATCTGGCCGAGACTCCTGTCGAACCAGTCCAGTTTCATTACATGCGAGCCGCCCGGCCGCAGGGCGAACTGGCTCAGCGGTTTCCCAATGCGTGGTCACCGCAACTTGAGCCGCTTCTGGTAGCCGTCCTGCGAGAAAACCGTCGCTACCAGGCCATCCGCAATCCACGGCTGCTTGCCCGATACCGGCTGAGAAAAGTCAAAGGCCAATGGGAATGCAGTGACGAACTGACCCAGCAGTCCGGCGGCCTGAGATACGCCGACATGGTCCGACTCGCGGACGAGGCGGGCTTTCGGCGCGCACTCTGGAACATGGGGGAGGCGATCGCCAACCTGTTTCAACAGGTCGTCGAGCGGTCGCCAAAGCTGCAGGATTTACCGGCAGGCGAAGGTCCTTCCTGGGCTGATCTCACTAGGAAGTGGCGAAGGCCATAACGGCACGTGATTTTCGCGGTGTGGCTCCAGAGCCGATTTCCACAAGGCACTCGCTCCGCGGGAGTGTACTGAGTTGGAGGAATTGAGCAGTGAAACAGGCATTCGTCTACGTTCTATGTCTCTTCTTCGTCGTAATCCATGCACAGTCAGGCCTCGCCGCTGAAGTTGCCTCACCGAAAGGCGCCCAGATGTCGAGCCGCGGCATCTGCGCTCACCGCGGTGCAAGCGACACGCACCCCGAGAATACCCTCGCAGCATTTCGTGAGGCGATCCGGCTCGGGGCGCACATGATCGAGTTAGATGTGGCACTCACGAAGGACGGCCAGCTTGTCCTGATGCATGACAGCACGGTGGATCGAACGACTAACGGCAAAGGCCTGGTGTCCGAAGTAACTCTGGCCGAACTGAAGAAACTCGATGCGGGTTTGTGGAAGAATCGTCGTTTCAAGGGAGAGCGGATTCCCACGCTACATGAAGCTCTGACGATCATGCCGGAGAACATGTGGCTCAACGTGCATTTGAAAGGTGGCGCAAGGCTTGCTGAAGAGGTCACGAAACAGATTGTCGCCGCGGATCGTCTCCAACAGTCGTTTCTGGCGTGTGGTGAAGCATCCGCCGTCGCAGCAAAGAAAATCGACAGCCGCATTCAGATCTGCAACATGGAGGGTCAGGCGAATTCGCTGAGGTACGTTAATGAGACGATTGCCATGCAGGCGGAGTTTATCCAGCTCTACGGCGGCAATTCCGTCGACCCTGCTCATACGAAACAATTGCGGGAGCATGGCGTCCGCATCAACTACTGCTGTGCGAATGATGCTGAGGTCGTCGACGCTCTGTTCAAGGCCGGTGCTGAGTTCCCGCTCGTGGATCGACTTGAACCGATGCTGGGAGTCGCCGATCGGCACGGAATTGCCCGGCTGAAACCAGTCTATCGGCCTCGTGTAACGCACGGGCCGATGGTTGGGCACGTCAGTGAGAATGACATCCTGATCTGGGCGAGGATGTCGAAGTCCGGCGAGTATCAATTGACTGTTCGCGACAGCCAGGGGAATTCGCCGCAAAGCGGCTCTGCTCATGCAAAGCAGGAGACCGACAACTGTGTCCGCTGGCAGATTAAGGGTCTGCAATCTGGAACGCGTTACCAATACGCGATTGCATCTGAAAGGCAAACACTCGTCGACGGAGAGGACTGTTTCTTCGAAACGGCCGACAAAGGGGCGTCAACGGTCGTGCGACTCGCTTTTGGTTCGTGTGCCCGCGAAGACGATGGTTCCGCGGCTGTGTGGCGACGGATGCGTGATGTCGATCCACACGCGGTCGTGCTGCTGGGCGATACGCCCTACATCGACTCCACCGAACTGGACGTCCAGCGCCGGCGTCATCGCGAGTTTGCCGCCGTCCCCGATTTTCGCAGACTGGTTCGCAACCGATCACTCTACGCGACCTGGGACGCCCACGATTTCGGACGCAACGACACCAACGGCATCCTGCCTGGCAAGGAGAACTCGCGCCGGGCGTTCTCCCTGTACCACGCAAATCCGTCGTATGGCGATGGAAAGCAGGGAATCTACACGAAGTTTCGCCGTGGTGGCGTCGAGGTTTTCCTCCTCGACACGCGTTTCTTCGCGGCGACTGAGGCTTCGCCATTCGATGAAACGAAGCCATCGCTACTTGGAAAGTCTCAGTGGCTATGGCTGCAGCACGGGCTGAAGGCATCGACCGCACGGTTCAAAGTCCTCGCCTGCGGCATGGTCTGGAACAAAGCCGTCCGTCCCGGCAAGCAGGACCACTGGGGTACGTATCCGCACGAACGCGACGCCCTGTTTGACTTCATTGGGCGCGAGAAGATTTCCGGCGTCGTGCTGATAGGCGGCGACATTCATCGCACTCGCGTCCTGCGCCATCACTCGGAGGAACGAGTTGGCTATCGCATCCCGGAACTGATTACCTCGCCCATCCACGACGGCGTCATTGCAAACGCCAGACAGCCCCATCCCGCACTGATACACGACTCCGGCGAGCCCAATTCGTTCCTGCTGCTCACAGTCAATAACAGAACCACACCCGCCGAACTGACGGCCAGCTTTCAGAACAGCGCCAGTCGCGAGTTTTACCACCTGAAGCTGACCGACCGTGAGTTGCAATGACAGTGCGACTCTTATGGCGTCGCTCAATGCCGGAGCGGCGTCGCTACGCTCCTTGATCCGGCCTACGTATACCGAGCTGACGCTTACGCAGACTTTGCCCCCGGCATCCCTTCTTCAATCACGAAGGTGCCTTTGGTGACGATCGGGGCTCCGGGTTTGTCGACGAATGGCGTAGCTCGGAAGTAGGTCGTCCAAGCGGCGGGAGTCAGTTCGCAGGTCACGTAGCCGCGATTCGAGTTGTACCACTGCACGAAGTCGTTCTGTTCTGCGGCGAGTTCGTACTCGGGAATGACGTTACCACCGTTGCCGCCGGAGGTCATCGCGGTGCCGACCAGTTCCGTTCCGACGAGCGGCGACTTGGGATCCTGGAAATCGAGCTGCAAATCGTTGACCCAGTTGAGGTGAATGTCGCCGGTCAGTACGACCGGGTTGGGAACCTTTCGCTCGTGGAAGAATCTCAGCAGTCGACGGCGGCTGATTTCGTAGCCGGGCCACTGGTCCATGCTGTAGCGACGGTCTTCTCCCTCGCCGCGATTCAGCGGAGCCATCATCACCTGCTGAGCCAGCACGTTCCAGGTCGATGTTGACTGCAACAGACTCGACATCAGCCAGTGTTCCTGCTTCCTGCCCAGCATCGTGGCCTGCGGATCGAACACCTTGCCGGTCATCGGCTTCTGATGGTCGCCGTTCGGCTGGTCAGTCCGGTACTGCCGGGTATCGAGCACGTGGAAGTTGGCCAGCCGTCCATACCGACAGCCCCGGTACAGCTTCATGTGCGGCCCCTGAGGAAATGACCGGCGTCGTAGTGGCATGAATTCGTAATAAGCCTGATACGCATTCATGCGCCGTGCGAGGAACGCTTCCGGCGAGATGCCCTCTTCCTCGGAGACCAGGTCAGCATAGTTATTATCAAACTCGTGATCGTCCCACGTGACGAGCCACGGAAACAGTCGATGCGTATCCTGCAGCGTCATGTCGAGGCGGTACTGAGCATACCTCGTCCGATAGTCGTCGAGGCTCTCGATCTCATTACCAATATGCTTGCGCGGCCTGTTGTCGATGCCTTTGTACTCGTAAATGTAATCCCCGAGGTGGACGACCAGGTCGAGGTCCTCTTTCTGTATATGCGGATAGCCGTTGAAGTATCCACTTTCGTAGTGCTGACATGACGTAAACGCGAACTGCATCCGATCTGGCATCGCGTCAAGCGCCGGAGCCGTCCGAGTGCGGCCGACGGGGCTCGTTTCTTTACCGGCGTGAAATCGGTAGAAGTACCAGCGATGCGGCTGCAGCCCGGCGACTTCCACATGGATCGAATGCCCCAGTTGAGGCATGGCGAGGGCCGTCCCCTTCCGAACGACATCGTCAAACGCCTCATCGGTGGCGACTTCCCAGCGAACCGTCACCGGATCATTCGGCATCCCGCCGCCATCAAGCGGTTCCGGAGCAAGACGCGTCCAGATGACAACGCCGTCCGTTTCCGGATCGCCAGACGCGACTCCAAGAGCAAATGGATTGCTACTGAACTGTGGCTTATTCGTCACCTGCCCCTCAGCCCGGAGAGCAATCGTCGGAATCGCCGAGACCGCTGCCATGTACCGAAGAAACTCACGCCGTTCGATTCCGTAACGTTTCATCTATTCGTTCCCGATCTAATGCATTCCGGACCACTCGCAACGATGTTCCGGAAGTTTACAGGCAGCGTCATTGCCCGTCCTGTCTCTCGGCGCTCTTCCTGCCGGAGTGGCGTCGCTAAGCTCCACGACCGGGCCGCTTGCAGGCAGTGCTCGTCCAGCGGCGGTCGCTCGATTGATCGTCCACCGCATTTCACAGGAGCTGGAAGCCTGTTCTCGTCGCGGACGGGCGCGTACTGCCAGGCAAGACTTCGTTTACCCGAAAATTCTTCTCGACCGTGACGTTCCTGGTGGGGCGAACTTTGGATTCCCGGGTTGACCCCAGTTGGCACTGGAAGGGGCGTCGTGAATATCTGTTTGATGGAACGACGGCCACCAGGCCCGACACCCGCGCGAAACGGCAGGAGTATCCACAGGTCTGCAATCAGAAGGCCGGTCTGGGTTTCCGATCGCGAGGATCGGTGTCCTCACGTCTCTGGTCTGCGGAGCGATCGTCAACCTGGAGATCTGCTGCTACGCCGGCAAAGGACAGAGTGAAGTCAGCCTGCTCCGCAGGCTTTGGGACATACTTCACCCCGGAGATCTTCTGGTGGCTGACAGTCTCCTGTCGAACTGGGCTGGGATCGTGATGTTGAAACAACGTGGACTTGAACTGGTAACTCGAGTGAACACGGCCCACCGCAAAGTCGACTTTCGAAAGGGGAAACGTCTGGGCAAAGACGATCATATCGTCCGCTGCGTAAACCCACGTCGATTCGTTCGGTTGATAGAAACACACACCACGCGCTTCCCGAGTTTCGAACAATTCGAGAAACACGGATTCGAGTCGAGCAACCTGGATTTCGATCGAAGACCATTGTCGTGGAGACAACCCTGCTCGATCCCGAGCAGACGACGAAGGAGGTTCTGGCGGCTTTGTATCGTGCCCGCTGGAACAATGAACTCGATCTGCGTTCGATCAAGTCGACGATGCACATGGACGTATTACGCTGCAAGACGCCCGAACTCGTGCAGAAAGAAGTCTGGACACACATCGTCGCGTCCAAACTTATCCGAACAATCATGACGCAAGCTGCATTCAAGCATGGCATTCAGCCACGCACGATCAGCTTCAAACCAGCCCCCCAGACACTGGATGCCTCCCAGCCCTGATCGACTTCCAGGGGAGACGCGGCATTTCCTTTGGTACGCCCGCCGCGCTGACGCCTGTCAGCACCACGGCTTCACCGAGCCGATCGATCTGCGTCATGCCTGGCCATACTGCCCTCCACCAGCTTCGCGGGCTCTGTCAACTGCGACACTGACGACGGAAGAACCAGGAACGATGCATCGCCTGCTCATCAGCAGGGATACGCGGGCCATATCATGCTCGGGAGTCAGTTCGTTAATGTGATCAGGAATTCCATCTGAATCTGTGGATTGACCGCGTGTAATCAGCCAGAGTGGCGACCTTTGAACGGTGTATTGGACTCGCCGGTCACAGATTCCGCACTCGAAGAGGACCGACATCATGGCAGACGGACGGGCTCGAAGAGGAACGGAAGGATGCGCATGCATGGTATGTCTACTGTGCACCGGGTCTCGTTTTCGGCGTCGAATGAAACGATCAGTCCGGGGTTGCGCGTTCGCGATCGCTTTTCTGCTGGTGGTCAACCTCACCGCTCAGTTCATCCAGGCAGACGAACGAAGTGACGTGGCCGCCGAACGGATTCGCTCTCTGGCTGGACAGGCGCTGGGGCAATTGCGCGAGTTCGACGACCAGGCCGCGGTAACACTCGGCGAGATTGCCGATCTCGCTCCATCGCTGGCAGTGGCTGCTGATGCCGGACTGCCTCCGGTTGCCGGCGCGTGGAACCGGAGGCTGGATCGACTGCGTACGACTGAGCGTTTTGATCTGCTCTACGATTGGTCGATGCCGCCTCCGGCGAACCGCCAGACGCAAGCCGCCGGCAAGCGAACACCAACGGTTGAGCGTCGTCACATCAGAGTGCTGACATCTCTCGTGCCCGGTCAGGCTCCGCCGCATGAGTTCGCGCGGGCAGTCGGGGAGCGGCCTCGCAGCCGGTCGTTTCCGATTGCGGAGGTCAACAGCGTGCGCGGACTGTTCAGCACGGGATGGCTGCTTGTGCAAGCCGCGCGTGAGACTGGGCGGCTGAACTCGCTGATAAAGGAATTGACTTCGCTCGCCGAGCAGCAGGTTGTCGGGGCAGACTCGCTGCTGCTGCTGCTGGCACGAGTGTGTGCGGCGGATGAGGCAGACGATGAGTTGCTGGCAGAACTGCGGAGCCGTGTGGACATTCTCTACGGAAAGGCGACTGTCGCAGGTGAATTGAAAGTGCCCGACGGTCAGGTCTGGTAGTTCGGGTATTCAGAAATCGGAGATGACCGACTGAAGTACGAATTCCGGACATATCCCGCCTGGACGGGCGGCTTCTGGCAGGGCCGCGTTAACTATCCCAACTCGCTGGGCTGGTCGCGGCTGGATGTGACTGGGGGGCACACCGACGCCCGCTTCATGCCCATCCGTCGCTGGATTGCGCCGGCAGACGCCGAACTGGCCATCAGCGGAAGCCTCAAGCACATGTATTCTCAGGGTGATGGCATTCGCGGCCGGGTGTTTTCGAGCCGATCGGGATTGATTGACGAGTGGACGGCACTGGGCGGTGAAGTCGAGGTTTCGATCCCGGCGATCACTGTGAGTGCTGGCGACACCATCGATTTTGTGGCGGACCTGATTGAGAACCCATCGTGGGACCACTTCGAATGGCCCGTGCAATTGGTCCTGAAACAAGCTGACGGCGACGAACCGGCAGGTGCAAGTCGCAGGCAAACGAACACCATCGGCGACGAACCGGCAGGTGCAAGTCGCCGGCAAAGGAACACCGACGGCCGTGTCGTCACGTTTGATTCGACGAAGGCCGACATCGCTCCCCGCCTGCACACCGTTCTGTCGGAGGCCGTTCTTGCGGCAGCGTGTTTCGATCGCCCGTGGCTGCGTGCCAGCGGACAGCAACTACTGACGGCCCAGACTTACTTCGGGCACGGACTCGGTTCGCCGGTCGTGGCACCGTTTCTGCAAGAGGCCCGGGCAGTGGCAGTCATGTGGCTCAACCCGGATTTTACAGCGGACACGGTCCGCGAGGAGCCATTGAAGTCATGGATCGTGGCCGGCAGTGAAGACGCCGTCCGTCACTCCGCTGGTGCCGAACGTGGCATCTGGCTGTCGCACCAGGGTCACATCACTCACCTGTCCGGGCCACGAAGTAGCGCCTTGCTGTTCCGGTATCCGCTGACCGGCGAATTCGAATTCTCTGTCGAGGCTCAGCAGGGCGGCGCTGCGCCCACCGACGGGTGTCTCACTTACAACGGTTTCCAGATTCTGGCTCACCTCGGAAGCCAGTCGTTGACGGTTCACGACGTCGACTCGGCGCGCTTCCAGAACGCACCGGCGCCGTTTCTGCGTCGGTCGTCAGTTCCAAATTCGGACGCAGGGGCGTTCAATCGATTGTCGATCCGCGCGGACGACAGCGGCTGGACGTTCCTCGTCAATGGTCATCCGGTATGGGAGGACCGGTCCGGAAGCACATCGAGCCCGTGGCTCGGACTGCGAGCCTTTGGAGATCGAAACCCGGTATTCCGAAATCTCCGACTGACGGGCTCGCCGGGAATTCCCCGTCAGGTCCGGCTGATCGGCAACAACTCGATCCGCGGCTGGCAGTAGACCTTCTTCCAGGAAGGACAACCGCCCTTCACGACAGAGCTGCCGAATCAGGATGAGTTGGCATCATTCGCTGACACGCCTGGCATCGACTGGTTTGTTGTCAACGGCCGGCTGACCGCTTCGAAAGTCAAGACACCGAGTCCAGTCAATCTGCAAAGCCTGCTGTGATATCAGCGTCCGTTGCTCGACGGCGAAACGCTGACTTACGAGTTCAACTACACGCCGGACGAGACGCTGGTTCATCCGGCCGTGGGTCGGCTGGCGTTTCTGCTCAATCCGTCCGGCGTTCGGACGCACTGGATCACGGACGGCGAACATGAATGGACGGGTATCGAAGTCGACAACGCCATTATCGAACCGGCGTTTCGTCGCGCGGCGCCGCAGTTGAAGACGGCCGACTGGAATCAGATGCAGATCGCCATCCTGGACGGTGTGATCCGGCTGACACTCAACGCCGAAGTCATTTGCGAACGTCCGCTCGAACCGGGTGCGGGGACTCAGTTCGGTCTGTTTCGGAACCCGATCGATTCGGGAGTAGAAGTGCGCAACGTCGTGCTCACCGGAGACTGGCCCGAATCGCTGCCGGACGATCTTCTGGCTCCTCCTCACAAGTTGCAGGTCGTCGAGCGGCACATCCGGCATGCCGTGCTGGGCGAAGTTGTTCTGGAAGCCAATATCACCGGTGTTCTGAAGCATGCCCGAACACTGTCCGATGAAGAACGCTTTGAATTTCTGTCTGAATACGTACTGCCCGGAACCAGTCATTCCAGGCTGCGAGTCAACGGCAAGTTCACACCCAGCGCGTCACCAGTTCCTTCTCCCCCCCCGGGGGGGGGGGGCGGGAACAAAAACGGAAAAGTAATAAACCAAATACAAAGAAGAAACCACGAGACCCCCCCCAAAAAAACAAACGGCCGAGAAAAAAATGAAAACCCCACCGAGCAGAACGCCAAGGAGAAAAG
>CAYSJO010000137.1:0-4503 GCA_964431285.1 uncultured Planctomycetaceae bacterium
CGCATATCACTTACAGCATGGAGGCATCGCCGGCTGGTGAATCGGTCAGTCAAGAGACAGACATCTCGTTGGCATCCCGTTTGAGTTACTTCCTGTGGTCGTCGATGCCCGATGCTGAGCTCCTCGCTTTCGCGGAGTCTGGCGAACTGCGGAATGCAGCTGCCTTACAATCTCAGACGCGGCGCATGTTGAAGGACCGGAAAGTCAGCGCGTTCGCGCTGGAGTTCTTCGGTCAGTGGCTGGGGCACCGTGACTTTCTGCAACAGGAATCGGTGAACCGTGACGTCTTCCGAGACTTCGATGACGAACTGAAGCAGGCGATGTTCGACGAACCGACACACGTGATCACAAATCTGATCCAGAACGACCTGCCTGTTACCGACCTGCTCAGCAGCGACGCGACGTTTGTCAACGGGCGTCTGGCTAGGCATTACGGCGTGTCTGTCCCCACCGACGAGGATTGGGTTCGAGTGGACGGCATGCGGGAAAAAGGGCGCGGCGGGCTGTTGGGTATGGCAGTTTTCCTGGCGAAGAACTCGCAGCCGGAACGGACAAGTCCCGTGAAACGAGGCTTCTGGGTGTTTCACAAGATGCTGGGTCAGCACATTCCCGCTCCACCGGCCGATGTCGCTGTTCTGCCGCCAAAAGAAACAGGTACCGACGGTAAGACGATTCGCGAGTTGCTCAAGCTGCATACCGATGACGTCAAGTGTGCCCGCTGCCACCAGCGGTTTGATCCGATTGGGTTATCGATGGAGGGATTTGATCCGATCGGACGCAGCCGAACGAAAGATTTAGCAGGCAGAGCTATCGATAACGTGGTCCACCTGCCGAATGGAGAAGAAGCACGCGGTGTTCCCGAGTTTGCACGCCACCTCGTGACTGACAGGCGAGACGAATTCGTCTGGACATTGTGCCGTAAGTTTCTGGGGTACGCCCTGGGCCGGTCACTTCTGTTGTCAGATCAGCCGTTGCTGGAAGAGATGCAGACGAAACTTCACAGGAATGACTATCGTTTCAGCTCACTTTTTGAGACTGTTGTCCTGAGCCCACAATTCCGCAACGAGCGTTGTCGCGATTTTACGACTGCTCGTTTCCGCGCAGAACTGCAGGGAAACTGAACATGATCGATCAGCAGAATCTGTCACGCCGAGTGTTGCTCAAAGGACTTGGCTTTTCGTTCGCACTGCCGTGGCTGGAATCGACACACCTGTGGGGAAATGAAACTGCGACATCGCCGACAAAGAAGCCACAGCGATTCGCGTGTATGTTCATTGGCGATGGAATCTCGCCGCCGCACTGGTGGTCGAAAGGTGACGGAGCCGACATGGAACTCGGTTCCAGTCTGAAGTCGCTCGAACCGTTCAAAGACCAGTTGAACGTGATCAATGGCCTCTACAACCGCCACGGTAACGGCGGCCATGCCAAGTGCACGGGCAACATTCTGTCCGGGGCGAACCTCAAGCGAGGTCGCGAAATCCTGGGCGGAGTCAGCATGGATCAGACGCTGGCGAAGCACTTCGAGGACGAGACCTTCGTGCCCAGCCTCGTTCTGGGTTGCGAACAACCAGTCAGCGGCTTCCATGAAAGTCAGTACTCGATGGTCTATGCGTCGCACATCTCGTGGCGCAATCCGAGTTCCCCTGTCCCGATCGAACTCTACCCGTCACTGGCGTTCGATACGCTGTTCGGAACTCAGGCCAGCACATTACAAGCAAGCATCCTCGACCATGTGCTGGAACAGGCCAACGACTTGAGACGGCAGGTCAGCAACTCGGATCGAGTCAAGATCGACGAGTACCTGACCTCCGTTCGCGAAACGGAAAAGCGTCTGCAGAAACTGAATTCTCAGCAGGGCGAATCATCGCCGGCCGTTGCCGACCAGCAACGACCCCCGGAGGGTCAACCGCGGGACTTCCGCGAATACTGCCGACTGATGTGCGACATCATTGCGCTGGCGTTCCAGACGGACCGATCGCGCATAGCGACACTGCTGATGTCCCGCGATCTTTCCGGACAGGTCTACCCGTTCCTCAACATTCGTGACGACCATCACAGCTACTCACATTCCAACGAGGGATCCGAGTTTCAATCGATCGTGAATTGCCATGTCGAGCAGTATGCATATCTGATCCGACGTCTGTCCGAGATGCAGGAAGGCGACGGCACAGTCCTGGACAACTCATGCCTGATGTTCGTTTCAGAACACTGGAATGCTCACAACGGCACTCGAGTCCCATGCGTCCTGGCCGGTGGCCTGGGCGGAACACTGAAGACCGGACGATCGCTCAATTACCTGAAAGCTGGCGACGATAACCGCCGGCTCTGCAGTCTGTACCTGTCGATCATGGATCGCATGGGACTGGAGCTGCCCGAGTTCGGCGATTCAAAAGAACGCCTTTCGGGAGTATGAAGGCGGTAAGGGCGGTCGCGTGTCGGTGATCACAGAGCTTCGAGTCTCGCGATCGCCTGTTCTTCGTCGGCAATCAACTGCTCCACCAGTCGCACGGCTTCAGCATCACCGTTCAGTTGCGAAACAGCCTGGTTCAGTTGCTCCAAAATCGACTGCTCATCTGCCAACAGCTTCGGCTTCACAAAGTCGAGTGTCACGTAGTGCAGTGATGAGCCGTCCCATGGATAGTTACCGACTTCAATCACGGCGCGCCGCTCAACCAGCAGTTCTGCCAGTCGCTCTGTACCGAAGTGCTGCCGCCGCACCAGAGCCATGAAGATTTCCTCACGCAAGGCACCATCTCCGTGAGTCGTCCACGGCCACGATTCACCGATGTACTGCAGCAGACTGCAGTTCAGTCGGTTGAGGAGGTCATTGAGTATCTGCAAGCTGTCCATTGGTTGTGGCCAAGCCAGTCAATTACTGAAGCAGAACTTTGGCAACCCCGTGCGCCAGGTTTGTCGTCCACGTGGGAAAAACGCCGAGCAGCAGCACGGGGATCGCAAGCAACAGGGCGTAGTTCCAAATCGGAGCAGGTACTTCGATCGGACGCGTGTCAGCAGAACGCTCGCCGATAAACATCGCCTTCAAAACCCGGATGTAATAGAAAAGGCTGAAGACGGTGTTCAGACCACCAATGACGAGTAACACCCACATAAACCAGTGGACCTGCCCGGCATTGAACAGCGACATAAAGATCACGAGCTTGCCCCAGAAACCTCCGAATGGTGGCAGGCCGACAAGACTGAACATGCACACGACCATGCAGGAGCACAACGCCGGTGCCTGCCAGCCGATCCCGTTGTAGTCTTCAATTTCTTCGCTGAAGATTTCGTTGCGGATCAGAGCCACAACGGCGAATGCGCCGAGGTTCATGAACAGATAGACGAACAGGTAGAACAGCAAACCCTCCACACACATTTGGGAGGCTTCGTCGACATTAAGTCCACCGACATTGCTGCCCGTCGACAATACGACAACGAGGGCGGAAACTGCCATCAACATGTAGCCTGCATGTGCAATCGTCGAATACGCCAGAAGCCGTTTGACGTTGTTCTGGGAATACGCCGCAAGATTGCCAAACGTGACAGTCACAGCCGCCACAACGCCTATAGCAACGCCCAGGCCTGTAAACACGTCTGGCATTGGGACTTCAGAAGCGCCGACAAACGCCAGCAAGAATCGCACGAGAAGTGCAAACGCAGCTCCCTTGGACGCAACTGATAGAAAGCCCGCAACCTCTGCCGACGCACCTTCAAAGGCGTCCGGGCACCAGAAGTGAAATGGCACGACTGAGAGTTTGAACGCCAGACCGACCAGTACCATCAGAATTGCCAGTAACACGGTTCTGGATGCAGCATCGCCGATTCCGCCCTGACTACCGACAACGATGCTCAGGTGGCTGGCCATTTCAGGAAGACTGCCTGTGCCAAGCAGCCCCGTCAACAGACTGATGCCGTACAGCATCACGCCCGCGGCACCGGCTCCGTACACAACGTATTTGAATGCTGCTTCACTGCTGGGACGACGTCCTTTCAGGAAACCCACCATGACATAGCTGGGCACACTGGTCATTTCGATTGCCAGGAAGAACATCAGCATGTGATTGGCTGAGGCCATCATCATCATGCCAATCGTTGCCCCCAGCAGCAGTGTGTAGAAGTCGGGACCATCCTCGCGGTCTGGAATCCCACTCAACACGGTTAGCGCGATAACAAGAACGAGGAACAGTGCCAGGAGCCCTCGGATATATGCCCCGAGGTGATCGAACATCAACATTCCGGTGAAGAATGGCGTGGGCACCACCTCTTCGCTCTGCAGAACCAGCAACTGCGAGCCGGCCAGAAACAGCGTGATCAGCGAACCGACAAGTGCAGTCAGATACGGCGGAATCACTCGATCCCCACCGCATAACCTCAGCAACAGCAACACGACGATTGTTACGCACAACGACAGCTCTGGGCCGAAGCAGTAGAGCGATCCGTGCGCCGTGTCACGCCACAAGTTGTTAAGGAGTTCGCCAAAGTGGCTCATGAGAAATCAGTCTCTAA
>CAYSJO010000138.1:0-13114 GCA_964431285.1 uncultured Planctomycetaceae bacterium
TGGCTCAAGGAGTTCCGGCGTGTGTTTTCACGGTATGAAAAGACCGCATTGAACTTCGGTGGTATCGTTCGCCTGGCGTTCATTCAGCGGTACATGCGAGCCATTTTCTAATACGCGTCGTTTTCAAACAGAGCCTAGTACTCAAGGCCCGCAAGCCGACGTACATCGGACGTCCGATGGCTGCATCACTGGAAGATGTCATCGCGATCTTCAACCTGGCGAAGAAGTACGGCACGCCCGTCTTTTCATGCTCGCAGCACCGCTACAGCCCCGGCTTTATCGGGATGAGAAATCATCCGGAAGTGGGCGAGGTCATCGGTTGCAACGTGTTCGGCGGATGCCCGACCGTTGAACATCATCCGGATTTGTTCTGGCACGCGATCCACAGTTTCGAAACGCTGTATACGATCATGCGGCCGGGAGTGGTTTCGGTCACGCGCGCACCGACGATTCGGAGCTGGTGACAGGTATCTGGAAAGACGGTCGGATCGGTTCGTACCGCGGGATTCGACGCGGAAAGCCAAAATACAGTGCCACTGTCTTTGGCGACAAAGGAGTCGCGCCCGCCGGCATCTATGGGTACGAAGCTCCGGTCAACGGTGTCGTTCCGAAAGGTCGGTACAAGGGCTACGAAAACGTCTCGACGGAGATTGCAAAGTTCTTCAAGACTGGCACACTGCCCATCGATCCCGCTGAGACGATTGAGCTGTTTGCCTTTATGGAAGCAGCGCACGAAAGTCATCGACGCGGCGGCGTGCCCGTTCGAATCGACGAAGTGATCGCAACGGCACGCGAGAAACTCGACAGCCGAAATTGAACCAACTCCGATTACAGCGTACTACGCTGATTCATGATCGCGACAAGCGCATCAGAGCCCTTGAAACAAGACTCCCACGCCCCGAAAGTCACTACGGATTTCGAAAACTGCTCTAGTCTCGCCAGCGTCCCCGAAACTTTCATTCTGATTGACTCCGATGACCACCAGCCGACCCAACATCCTGTGGTACTGCACCGACCAGCAACGCTTCGACACGATCGCGTCTCTGGGCACACCTCATGTCCAGACACCAACGATCGACGGTCTGGTCCATCAGGGCGTGGCCTTTACACACGCTTATTGCCAGAGCCCGATCTGCACTCCCAGCCGTGCGAGTTTCATGACCGGGCAGTATGCCAGTCGAGTTCACAACACGCGGAACGGGAACGACACATTTCCTGCCGAGGCACCGCCACTCATCACGCGCATGATCGCGGACTCCGGATACGAGTGTGGTCTGATCGGCAAGTTCCATCTGGTCAGCGCCGGAATGCGTCCCGAGCCTCGACTCGATGACGGCTTCACGGACTGGTGGCACAGCCACGCGCCGCGCGACGACTGGGCGCCGGGGACTCATGACTATGCCGATTGGGTACGGGCAAAGGGCGGTGATCTGAATGCTCTAAGAAAAAGTGAGGAACGCGTCCCGACCGAGCTGCATCAGACGACCTGGGCATCAGAACGTGCAATTGAGTTCATTACGCGGGAGCGCGTCGACACGCAGCCCTGGCTGTTGAACATCAATGTCTACGATCCGCACCCACCGTTCATTCCACCCAAGAGCTATGCCGACCGCTTCCGTGCTGCGGACATGCCCGGGCCGTACTTTCGCGAGTCCGATCTGGCTCATCAGGCGAAGTTGGCGTCGGTCGACTTTCAGGGCGACGTCAAAACGCCCGAAGAACACGAGGCTCACGACGCTCAGGCGAAGTACTACGCGATGATTGCTCAGATCGACGATCAGTTTAACCGCATCCTGCAGTCGCTGAATGAGACCGGCCAGCGCGATAACACAGTGATTGTCTTCACCAGCGATCACGGCGAGACGCTTGGCGATCACGGTTTGATGTTCAAAGGTTGCCGCTTCTACGAGGGGCTGGTGCGCGTGCCGCTCATCTTCTCCTGGCCCGGCCAGTTCCAGCAGAACGTGCAGGCGGACGGTCTGGTCGAACTACTCGACATGTCGGCGACGATTCTCGATCTGTGCGGTGTCGACATCCCGGACTACTTCCAGGGCAACAGTCTGCTTCCCGTTCTGCGGGGCAAGCAGCCTGGTGACCACGTCCGCGACTTCGTGCGGTGCGAGTACTTCGAGGCGCTCGATCCCTTCTTCACGGACGGAGTCGGCAGTCACGCGACCATGTATCGCAACGATCGCTTCAAACTGTCGCTGTATCACGATCAGAAGCTCGGCGAACTGTATGACCTGCAGAACGACCCCTGGGAGTTCGACGATCTGTGGGACCACCCGGACTATCAGGACGGCAGGAACGAACTCGTTCTGCAGAGCTTTCATTCGCACGCAGTGCTGACAACCGACGTTGGGACGAAACGAATCGCACCGATGTGAGGCCCACCATGCAACGTGAGGCGTTCGTCATCGCGGCAGCGGCTGTCGGCACTGTGGCGCTGGGCACGGCATACGTTCAGGCAGTCTTTGTGGAGGGCGGCGCCGGGTCCGTGTTTGTCTGTTTCGGGCTGCTGTTCGTGGTTCCAGTAGGCGCGTCGATCGGGGGATTCGGCGGGATCTGTCTCGTCGCGCTGGTGCGAGTGTTCCTGCGCAAACGCAAGTGAACGCCGCCGGGCTCGTTCGCGACAGCGAGGTGTAATTGTTGCAAGCCAATCTGGGCTCAGGCTGACCGCGCGCCGTCGCTCCATCGGGGCATCACAGACGCTCGCTGGAAATCCTTGTCAATTTTTCAAACCCGCCGGGCAATGCTCCAGAGCCAGTTGACCGAAAATTCGGGCCTCGGATACACATCCGCCACACTTGTGCGACACACATCCGAGAGAGCACGTCAAAGCGTCGTCCGAGTCACATCCCCCCACGGACCCACGACTGCCGAACGCCTGTCAGCGGAACGCATCCTGGACCTTCTGGTGAAGAAGTCTCTTCACCAGGTCCTGTTCCGCCAGTCGGGCTGTCTTCCATCCAGCCGGTTACCACGACCGGCTCCCTGGTCATTATCAAAAATTTCACCGCATTCTCGCAGGAAGATTCCTCATGCTGCGTCTGACTCGCTTTGCTTTGAAATCGATCAGCGCAACCGCAGTGGTTGTGTCCACGACGACTGCCTTTGGTCAGTGGTTCTCGCCAGCCAACCCGTGTGGCTGCGGTGTGACACCGCGACAGGTCGCCGTTGCCCGGCCCATCATGCAGCAATGTGTGCAGCAGGTTCCGGTCACTCAGTACCAGCAGGTGAAGCAGATGGTTCGCCGGCCGGTGACTGAGGTCGAGTACGTCGACCAGCCGGTTACCACCTATCGTCCCGTCACTGAGACTCGAACAATCGATGTCCCTGTGACGACGTATCAGAACGTCGTGCATTACCGCCAGGTGGCTCAGCAGGGCGGGTACTGGAAGACGAATTACTACAACAGACCGAAACAGTCCCCGTGTGCCTACGACCCGCGACCGGACCTTCTGGGCTGGATTAACCGTTCGGCGTATGCGGTGCGAGCGTCATTCACGCCGCGAACCGTTGCCACTCGTCAGTTCGTGCCAACGAACTGCACCGCTCAAGTCCCAGTGCATCAGCGCGTTGCAGTGCAGAGTACACAGCAGCGACAGATTCAGGTGACGAAATATGTTCCGGAGACGACGACCAGACGTGTTGCGGTGAACAAGGTCCGCTGGGTCGAAGAGGAACGGGTTGCCCTGAGACCGGTGACTGTGATGCAGAGTGTTCCGGTCACTCGTACTGCGTGGGGCTGGGGTGGCTACGGAGCCGGATTTGGTTCGACCGCCATCGGCTTCGCTCCTGCGGCCACAACTATCACTCTGGCACCGTCCACGACGCGAAGCAGTCTGGCTCCCAGTCCCGATCCCGTCAGTTCCGCTCGCAGGCCGGCGGCGTCGCGTACAGCCACGCGTCCGAGTGAAAGCGGACAGAACAATGACGCGATCGACGACCGCAACGATATTAACCGTATTGAATCTGACCAGGCCCCACTGCGTCGCAGTGCGGTCGATCCAATTGACCGAACGATGGGCCAGCGTCGCTCACTGTTCGAACCCGTTGGACGCAGCCAGAGCCGCACTCCAGGACTCGTTCGAGTCAGCGGTTGGCGGGCCACAAATGGTCAAAATTCCGAAGCTCCCCTTCTCCTGCCAGTTCCAATGTCGGTTGCAGTGGCTGACTGAACTGGACCACTTTCGCTTTCGCGAAAACCTCCCTCCCCTCCCTCCTCACTTCTTCTCTCCCTCCCTCTTCTCGCGGACCACTCCCTCCCTGGTCGTCCGCGGGGCAGTCTCCCTCCACTGCGATTTTCTCCCCGCGGCACCGGTATCACGCCGGTGCCCTTTTTTTATGCGCTGATGGCTCAGGCACCGCGTCCTGGCGTGTCTCGCGTGGAAGTTGAACGCCAGAGAGCCACGATGCGATTCCCTGGCATGGCCGAATCTGGGCTGCCACTTCTGTCGGCGCACAAAAAAAGCCCTCGGAGCGGCATGAGTGATTTTGGCGAGCTGGGTAGAGCTGTTGAATGACAGAGTGGGTCGCACCGTCATCCAGTTGCCAGAATCAAAAGCAAATGTTGCCGCTACTCACGAGGGCCAAACTGGGTTGCTCGCGTCTTTACGCACGCATCATGCCAGAAATGGTCCGATGTGTAGTCAGCGCCGAAAATACTGCAATGTCGGCGCTATCGGTTGCTATTTCGGCGCAGATCAGGCCTAATTCAGCGCACCACTTGGCACGCTGATACCCTAAATCGGCGCCGATAAGCGCCGAATCAGCGGAGTCGACACCATGAAACAGGAGCTGGGCAGACCCAAACTGTTGGTCACAGGCCTAGGCATCAGTCTTGTGATCTACTCCGTCATGGTCCTCGGCTACGTGGGCACCGCGCCGGATTTGGGAATCCGCGGACTGCTGTCTGATTCAGAACCGGCGGACCGAAATTCGCAGCCGATCGATGATTCTCCAACGGGCGAGGCGAGGCCAAGCGGCGATGAGACGTTGCCGAATCTACCTGCTGGCAAATCGGGAATGCTGATTCGCATCGTCTCGGACGAACTTGAGTGTAAGGGCAGCAAGCCACAAGCAGGTGATGTCCTCACCAGGATTCAGAACAGGCCAATCCGATCGTTTCTGAATTTTTCACGAGCGCTGCACGATCTTCGCGACGCCCGTATCGAAGCAGGTGGACAGCTTGATCCTGGTACGGATCCGCTGGACGAGAAACCTGGCGTCTACCCGGAACTGGTGGTTATCGGCGACGACCGGTGGGTAGAGGTGGACTTCGTTCGACTGGAGTCGGGTGAGACGTTTACGTCCTGGCTGATGGTTAAATCGCTTCCGCTTGGGCAGGTGCTGCTGTCCGTCGTATGGCTTGTCCTGCAATTTGTGATTTTCAACATCAGCGCGCTGGCTGCCTGGCACCGGCCGTTCGACCGATCAGCTCGTCTGTTCTTCGGTATGTGCGGCGTCCAGATGGGAGCTTTCATCGGTGGATTTCATTGGTGGGTCATTACAGCGATACCACTGCTCAATCTGCCGTTCCTTGTTCTGGCTCTTTTAGTTCCCGCTGCTTCGCTGACGTTCTTTCTGAATTATCCCCGCCCATTGGGGCCGATGATCCATCGGCCAAAGCAGGCTACAGCTGCCATTTATGCGGTCCCTGTGCTGGCCTCGATCGTGATGGCCAATCTGTACCTGCTGGCATGGTGGTTGACGGCGCCGGAGATGTCTGTGGCGGCGGTGGAAGTGACAGCCTGGTGTCTTTCGACTTTGCAGTTTGCGATCTACGCCTATCTTACTTTTGCCGCGTTGTGTTTCTTTGTGATGTTGTTCGCACTGATGCGGGAGTACATTACGACGTCGGGGGGAGCAGAACGGAATCAGATGCAGTGGATGCTGGGGGCGGGGCTCGTCTCTGCCGTCCCAATCTGATACACGCTCTATCTTGCACTGGTTGATCAGGCCGGATTCGCCTTGGGCCGAGCGCGACTGCCGATGTTCCTGGCCAGTGTGTCATTCATGCTGGCCTACTCGATCGGCATCGCCCGTTTCAAACTGATGCTTGTCGATCAGGTCGTCAGTCGAGGCATGCTGTACTACACGGCGAGTCAAGGCCTGACGATCGGTTACGGCGTATGTGTCGCACTAGTCGCGTTTTTCGCCAACGACCTGAATGTGGCAGGGGCTGTTCCTGGTCGATTGCAGCAACTGTTGTCGGTTGGTGTGCTGCTGACATTCTCTGTGGTTGTACTCACCTGGAGCCGTGACCGACTGCAACAGAGTATTGACCGGCGGTTCTATCGCGAGAAATACCAACTCGACAAAGCGTTGCAGCGCGTAAGCCGGGCAATCAACCGCATGGAAGACCGCGAGACGCTGGGGCAGCGCATGCTGGGTTCCTGCCGGGAATTCCTGGCGGCCAGTATGGGGGCTCTGTATCTGCGGGAATCTGGCGGAACGGCATTTCAGCTGGCGTCGGTTGATGGTGCGGGGTCTTTGCCCGAACAGTTCCGCGCGACACCCGAAGTGATGCGCCAGCTGAAGACCGAGGTCGCAATTCAACGGGCCAGCGGCGCGAACGACGAGCTGACAGAGATCCTGCGCGTTCTGAAGTGCGAGCTGCTGTTTCCCTTGGAATCTGACGGTGACGTCGAAGGCGTTGTAGCTCTGGCCCGGCGACAGGACGGAACGCCCTACACGGCCGAGGACCTGACATTTCTGAATACGCTGGGGCAGTTTACGAGTGTCGCACTGCGTAGCGTGCAGACTCATCTGGACTTCGCCCGATTGAATGAAGAGTTACGCCTGAAAGCCAATCGGATTGATGAGCAACGGCAGCAGATTGCGATGATGCAATCGGAATTAACCACTCCGACTCCGACCGAACCTGTGTCCCCTCAGGACGACGAGACACAGGAACTTCGTCGCGGCATGATTCGAGGGAACAGTCCGGCGATCCGTGAGGTTCTGGAGACCGTCGGCCGAGTGGCGGCCAGTCACTCAACCGTGTTGATTCAAGGGGCCAGCGGCACCGGCAAAGAACTGCTGACTCAGGCCATTCATGAGAACAGCCCGCGGCGGAGTGGGCCTCTGGTACGAGTCCATTGCGCGGCACTGTCGCCCAGCCTGCTGGAAAGCGAACTGTTCGGGCACGTGAAGGGCTCTTTTACCGGAGCTCACCGGGACCGTGTCGGGCGTTTCGAAATGGCGAATGGTGGCACGCTGTTCCTCGATGAAATCGGCGACATTTCGCTGGAGACTCAGATCAAGCTGCTGCGTGTGCTGCAGACCCGTTCATTCGAGCCGGTCGGCGGAACGCGGACGATCAAAGTGGACGTGCGGCTGATCACCGCAACTCACCAGGACCTGCATGCTCTGATCGCTCAGGGCCGTTTTCGAGAGGACCTGTTCTATCGGTTGAACGTGGTCAACATCACGTTGCCAACATTACAGGAGCGAAGTGAGGATGTGCTTGAGTTGTCGTTGCACTTCCTGAAGGAGACAGCGCAGCGGGCCGGTAAGAGTATCTCGCACATTGAGTCGGACGCAGTGGACGCTTTGATGCGATACGACTGGCCTGGCAACATCCGCGAACTGGAGAATGTGATTGAACGTGCCGTCGTGTTGTGTGCGGGCGACCACATCACGCTGAACGAACTTCCGAGTGAGATTCTCGAGCCACGGCCGAATGTCGGCTCACGTGCAAAATCGAACTCACCTGGATCGATCGAGCCTCCACCGGAAGGCACGGTTGAATCGGTCCGCGAAGCACTGACTCGTTCACGATCCCAATCCGCAGAATCAGAGGCCGAAATGCTCTCACGAATTCTTGTGGAGTGCGGTGGGAACAAATCCAGCGCCGCCCGGCAGCTCGGGATTCCAAGGAGCACGTTCTTCAGCCGACTTAAAAAGGCCGGACTGTCATAGCTGGCATTCGTTCTGTCAGATGCAGGCCCGTCCGCGGCCCGGCGCCCTGGCAGTTACTCCGCCATCCTGCCGAGTCGGCCGTCGACACGGTGCAGGGACCACGCACGGAAAACGACCGCCACGCCGCCGAAGAAAAGGAAGTGAGCCCGTGCTGCTGGGAAATACCGGGCTTTTGACAAGTTCCAGAGCGGAGTACAGCGTTGTCGTTTTTCCACTCCCTGTCGGCCCCGTAACCAGCATCAGTCCATGCGGTCGCGCCAGCATGCGGCAGATGCGTGTCAGTTGCCCGGCGGAGATTCTCAATCGGTCCAGATCGAAAGTCACGCTCTTGCGGTCCAGAATTCGCAGAACGACCTTCTCTCCGCGGACCGTTGGCAATGTTGATACCCGCATGTCAATTTCACGGCCTTCGACCACCACATGGATCCGTCCGTCCTGAGGCATGCGGTGTTCAGCGATATCCAGCCTGGCCATGACTTTTAATCGCGACACGATGGCGGGGTGAATATCGTTACGTGGCTTGAGCACGTCGCGCAGTTGTCCATCGACGCGGAATCGGATCGATGAGTGACGCATCCCTGCCTCAATGTGAATGTCACTGGCCTTCTGCCGTACACCGTGAACGATCATGTAATTGACCAGATTGACGACGGGACTCCCGTCGGCCATGGACTCGACCTTTTGCAGGTCAATTTCGAGTGTCTCGGTTTCAATCGTTACGGCGTCCGAGTCCAGATCGGCGGTCACGGAGTCTACGGCGAAATCGTTTTCATACGCCCGCGGGATCATCTGTGTCAGCGCTGTCTGCAACGCAAAGACCGGCAGAATGCGAAGGTCAGTCAGTCGTTCCAGCTCGTCGATACACGTCAGGTTCTGCGGTTCCGCCATTGCGATGGCGAGCGAATCACGAACCCGAAACAGTGGAAATGCCTGCAACCGTTCTGCCTCTTTCTGTGGCAGAAGGGGCACGGCGTCCGGATCGATCAGGCCTTCACGCAGCCGGCCGGCCGGAACACCTAACTGTTCACCGAGAAACGGGAGCAGGTCATCCTCACCAATTAACCCGAGTTCTAGGAAGACCTCGCCGATCCGCTGCTTTTTGGTTGTCTGCTCTGTCAGAGCCGCGGCCAGTTCGTCGCTGGTGACGAAGCCGGCTCGCACCAGTGACTCACCGAGTGACGTACTCGGCCGGTTGTTGTCGTTGTCGTATGACAACGGCGTGACAGGAGCTGCAATGGGAGCAATCATCGGGCGAAGCTCCCCACTGCCGTCAACGCGTCTTCGTAGATAGTGAATTCCGTGTCCAGGCGAGTGGCCTTCAGGATGTCGCGACACAGCGGATTCGGCCCGGCGAGCGTCAGTTCTCCGCCGCGACGACGACAGATGTCGCGTGCGCCAAGCAGCCATTCAAGACCAGAACCGTCGAACAGTGGAGTTTCCTTAAGGTTCAGAGCAACGCGGGGTTGTCCCTCAGAAACCAATTCGTCGAGCATTTTGTCGAGCGTCGCGGTGGTTTCCTGATTCAATGGTCCCTGGACACTGATGATGTCCACAGCTCCGTGTCTCGTACGTTCGAGTACTGGTGATTGTCCTCCTGAATCAGACATGGTCATTCCTTCGGATTCGAACGTTCCGGAGTCGGTTGTTAGTAACGGTGTCTAGACAGGAATCGCGAGAGTAAAACGTGAACCACGATCGCGTTCGCTGTGCACGACCAGCGTTCCGCCATGGAGCGTCGCCACTTCCCGGGCGAATGTGAGTCCCAGCCCTGTCCCGCTTTGCTTGCGTACACGGCGGTCTTCGCTGCGAAAGAATTTGTCAAACACTCGCGGAAGCTCGTCCTCGTCAATGCCCATCCCGCTGTCCTCAACGTGGAATTGAAGGACCTCCTGTTCGAGCTCGACAACGAGTCCGATTCGACCTCCGTCGTCTGTGTATTTGCTCGCATTTCCAAGCAGGTTGGTCAAAGACGCACTGGGTTTGTCCTTGTCCGCCTGGATTTTCGGCAGCTTGGCGGGCATCTTGACGTCGAAAGTCTGGGACTTCTGATCAAGCTGCGGCCGTGCATTCTCGACGACGTCCGCGAGCATGCGTTCCATATCGACTTCGTGTCGCGTCAACCTCAAAGCCCCTCCCTCCATCTCGCTGATGTTCAGCAGCTCATCAACGAATCTGGCAAGACGGGTCGCCTCACCGTGGATCACATTGCAAAAGCGCTTCTGCTTTTCGGCGTCAATACCTTCTTCAATCGCGAGTGTCTCGGCGTATGCCCTGAGATTTGCGAGCGGCGTCCGCAACTCATGTGTCGCCGTTGAAACAAACTGATCGCGAACAGCCTCGGCCAGTTTCTGCTGCGTCACATCACGGATGCTCCAGATCAGTCCCTCGACATGGTCGTGTCGATCCATCAGAGGGCTGCACCGGATCAACAGCACTCCCCTCTCGATGCTCTGCCCGCGTTGGACTTCACAGACGAAGGAAGAAACCTTCCGCTGAATCCCATCGTGAATCTTCTCCGTACCCACTGACGCTGCCTGACCGATGACGTGCGCCAAAGCTTCGCCTGACAGGTCTTTCTCTGGGTCCTGGACGAGCAGCGCGGCGACAGCGCGATTATCGTCAACGAAACATCGTCGAACGCGTCATTGGCTGGCTCAAGGAGTTCCGGCGTGTGTTTTCACGGTATGAAAAGACCGCATTGAACTTCGGTGGTATGGTTCGCCTGGCGTTCATTCAGCGGTACATGCGATCCATTTTCTAATACGCGTAGTTTTCAAACAGAGCCTAGTGTTGTTGAAAACTCGACGCACGCTCTGACCGTCACCGCGACGGACAGCGACGATCCAGCCGAAATGCTGACCTTCGGCATTACTGGCTCGGCCGCAGATAACAGTCTGTTTTCGATCGACTCGTCGACTGGCGTGCTGACATTCGACAGTGCTCCAGACTTCGATACTGCCGGTGATGCAAACGGTGACAACGTCTACGAAGTCGAAGTGTCTGTCAGCGATGGCACGAATTCGACGACGCAATCGATCAGCATCACAGTGACTGGTGAGGAAGACAACGCTCCGATCATCACGTCAAGCTCAACTCCGAGCGTTGCTGAGAATACAACGGCCGTCGTCACCGTCGCGGCATCCGATGCTGACCTGCCGGGCGATACGTTGAGCTTCGGTATCAGTGGCGATGGTGGAGCGGCGAATGCCGACGACGGACTGTTCACGATCAACTCATCCACCGGGGCACTGAGCTTCGTGAATGCTCCGGACTTCGAGAACCCCTCGGACACCGATGGTGATAACGATTACCTGGTGCGAGTCTGGGCGTCCGATGGAACGACTCGAGTCTCGCAGGATCTGACTGTCAGCGTGACTGGTGCGAATGACATCGCTCCTGAGACTACGTCGGACGATTCAGTTCGAGTACCCGCCGTCGGAACAGCCGTGCTGACGGTGACTGCAACAGACGAAGACTTGCCGGGCGACACGCTCACGTTCGGGATCACCGGCTCCGGGGCAGATGATGCCCGGTTCGCAATCGACAGCGTGAGCGGTGAGCTGACATTCCTCGCCGATCCGGCCAGTGCCGCGGATGCCAACATGGACGGCGTCTATGAGGCTCAGGTTTCCGTCAACGACGGTGCGACCACGGTTACTCAGGACATTTCCGTCAACGTCACCACTCCGGAAGTCGGTGTTGCAGTCAGTGATGAAGGCGAACTGATCATTGGCGACCTGGCCGACACAGATACTCATCTGACGGTAGCCTACGACGCCGTGGCCGGCGAGTATGTCGCTACCTCGGCAATGCCCACACTGGCACTCGGCACATTGACAATGGACAGCATTGACACGTCGTCCAACGTACTGCCGACGAACGAAGTGCGCGTCGATGAACTGCTCGTCACTGAGGCAATCATGGTATTCCTCGAGGCCGGCGATGACCTGCTGGACGCATCGCCGCTGAATATCGACGTGTTCGCGTTAGGAGGCGATGGTGACGATACGATCGACACCGGCGACGGTGATGACACAGCTCTCGGTGGTGCGGGCCACGATGCAATCGATGCCGGCGATGGTGACGACATCGTTCGAGTACAGTCTGGAAATGATGAGATCGATGGGGGCCTCGGCGTCGACATGATCCGTGGCGGTCGTGGGTCGAATGAGGTCGCCGACAACGTTTCCGGAACGGTCACTGTCGACGGCGACTCGGTCAGTTCGGACAGCGGCGACGATATTCGCCACGCATCGGCTGGCCTGCTGCTCAGAGGAAGTGAAAACGCCGACATCTTCAACGCTGCGATGGCCACTGTTTCAATCGAGATCGAAGGCAATGACGGCGACGACGTGATCACAGGCAGCCCCGACGACGACCTGCTGTTCGGTGGTGATGGCAACGACATCATCGTTGGTGGTGACGGCGATGACCTGATCGACGGCGGCGACGGGGACGACGACATCATGGGAGACGACGGTGATGACGCCATTCGCGGTGGCCTGGGCAACGACCGGCTCAACGGTAATCAGGGCCATGACACGATGTTGGGCGGCGATGGCAACGATTCGCTGTTCGGCGGTGGTCAGGCCGACCTGCTGCTGGGCGAGGATGGCCTGGACCATGTCCGTGGCCAGGCCGGTGACGACACAGTGACCGGAGCCGGCAATGGTTCTGTTCGAGTGAACACGGGTGACAACGTCAAAGGTGGAGCCGGGACAAACGTCATCGACGACGCCTTCAGCTTCGACTTCGACGCTCTGCTGCCGACGGACGATTGATCACCGCAAGACTGCGGCAGGCCTCGTTCGCGGGGCCTGCCCCTCGTTCCGGATCGCCCACATCACAAAGTCCTAATTCATTGGGAGTTGCGGCTTTCTTCATGCAATGATGGGGACGAGGTGTCGCTGAGAGCGTCGCCATTTTTCGTGCGCCAGCCCGGATGTTCTCTGCCTGCTTGCGAAGTAGCGTCGCGCCGCTCTGCAGGTCGTATTTTTCAAGTACCTGTGCCGTTTGCTCGCACTCAGTGGCCGTGCTCTCGCCGCCCCGCTGAGCACCCATGACTTCACGCACCAGGAGCGGTGCAGCGGCGATCGTCTCGGCGTCTCGGCGGGAGTTGGCGTCGATCCAGTGTTCGCCCTTAATCTTGACTTGCCACGTGCTGCCTTCGAGTCGAATCGTGAAGGGT
>CAYSJO010000139.1:0-15728 GCA_964431285.1 uncultured Planctomycetaceae bacterium
ACCAAGCAAGACTCCGCGATATTTATCGCGTTGTAACTCATTATTTAAACAGCTGTTGCGTCTCAAATATAAAACTGCGAACCATGAAGTGTCATTGTGGACCGCCATAATGGCACCACATGGCGATCTCATGTCTCTTGCCTGGAATGCCAATATGGCATTCGTGTGAATCGTTGTCGAGCCAGTGAATCCAACTCCGAATCTGAGATTACGTTTGTGGAGTTTTCGTAAAGCTGCCGACTCGAAACTCCTGTCGCAATTATCTACCCATCATCTGTATGCAGCACAGGCTGCATATCCATCGTGGAATTCCCCGTAGATCAAAGCACTTCTATAATTCCCTAATGCTCAATCGGGTATCTTTGGAGCAGCGCTGGTCAGGGATTCGACCGCCCTACCCTTGGTCGATGAGTTTTCCTGTCTGTTTGGTTCACAACTCGCAACCGGTCCACATCGCAACACGGCCGTCGCGGGTACCAGCCTTACCCACCTGGAAGAGGAGAGATTCTGATGAGCAGATTTTCGAGTTTTGTTGCTGTTGCGGCCGTCGCCGCACTGGCCGGTAGTACGTCCGCTGCGGACTATCGCAGTCCGTTATTTCCGACTCCGGTCGCTCCGGTTGCCGTGTCGTATCAGGCTCCGGTCCTGACGTATCCGGGGTACCACCCGACGTTCCGATCACCCACGCTGCCGCTGCCGGCCCCGGCTTTCGTCGGTTTCGACGATCACGCGCATGCACACGCGCCGAAGGTCAAAGAGTCGATCGAGCTGTACCACAATGTGAAAGTCCGTGACCCGCATCACATTGCCTGCTGTGCCGAGACGAAGATCGTCAAGGTGCCGGATCCCTGCTGGAAACCGAGCAAATGCGGCTGCTGCGCTCCGCAAAAACGCCCCTGCGTCTACATTGCGATCTGCGTTCCGAAGGAAACGAAATGCCACCATCACGCAGCGCCGGCGCCGTGTTGCAAACCGAAGCCGTCCTGTGGGGCACCTGTTCTGCACCTTGGCTGGTGCAAACCCAAGCCGAAATCGTGCGACAAGTGCCATGCCTGTGGCTGCGAGCACCGCAAACTGCGGATCAAATGCCACTCGGATGGCAAGTACCAGAAGTATGACTACGGCAAGTACCGCGTCGAAGTCCGAGTTAAAGACGGGTATGTCGAAGTCGATTACGACGACTGAGATGCGACATCGCGTCCGTTTCATTTCAGCACGAAACAGCCGCCCGGACCACTTGAGTCCGGCCGGCTTTCTTTACGCCAGAATGTTCCAACCATCATGTCCATAGACGTCTGTCTGCGTGTTTTCTCTCAGCGGCGGGTTGGCGATTCGCACGACATGAGATTGATTAACTTAACTTAAAAAAACATATATTGACTAAAATAAAGAAAAGTCTATAACTGCAATGTGATTAGGTATTCCTTGAATGACAGGTGTGACAGATGCATAATGTCTGTCCGAGTTAATGGCAGCCAGGATGGCTGTGGACAGGGACGAGCGCCTCGGGGAGCAGGGAACACCTCCGGCTGTTCGCGAGCAGAAACGCAGACACATGCCGCTGACCAAGACCGACATCGCCACCTACCAGTTCCAGCTTCAAAACCTGCGGGCCCGTCTGCGGGGCGACTTTGAAGGCATCACCCAGGGGGCGTTCGGGCACGAAGAGGGCGACTCGCGGTCGCCGACTCATCCGGCCGAACTCGGTTCAGAGAACTACGAGCAAGATTTTGCTCTCGACCTGATTCGTAACGAACAGGAAACTCTGATCGAGATCGGTGTCGCCCTGAAAAAGATCGACGAGGGGACGTTTGGACTGTGCGAAGGTTGCCTCGTAGAGGGCAAGACTGACCGCAAGGCCGGCATCCCCAAGACCCGTCTGAAAGCCATTCCGTGGGCGCGGAATTGCGTCGAATGTGCTCGAAAACGCGAAACGCAACTGTCATGAGCGACATCCCCCGGAATCGCTGGGTCTGGTTTCTCTTGCTGGCATCTGTCGGCCTGACGATCGATCTGGCGTCCAAGTCCTGGATTTTTGCGGAACTTGGCTATCCCGGGAAATCCAGTGACTGGGTGACTCCGATCTTCGGCGGGTGGTCAACCTTTCGTCTGATGACCAGCCTGAACGAGGGCGCCCTGTGGGGAATCGGCCAGGGCCTCACATGGCTGTTCGCCCTGCTGAGTGTCGTCGCTGTCGTGGGTGTGCTGACCTGGCTGTTTGTCTATGGCGCCGCCCGCAGCGTGTGGCTGACTATCGCCATGGGCCTGATTATGGCCGGTACGCTGGGCAATCTTTATGACCGCGCTGGGCTGCATGGCTGCGTAAAGCTGGATGGGTCGACCTGGTACGGTGTCCGAGACTTTCTGTTGTTCACGTTCGGTGACTACGCGTGGCCGATTTTCAATTTTGCCGACAGCTTCCTTGTCACGGGAGCGATCATGCTGGGTGTTCAGTCGTTGCGTGCAGAGCAACCGGACGGCCAGATACAGAAGACCGTGAAGGGATCGTCGGCAGGGAGTGACAAGAACGCGCTTCCAAATGCTGCTCCGCAACCCTGAGGGCGGGTTGCTGCAGCACCCTGCGAGCCGTACACTCCCTCGCTTTGCTGGCCATTGGAATTCCCCTTTCAGATGGAAACTGCTGGTCACAATTGGAGTTCCAACCCGCTCAATCAGGTCCTGTCATGCAGAAGAAAATCCACCCCAAATACCACGAAACTCAGGTGCAGTGCACGTGCGGAAATACATTTGCCACGCGCAGCACTGTTGAGACTCTCAAGATCGACATTTGCTCGGCCTGTCACCCCTTCTACACAGGAACAATGAAGTACGTGGACAGTGCGGGACGGGTCGAGAAGTTTCAGAAGAAATACAACTGGGCTGGCCGCAACAAGGAATAGCTCCGCAAAAATCTGCATCGAAGCCCGGCTCTTTTCGAACAGCCGGGCTTTTGCTGCGCTGAGACGGAGTGAATTCCCTGGATCGCCAACGGCTTTGTGGTCGGCTGAATACCCACTGGAAGGGTCCGAGACTGCTGGGTTCTTGTGCAGTCTCGCTGAGCAGCCTCTGCTCTTGTTCAAGGATTCGATGCGATGTTTCCTAGTCTGCAGGAAAAACTGAAGCGCTTCGAAGAACTCGAATTGCAGCTTCAGGATCCGGACGTCCTTTCAGACACGTCGCGACTTCTTGCCATCCAGCGTGAGCACGGTGGTCTATTGAAGATGGCGAACCGCATTCGTGAGTTCAACGGCCTCGAAGAAGACGTCGAAGCCGCGAAGCTGATGAGCCACGAGGAGACCGATCCTGAGCTGAAAGCCTACGCGAAGGAAGAATACGACACGCTGCACAAGCAGTTCGACGAACAGCGTGAGGAACTCGAAGAGCTGGTTCTGGCAGGTGACTCGCTGACGCGTGGCAGTTGCATCATGGAAGTCCGAGCTGGAACGGGCGGCGATGAAGCCAGTCTGTTCGCTCGGGACCTGTTCGAGATGTACCGCCGCTACCTCGACCTGAAGGGCTGGAAATATGAGGTGATGGAACTCAACGCCTCGGAAATGGGCGGCATGAAGGAAGTCACCTTGTCTATCTCGGGCGAGGGTTGTTTTCATCACCTGCAGTTTGAAAGTGGCGGACACCGTGTCCAGCGTGTCCCCGAGACGGAATCCCAGGGCCGCATCCACACAAGCGCGGCAACTGTCGCCGTGCTCGCGGAAGCGACGGAGGTTGAAATCGACCTCAAAGACGACGACATCCAGGTCGACACGATGCGAGCTGGCGGCCCTGGCGGTCAGAAGGTCAACAAGACGGAAAGTGCGGTCCGTATGACTCACCTGCCGACCGGCATCGTGGTCAAGATTCAGGATGAAAAGAGTCAGCACAAGAATCGCGCAAAGGCGATGCGCATTCTCCGAAGCCGCATCCTGGAAAAGAAGCAGGAAGAAGCGGCGAACGAACGGGCTGAGCACCGCAGAACGCTTGTCGGATCAGGCGACCGAAGCCAGCGTATCCGCACGTACAACTTCCCGCAGAACCGAATCACCGACCATCGCATTGGCGTATCGATTCACAAGCTCGATCAGGTTCTGCAAGGCAATCTTGACGAACTCATCGACGCGCTGCTTGACTTCGATCGCGTCGAGCGGCTCAAGGGCGGCGCTCTTGACTAGAGAGTTGGGAAACCCATCGTGACCGAAGCCACATCCAGTCAGTCCCCGGTCGAAGCGTGGACGGTGAAGAAAGTGCTTGCCTGGACGATCGGGCATCTGAAGAGCCGCGGCTGTGAATCCCCGAGGCTGGACGCCGAGATCCTGCTGGCGCATGCCCGTGGCTGTCAGCGAATTCGGCTCTATACGGAATACGACGCTCCGCTGACATTGGAAGAACGTGAGAAGATGCGCGAACTTGTCCAGCGCCGGGCAACACTGGAACCGGTGGCCTACCTGGTCGGGTTTCGCGAGTTCTTCGGTCTCGATTTTGAGGTGCAGCCTGGAGTCTTCATTCCGCGGCCGGATACCGAAACGCTCGTCATCACGGCACTCGACATCGCCAGTGAAATCGATACACCGCGTATCCTCGATGTCTGCACTGGCTCGGCGTGCATACCGGTCTCGATCGCCGCAAACTGCCCGGCTTCACGATTGACCGCTGTGGAGCTCGACGAGCACGTGTTTGAAGTTGCGCGTCGCAACATACAGCGGCACGATCTGGAGTCACGGATCGAACTGCTGAACGGCGATCTGTTCGCGCCGCTCGCCACCGATGCGAAGTTTGAGATCATCACAAGCAACCCTCCGTACATCACAGATTCAGAGATGGAGTCACTGCCGCCGGATGTACGGGATCACGAGCCTCACCTGGCATTGCAGGCCGGGCCTGATGGGCTGGATGTTGTGCGTCGACTGATTCCGGATGCCAGTCAGTTTCTGGTGGAGGGCGGGGCACTCCTGCTGGAGATCGCGGTCGAACAGGCTGACGCGGTTGTCGCGTTATTTGCGGCCGCTGGAACGTATGAACCGGCTCAGATCGCGCACGATCTCGGAGGTCGTTCGCGCGTCGTGTGGAGCCGAAAAACGACTTAACACAAACGAGGAGGTCCAGGGATGGACATGTTCGTCATTCGCGGTGGCAAACCGCTGCAGGGTCGTGTCCGGGTTGGTGGAGCGAAGAACGCGGCGTTGCCGATGCTGGCCGCGTCGATCATGGCCGACACGCCGGTCACGCTGCACGACGTCCCTGAACTGGTCGATGTTTCGACGCTGTCACAGTTACTCGGCTCGCTGGGTGTTCTTGTTGAGCGACGCGAAGACGGCTCAATGCAGCTGGAGGTGATGGACGCATCGCCGGTCGTCGCCGACTACGAACTCGTCCGCCGTATGCGGGCGAGTATCTGCGTGCTGGGCCCGTTGCTGGCCCGTCGTGGACAGGCATGCGTTTCACTTCCCGGTGGCTGTGCGATCGGTGATCGACCGATTGACTTGCATCTGAAGGGTCTGCAGGCCCTGAGTGCCGATGTTCGTATCGAACGTGGTTACGTAGTGGCGTCGTGCTCGCAGTTGAAGGGTGCCCGCGTGTTTCTTGGCGGATCGTTTGGCAGCACGGTCACAGGCACGTGCAACGTGATGGCTGCTGCGGCACTGGCCGACGGTGTGTCCACAATCGAATTCGCGGCCTGCGAGCCGGAAGTCGTTGACGTCGGCAATCTGCTCAACGCGATGGGCGCGAAGATCGAGGGTCTTGGCACACCATTTCTGAGGATCGAAGGTGTGCCGCGTCTCCACGGTGCCGAGCACAGTGTCATTCCGGATCGTATCGAAGCGGCCACGTTCCTGATTGCCGGGGCCATGACTCGTGGCGACATCACCGTCGACAACGTTTGTCCCGAACACCTCAGTGCGGTATTCGATCGTCTGGAAGCGGTCGGTGTCCCGTTGATCCTGAAAGAGTCGCCGGACGGCGGCCGCAGTTCGCTGCGAGTCACAGCACCCGACCAACTGCGTGCCACCGAGTGTTCGGCACTGCCGTATCCTGGACTGCCGACCGATGTGCAGGCGCAGTTCATGGCGCTGCTGAGTCTGGCCAATGGCATCAGCGTCGTGACGGACAAAGTGTTTCCTGATCGATTTATGCATATCCCGGAACTGGTGCGTCTGGGAGCTCGTGTGCATCACGATGGACCGAGCGCGATCATCAACGGTGTCGAGCGACTCAGTGGTGCGTGCGTGATGGCTTCGGATTTGCGGGCAAGTGCAGCGCTAGTGCTCGCAGCTATGGCTGCGGACGGTGAGACTGTGATCCGTCGAATCTACCACTTGGACCGTGGGTATCAGCAGTTTGAAGAACGACTGAACCTGTTGGGCGCGGACATCCGTCGGGTCAACGATTGTGCTGAACACGTGCCGCGCAGCCTGCGATTAACTCAGCCAGGCCCGCCGCTCGAATCTGTTCCGGTGACACGAACAGTGGAAGGTCGCCAGGTACGCATCGACACAGGCAACTCAGTGACCGAAGCGCCGGTGGTGTCACGAACGCCATCACGCAAGCGTCTGCCAGACTAACTGTCCCCCTCCCCTGTGGGTGCCCGAATGGCGGGAGAGGAGAAATTGACTCGCTCCCAAATACCAGCGTGGGACGAGTAAGCCACACGCCGCCAAACTCAGACGGAAACCCTCATGCGCGAACTCGACGTCGCACGCAGAGCCGCTCAAGTTGGCGGCGACGTGCTGTCCAAGTACTTCCGTAAGGGAATCCAGATGCGCGAAAAACAATCGTGCGACCTGGTCTCTGACGCCGACGTTGAGTCCGAGCAGGCGATCGTCGATGTCATCAGGTCAGAATTCCCTGACCATGCGATTCTCGGCGAAGAAGCACACACCGCCGACGCAGACTCGCCACACTTGTGGGTCATCGATCCGCTCGATGGCACGACGAATTTCGCTCACGACATTCCGCACTTCGCCGTTTCGATCGCCTACTATCAGAGCGGCGAACCAGTGTGCGGAGTCATATTCAACCCGGCTCGTGATGACTGGTTTCACGCTGTGCGCGGAGCGGGTGCATTTGCCGGAGACGAGCGCGTCCATGTCTCCAAACACGATGAGTTGTCCGAATCGCTGGTCGGAGTCGGCTTCTATTACGATCGTGGTGCGATGATGGAGGCGACCCTAGCAGCCATCCTCGATCTGTTTAGTCAGCAGATTCATGGGATCCGGCGTTTCGGAACGGCTTCACTGGATTTGACTCAGGTTGGCTGCGGTTTGTTCGGCGCGTTCTTTGAATACGAACTCTCGCCATGGGACTTTGCCGCCGGTCGTCTGTTCGTTGAGGAAGCTGGCGGTCGCGTCACGACCTGTCACGGCGAATCGCTGCCGCTGGCGAAGAGCACCCTGCTGGCCTCAAACGGCCACCTCCACAACGCAGTGCTCGAAATCGTGCAGGGGCACATTCCCGGCGCCAGCGGTGACTGAGGTCTCCGCGCCAGCTATCGTTTGTACGCAACTCGCTCCAACGTTTTGCGTTGGAGCGCCGCGCAGGACGCTCCGCGTCCCTTCATCAGGCGGCCGGAATCCAGCTACAGATCGCGGAGTTCCCCGCGGCGACATAGCCAACAACCAGGAAACGCTGTGAACGATTTCTCTGACACAACCGAGACCGGCACGGACCTGCAGGCCATCGACAAGATGGCTGCTGCTAATCGGCGTATCACGGACGAACTGTCCAAGACAATCGTCGGACAGGAGTCTGTGATCGAAGAACTGCTGATCGCCATGTTCGCGGGCGGACATTGTCTGCTGGTTGGCGTGCCTGGCCTGGCCAAGACACTGATGGTCCGCACTCTGGCCGACACACTTAGCCTGTCGTTTAACCGAGTGCAGTTCACACCCGACCTGATGCCCAGCGACATCACCGGGACCGAAGTCATTCAGGAAGACCGCACGACCGGCAACCGAGAGTTTCGCTTCATCGAAGGTCCGATCTTCACCAACGTGCTGCTGGCCGACGAAATTAACCGCACACCGCCGAAGACTCAGGCAGCTCTACTGGAAGCCATGCAGGAACACCAGGTGACCGCCGGCGGAAAGCGACATCAACTGGCCGAACCGTTCTTTGTCCTGGCGACTCAGAACCCGATCGAGCAGGAGGGCACGTACCCGCTGCCCGAAGCTCAGCTGGACCGATTCATGTTTCAGGTGTTCGTCGACTATCCGGACGAGGACGAGGAATTCCGCATTGTGCGACAGACAACCGCCACGGAGCAGCCGCAAGTCGCCGAGATTCTCTCGTTCGAAGAGATCATTGCGTTGCAGGCAACGGTTCGCAGAATCCCCGTCGCAGATCATGTGATTCGATACGCAATGCAGTTCGCCCGATTGACACGGCGAGAAAAAGGCGACGTCCCCGACTTCATCAACCAGTACGTCAGCTGGGGCGCCGGACCTCGCGCCAGTCAGTATTTGATTCTCGGCGCCAAAGCGCGAGCCATGCTCAACGGTCGAGCCTACGTGAACACAGACGACGTCCGATCGGTCGCGGCTCCCGTCTTACGCCATCGCATCGTGACGAACTTCAACGCGGAAGCCGAAGGCGTCTCCGCAGACGAAATCGTCCGACGACTTTCCGAGATGATTCCGGCTGGAGCGGAAGACTCCGCGGGCGACATTCCGCCCATCTTCAAACATTCCTGACGCAGACAGCTCGGTGGGAAGCCATGCAGCACATTCAGACAACAGTCGTCGGAGCAATTGTCGCGTTATCGATCACGGCGACGTTCGCGCAGGACGATATCGGTTTCAACAGTCAGGTCCGGCCGATTCTCTCTGCGAACTGCCTGTCCTGTCACGGACCGGATTCGGCCAGCCGCAAAGCTGATCTACGGCTCGATCACCGCGAGAACGCCATCAAGGCCGGCGCGATTGTGCCGGGCAAGACCGCTGAGTCGGAGTTGATCGCCCGAATCTTCAGTGATGACCCCAAGACGATGATGCCGCCTCCCGCAACGGGAAAAACACTTGAGCCGGAAGAGAAGGTCATCCTCCGCAACTGGATTGAAGCCGGGGCCGAGTGGGAAGCTCACTGGGCATTCATCAAGCCGGTTCGTCCGGATGTCCCGAAGGCCAGTGAGGACGACGTCTGGACTCGCAACTCGATTGACCTCTTCGTGCTGCGCAAGCTACGTGAGGCCGGATTGAAACCAAACGGCAAGGCAGCCCTGTTTAAACTGCTTCGTCGAGCGGCTCTCGACCTGACTGGATTACCTCCAACCGATGAAATGCTTGAGACGCTGACGAGGGCCCGACATTTGTCGGAAACGTATCCGCGTCTTGTTGATGAGCTGCTCAAATCAAAGCATGCTGGCGAGCATCGGGCGCGGTACTGGCTGGACGCGGCCCGTTACGGCGACACGCATGGCATGCATGTCGACAACTATCGCGAGATGTGGCCGTACCGCGACTGGGTGGTCAACGCGTTCAACTCGAACATGCCATTCGATCAGTTCGTCGTCGAGCAGATCGCTGGTGACATGCTGCCTGACGCGTCACTGGATCAGCGCATCGCGACAGGTTTCAATCGCTGCAACATCACAACATCGGAAGGCGGAGCGATCCCGGCGGAACTCGAAGTGCGCTACATGGTGGACCGCGTCGAGACGACAGCCACAGTGTTTCTCGGCCTGACCGCAGGCTGTGCCGTCTGCCACGACCACAAATACGACCCGCTCAGCCAGCGCGAGTTCTATCAACTGGGAGCGTTCTTCAATAACAGCACAGCTCAGGTGATGGACGGCAATCAGAAGGACACGCCGCCGGTCATCGCGCTGCCGAGCAATGAATTCAAGGCCGAATGGGCCGCGCTGAATTCGCGGCGAAGCGAATTGCTCAATTTCCTTCAGATTCGCGACAAGTCTCGCGAGGAAGGGCCATCCTACGGAGGGTGCTGGGCCGCTCGGGACAAGAAGGTCGGACACCCCCTCAGCCTGGACGAGCAGTTGTTGTTCCTGCCGCTCACGGAAAACCGCTTCCGGGATTTTGAACTCACCAGGTCCACAACATGGGCCGACGATCATCCCGGCGGAAAGCGCGGAGTGCGTTTCGATGAGAAGAGCGAGTTTCAAACGAAGCTCGCAAAACTGCGCAGTGACGAACCGCTGACCGTCAGCTTCTGGTTCCGCACGCCGGACAAACTTCTCTCGACGACGATCTTTAATCACATCGGGCAGACAAACGACAAAAAAACAGCCGGCTGGAAAATCACAGGCAACACTCAGGGCGGTCTGACCTTCGAGCTGCATGACGGCAAAGGAAACAAGATTCACGGTCGGCTGCCTGGCGAGCAAGCGCTCACGCCGCGCACCTGGCAGCACGTCTGCGTGCGGTACTCGGGCGGCCAGTCGAATTCGTCGGTCACAGTTTTCGTCAACGGGCAGCGAGGCGTACTGCGGAACTCGACAGAATTCCTGATTGACAGCACGGCGCTGCCCGCAGCACCACTGAAGATTGCGACTCGAATTCCCAGCGGCGGTCTCAGTGACATCCGCATCTACCGACGCTGGGTGACGGATAACGAAGTGCTGTTGCTTGCGAAAGAGTTTGAAGTGAAATCGCTGTTCGCATCAAAGGTACACTGGAAGCACCTCAAACCGGAACAGCGCAGGCTGGCCGCGACGTTTCGCGCTTCGACGCTCAAAACGGAATACATGGTGGGAATGCGGGAACTGGCGAAGATTGAAAAACGCCGGGACTTCATTTACTCGCGCTCCACAACGACGCTTGTCATGCACGAACGCGCGACGAAGCCGCGTGCCTGGGTACTGCAGCGCGGCGAGTACGATCAGCGTCAGGAAGAAGTGTCCGCCGAAGTCCCAGCCGTCCTGCCACCACTCCCGAAAGATATGCCAGCCGATCGACTGGCACTGGCAAAGTGGCTGGTCCATCCGGATCACCCGTTGACTGCACGTGTCATGGTCAATCGACTCTGGCAGTCATTATTCGGTGTGGGACTGGTCCGTACGTCGGAAGACTTTGGCGTGATGGGCGAAGCACCGTCGCATCCGGAACTGCTCGACTGGCTGGCTGTTGAGTTCATCGAATCCGGCTGGAACATCAATCACATGCTCCGGCTGATGGTTACCTCAGCCACGTACCAGCAGCATGCCGGCGACGACCCGCAGGCCTTCGAACTCGATCCCCATAACCGCTATCTGGGCCGCGGCCCACGTGTGCGTCTGGACGCCGAAGTCCTGCGCGATCAGGCCCTCGACGTTAGCGGATTGCTCGTGCGTAAACTTGGCGGACCCACCGTCAAGCCGTATCAGCCGGCCGGTCTGTGGAAAGTCGTTGCCATCACTGGCAGCAACACGCGCATCTTCGAAAAGGACTCGGGTGAGGCACTGTATCGCCGGCGCCTCTACACCTTCAGGAAACGCACCGCGCCACCGCCCGCGATGGCCGCCTTTAACGCGCCGACACGCGAGCAGTGCACTGTCCGCCGCGAGCGAACCAACACGCCGGTCCAGGCCCTTGTGCTGCTGAACGATCCGCAGTTTGTCGAGGCCGCTCGCCATCTCGCTCAGAACGCGATCCACGAAACTGAACACGAGCGATCACGGGCCATGTGGATGTGCATGCAGGCTCTCCGTCATTCCGGCACTGAGGCCGACGTGAAGGACATGCTCAAGCTCGCCGATTCCATGCGTGAAATATTCAACGAGCAGCCCGAACTGGCCAGCGAACTGATCCGCAACGGAGACAGCAAACCGGACGCGAAGCTGGATAAAGTCGAACTCGCCACCTGGACAATCGTCGCCAACACATTGATGAATCGAGACGACTTCATCAGCAAGTGAGTACGTCCGCAGGATGGGCCACCCCACGAGTGAGAGGAAATAAATATGACCAACCCGATTGACGAGTGGGTCAAGCTAGAGACGCGACGCCAGTTCTTCGGCCGAAGCGTCAAAGGACTTGGTGCGGCGGCGCTGGCTTCACTTCTGAGCCAGGACTCGCAAGCAGCCGGTGGCGGTGCGCTCGGACAGGGGCATTTTCCGGGGAAAGCCAAACGAGTGATCTGGCTCTTTATGGCCGGAGCACCCTCGCACCTCGACACACTGGACCATAAGCCCCAGCTCGAGCAGTGGTTTGACACAAACCTGCCCGAGTCCGTGCGCAAAGGGCAGCGGCTCACAACGATGACGGCCTCGCAGTCGCGGTTTCCGATCGCTCCATCAATGTTTCGATTCGACCGCAACAGCGACTGTGGCAAGCCGGTCAGCGAACTGCTGCCGAAGACCGGCTCGATGGCCGACGACCTAGCGTTTATTCACACGGTCTGGACGGAAGCGATTAACCACGACCCAGCCATCACGTTCATCCAGACGGGAAATCAGATACCGGGCAAACCGACGCTCGGTGCGTGGCTCAGCTATGGCCTGGGCACAATGAACAGAAACCTGCCCGAATTCGTCGTGCTCAACTGCGAACCGCGCGGACAGGCACTCTATTCACGGCTGTGGGGTAGCGGATTCCTGCCATCGAAACATGCGGGAGTCGCCTTCCGGGCAACGGGCGATCCTGTGCTGTACCTCTCGAATCCCGGTGGACTCAGTCATGCCGCGCGACGCCTGATGCTCGATCGGTTGAAAGCAATGAACGAACGGATTCACAACTACCTCGGCGATCCAGAAACGCAGACGCGGATCACTCAGTACGAGATGGCGTTCCGCATGCAGTCGTCCGTACCGGACCTGGTCGACATCTCGGGTGAGCCGCAGCACATTCTTGAGATGTACGGCGAAGACGTGCAGAAACCAGGCACGTTCGGTCACAACTGCCTGCTTGCTCGGCGGATGCTTGAACGGGATGTGCGTTTTGTCCAGATCTTCCATCGCGGCTGGGATCACCACAGCAGCCTGCCGACGAATCTGCGACGGCAGACGAAGGAAGTCGACCAGCCGTCGTGGGCTCTCGTGCAGGACCTCAAACGCCGCGGTCTGCTCGAAGATACACTTGTTATCTGGGGCGGCGAATTTGGTCGCACGGTCTACAGCCAGGGCACACTCAAGCGCAACAACTACGGTCGCGACCACCACCCGAAGTGCTACTCAATCTGGATGGCCGGTGGCGGCGTCAAAGGGGGAGTCTCTCACGGCCAGACCGACGACTTCGGGTACAATATCGTCAGGAATCCCGTACACATTCGCGACGTCCACGCGACGATCCTCAACCGCATGGGTATCAACTCGCAACAGTTCACCGTGAAGCACCGCGGCCTGGACGAGCGATTGACCGGAGTTCAGGAAGCAGCTCACCCGATCCATGAAATCCTGCTCTGAAATCGCGCCAGCCTCGATCTGATGTGCCAGAATTGATCCCGTGGACGATTACCAGAAGTATCTCGACCCCGATGTTCTTGCCCGGATCAGTGGCCTTGATTTGAAGGCCCGACTGATTGTTGAGGGGTTTGTGTCCGGGCTGCATCGTAGTCCGTATCACGGATTCTCGGTCGAGTTCGCGGAACATCGCGAATACGTTCCCGGCGATGACCTGCGTCATGTCGACTGGAAGGTCTACGGGAAGAGCGACCGGTATTACCTCAAGCAGTTTGAAGAAGAGACCAACTTCGCGTGCTGGTTTCTGATCGATTCGAGTGATTCGATGAGCTACCAGTCATCAGATGCCGCGATGTCGAAGCTGGATTATGCAAAGCACATCGCAGCGGCGCTGGCCTACCTGGTGATTCAGCAACAGGACGCTGCTGGACTGGTCACATTCAGTAACGGAGTCGATGACTTCATACGTCCCTCAAGTCAGCCGTCTCATCTGCGGCAGTTGCTGCATACCGCCGGTCAGCTGACTCCCGGAGGAGAAACGTCCCTGGGTCCAGTGCTGCATGATCTGGCTGAACGCGTACGACGTCGTGGCCTGGTGATTGTCTTGAGCGATCTGTTCGACGACCCGGAGTCACTGCTGCTCGGCCTGAAGCACTTCCGTCACCGCAGACACGACGTCAGTTTGATGCACATCGTGGATCCCGCGGAGCAGGATTTTCCATTCGAAGAGTCCACACTGTTCAAGGACCTCGAACACCCGGTGGAATCGATGACCGAACCGCGTTCGCTTCGCAAAGCTTATCAGCGTGAGTTCGAAGCGTTCCTGACTGAAATGCGACACCGCTCGCGAGACCTTGGCATGCAGTACACGTTCGTACGAACGGACATGCGACTCGACGTGGCTTTGTCGAGCTTTCTCCAGACGCGAGCCCGGGTAGTCGGCCACGCCTGAGAAGCAGTACGCGGCGCGTAGGGATATCATGCTGGAAGTTCGATTGCCTGGAATTACAGAATTCTGGAGAGATGCATGTCCACGCGAATCGCTGTCATCGTTGTCTGTTGCTTCACGACGACGAGTATGTCGTTCAACGACCGGTCAGCGTGCCAGTCACACGTGTTCTCAAGGCGGGATTCTTTCGTGTCTACGATGCGACTGGGAAACTCATTCTTAAAGCCGACCTCGAGACACGTCTGCAGCAAACCGTGCTGCTCTCAGCGAATGGCCAGCCAGTCCCTGAGTTCTACCGCCGGCTGTACCGACCCCAGACGCTGATCGTCGTACCGAGGTCGACGACAGCGAAATCAGGTGGAGCACCGAAATCAACACGTTTGCCGCCAGGCGAGGTTTCCACGAACGTCAAACCCGTCCCCAATGGCGTTAAGCCACGGTCCGAATGACACATGATGCCCAGCCATTGCGTTTTATGGTTCACTGCGCCGGGTGCCTCAGCCGTGTGGAACAAGTTTTGGACGCGGTCGATGGTACGACAGGCTCGGCCGTTAACCTGGCAACTCACGAAGCCCGCGTAAATCGCAGATCAGGACCTGGGCGAAGCGATCGAGTCTCTCGGCTTCCAGTATGAATCGATCACCGATCACACCAGTCGCCGGACGAAAGGCTTCAAAGTTTGGCGAGCGAATGGTGGTCATTCCTGATTCTGCTGCCGCCGGCGCTGGCTGTGTTTTCGCTGAGCATGTCGGGAGCATTCCCGGGCGTCGAGTGGTTACTCTGAGGTGCTGACAGTTTCAGGGACACCTGAGTCTCTTATTCTGGGGCTTTGTCAAAGGGACACAGATGCCTCGGAAGAAGAAATTGAAATCGTCGATCGAAGGTTCGTAGAAGTGTCGCCGAGCGCTCATACTAATCATGCAATCTAAGATTGAAGCAATGCGGCGCGTGAAATCAACCATCAACTCAACGAATCGCCATGACTCTGGAACTCAGGTACGGACGAGGAACGATTCCATTGACGGTGCCGTCCGGTACTGACGTGACGGTCATCCGCAAACCAGATATGCCGATTGTGTCTGAGGCAGATCATGCGGTCGCAGCCGCACTCGATCAGCCTGTTGATTCATCGTCACTTCAAACGCTGGCTCAATCGGCTTCGACAGCCTGCATCGCCATATGCGACATCACGCGACCGGTGCCGAACGGTCTCTTCCTGCGGCCAGTCATCGAGCGGCTGATTGAAGCGGGTATGCAACCGTCGGGCATCACCGTGCTCGTCGCCACCGGACTGCATCGTCCTAATGAAGGCGCAGAACTGGCCGAGTTAATTGGCGATTCATGGGTCCTCGAAACAGTCAATGTCGCCAACCACTTCGCTCGAAGCGATGCGGATCATGTCAATCTGGGATCAACCTCGACGCGTGGCACAGTCGTCAGGCTCGACCGTCGCTTTGT
>CAYSJO010000140.1:0-15160 GCA_964431285.1 uncultured Planctomycetaceae bacterium
ACAGCATTCGGAAATACACACCCGGTGCAATCCCTGGCCGGCCATTGCTGGCGTAATACGGCTCCACAAGGTCTTCGACAAAGCGGTCAAAGCCGGAGTCCGCGAGCAGCCCGTTGAGCCGCTCATAGAACACATGCCCCCGAGCCTTCGCCACCGACCCCGTCTCGATCCATAGTTCCCGCTGCTTCTCAGTGTTTCGCCGCCGCAACGACATCGTCTGACTCCATTCAGAAAACGAACACACGTAGAATAATCATTCCCCGTTACACGGCCAGGTTCTTCAACGGGCTGCTAACCTGGACGACCTGTCGGATGAGATCGAACGCGTCACAGCAGACGCGGATAATCGATTGCGCGACCGTATTCTTGAATCGACCGTCGGATTCCTGAATCGGCCATCCTGATTCGCTACGTCAAGAACCAGCCTGCGATTCGTGTTGCTCCTGCGAATCGTCCAGATCGGACGGGCAGGCAAACGCCAGATCAAGCCCTTCGACAAGCTGATCAATGCGGAACGGCTTGTAGAGGATGGTCTTGCAGCCGGCCTGTCGGGCTTTGACGATCGAGTGTCCGGGATCGTAGCCGTAGCCGGTCATAAGCATGACCGGCAGATGCGGGTCGATCTGCAGCAGTTGAGCAAAGACTTCGTGACCGGTCCTGTCCGGAAGACGAATGTCCGCGATTACTGCGTCGTAGTGATACGAACGGCACAAAAGAAAACATTCTTCGGCGTTGTGTGCTGTCTCGACTTCGCAGCCAAACCGGCCGAGAAGTTCGTGTGCGGAACGCCGCACCTCGTCTTCCGCATCCACCACCAGCACGCGTTTCTGCTGCATTCGCGGGCGAGTTTCGCTTTGCGGAAGCGCGGCGTGCGTATGGCCAGCGTCAGGCAGAATGGAATCGCCTACGTTGTGTACGAGCTGTCGAACATGCCGCGTGTGATTCAGGATATCCCGTAACCGTTCGGTGACACTGCGATCCGCACCGACCGTTTGCTCGATCAGCCACGTCGCATCCTGAATGATCTCGTCGACCGGCTCGGCAATCTCTCTCAGCACAAGTTCCGTGCTTTGCGTCAACGTCGACAGTTTCTCGACAGCCAGCAGATCCAGCGTGTTCAATGCGACGGCGATCTCGCGGGAGAACAGCTCCAGAAACTGCAGATCGTTTTCGGTGAATGCTCCGGGTCGCGGGCTCTCAACGTTGAACGTGCCAAAGACTTGATCATGCAGCATCAGCGGAACGGTCAGTGAGCTGCGGGCGTCCACGGCACCAGCGAGATACAGCGGATCGGACGTCGTGTCTTCGCACAGGTAGCTCTTGCCGGTTGCTCCCACGAAACCGGTCACACCATTGTTGGTTGGGTTGGCGAAAAGTTCCCGCTGAGACGCACTCCCGTCCATGCCAACCGACAGCAGCGCATCGAGTTGTCTGGTGTCCTTCTGCAACAGACGAATTTCAACTGTGTCGTACTGCAGGAGATCCTGAGTGAAGTGAAGAATCTTGGACTTCAGCAATTCAATACGGTCATCGACGCTCATTTCCAGCAGCTCGCTGGGCGTCAGATCACCCAACTCAAGGCCGGCCTGATAGATGGCGTTGAGCTTCTGCTTCTGCAGCACCTGTGTCGATGTATCCCGCACCACAACGATCAGGTATCGAGCGAACTCGGAATGATCGCCTTCCGAATCGAAGACAGGTGTGGCTTCGACTTCGTAGTAGGTCTTGTCTCCAACATGCAGCGTGCTGCAGGCTGATTCGCCCGTGCCGAAGGCGGTGTTCAGAGGGCAGAAATCAGGTCCGAGAATCTCCGGGGCACCGAAGGCGTCATAAAAACTGTCGCCCGTCAGCGAGTCCACAGTCTGGTGCGACAGGTCGAGGAACTGCCGGTTGTGCCACAGAATCTCGCGTCGATGTCCGACCAGTGCGAGGCCGTCGTTGAGTTGCTCAAGAATGCCGCCGGCCTGAAGCAGAAGTCCGGCCGAGGTCATTTCGTCGCCACACAAAAAAAGCCCTGAGAACCCGCCCTTGTGCAGGGTCTCAAGGCTGTCTTCGAGTGTGCCTGGACAGATGACATCATACTCGGGAGAGAGGCGTTCCACGACACTTCGTGAGTGTTCGGGAGCCCGGCTGAAGCAGAGTATGCGCGACGTTGCCGTCTCAACTGTCATGTGAAATCACTCTGAGCCGCTTCGGGCTCTGGTTCTACAGCAGTGCTGAAAACCTGCCTCCAAACTGACCTGGCTGCTCCATCATGTCATGTTGCCCGCGAAAGTATACGACCGGCCGGAAGGTCGGCAATCACGTCGACTCGTCCGACCACGCATTTCCTGGCAACGCATACGGTTGTAACGACCGACTCCGTCTCCCGTCGATAAACACACATGCGAATGCCGCAGAATTCCCGGCAATTAAGCGACAATTCCCGTTTGCACACGCACCGTTCCTCTGACCTGAGTCTTTTCAGTGATCAGTCCTGTCGGCACAATCGGTTACACCGACTCAAGGCGACGACGTGTCCACGTGACGGATCCTGGTTCATGTATCTCCACTACCGCCATGACCGACACCGAGGCCCATTCGGCAGTGTGTCCCGTAGTGTGGCTCTTGTCTCTGCGATGTGCGTGTGCTTGGCCTGGCCCTGTGTGGCAAATGGGGACGAGCCCGTCGGGCCAGTGCTGCAGGTAACTCTGGACGACGGCAGCAAGGTGTCTACTCGTTTCGTGGGTCCGGAAAGGGCTTTCGCCCGACGGCCTGCCGGAGAAGAAAGCCGGGACGAAGTGGCTCATTCCCGGCACGCGATCACTTCCTTGCGGACTCTTCGCAGCGAAATGTCGCGAATCAGGCAAATCGATTTTCCCCGCCAGACATACAAGGCAGCACCAGGGCGGCCCGCGCGCATTGTTACGTTGTGGACCGGTGAGAAGTTTGTCTCGTCGCGTGTCGACTTTCCGGTTCAGTCGACATCCGAATTCTTGCCGGTGATGGGCGTCCCGGGACAGCCTGGAGGAACATTGCACACCAATCCTGATGACTGGCAGGGCGTGTCGGTCGACCGGTTTGTCGGTATTGAGTCAATTCGCCCACCGCGGCATGCTTGTGATTACGAATCCACGCCCTATTCGATTCTTGTCCCGGATGCTGATGGCAAGCCGGTTCTTCGGCATCTGAGACCCCAACTCGCCTGGATGTATGAGCCGAAAGCCGAGACCAGTTTCTGGCCTCTCAAGGCTGGAGGCAGCGCCACGTTCACGCTTCCTCGACCCGCTGCTGGTGTCGTCGCCACCGTTCCTGTCGACCTGGACGAACACACCGACCTTCCGTTCGCACGTGACGAACAGTTCCTGCGTATCCGATTCCTGCTACTGGACGGAAAGCAGGAACGAGAAGTCACAGTCCACATCGACGCGCGTCATAGGGGACGACTGGAATGCTCACTCATCTCTGCGAAAACAATGACCCGCAAGCATCTTTCAGTTGAGGGCCGATCTGCTCGCGTCCAGCTCATTCTGGATGACAGCCTGACCGTCAGTGTCAATGGGCGATTGCTGGGATCCTCGGCACGCTGGAAGGGAAGTCTCTCGGCTGTGCGGGTCGAGGCGTCCAGGTATGTGACCTGGTTCGGCATGAATCTGGCCACAGCCAGGTTCCGAGTTCGACGCGACCCGATGACCACCCCATTGCTCCACGGCAGACTGACTCCAGTCCATGACGCGGCCTGTCTGCTGCTGACAAGTGGAGATGAAGTGTTCGGTCAATACGCGTCGCGGGCACTGGGGTACGTCCGCAAACCTTCCGGTGTGCCTCGGTATGAGGAGCCGATTGATTGGGGGCAGGAGGGACACGAGATCGTCCGCATCGCCACTGCGAATGGACCTGTCTATGTACCGTGGCCAGACATTGCCGCCGTGCGATTTGGCCATCGGCCATCGGCCATCGGCGTCGACTCGCTTGTATTCAGTTCTGATCCTGAACTGAAGTGGATTGCCCGAATTAAACTCGCGCCTGAAGTTAGCTGTGCTCGCTTTGGCGAGGTCGATGGAGGATGGCTCCGCGCCCGTATTGACGGCGTCACGCCATGGGGACTGGCCGTGACTCATCCGCTGCTGGGCATATGCCGGTTGCCCTGGAAAACGTTGAGACGCATCGAACCACTCGCCTTCGGCGATATGAGAATGCTGGACGCTGGACCGCGCCATCTGGGGAATGGGATTCGAGAAGACTTCAGTGCACAGCAACCGGTCGGTACAGAGTTGTCACTCGAATGGCGCTATCCGGATCGATCATCACGGCCAGGCTCTTTGAACTCAGAGCTGAAAGACGGTCTAAGCGTGTTCCTAACGCTCGATGCGGCCGAGCTGATCCCGTCCGGTCCTGGAACACTGAGCGCTTCCCCGTTTCTGAAGACGGTGCGGGAGGGATTCCTCGCCACACGTGTCGAGGTCAACGGAAAACGGATCGGCACACTGAACGAGCAAGTCTCGATTCACTGTCCGGCCCACGCGCCGCGACGTATCCGAATGCGAATTCCCAGGGCAGTACTGAGGACGGGTGTCAACAAACTGCGATTCCGTCAAACTCCTGCACCGGATGATGCAACCAGTTTCGACGATTGCGAAATCCGGTCCATCGCAATCGAAAAAGGATTTCCCATGCCGTTGGGTGCAAGGTGATGTGACTTCCGACGGTGCCCTCGTAGAGAGACCCTCATGACTGCCCGAACCCACGGAACACACGGCTGTTTCAATCGTCGTAGTCTGCTGCGATCCGGCGCAGTTGCGGCGAGCGGACTCTGTTTCCCGGACATGTGCGTGTCGCATCGTGCCGAGGCGGCACCGGCGCCGAACCGCGCATTCGAGATCGCGAAAATCGAACGGGTCACAGTGCTGAATCCGTTTCGCGAAGTTCCCGACCGCAACATGTCACGCGAGATTCCGCACTGGAAATGGTCAGAGATCTGCACGGTGACACTCAAGTCGGGGCACACGGGACACGGTGAGACTCTGCTGTACTACACGTGGGAGGCGACTGAGGACGACGACGTGGCTCGCGCTCACGGAAAGAATGCCGTCGAGATGATGTGGGACGACGATCTGGGCGCTGGACTGCAGATGGCCCTGTTCGATGCTGTAGGAAAAGCGACCGGAGTTCCAGTTTATGCACTACTGGGAACTCGTGTTCACGATCGCACACCGCTCGCCTGGTGGAACAGCGACTCATCACCCGATGTCATGGCCACTGAGTGTGCCGAGGCATACCGGCAGGGATACCGCGCGTACAAAACGAAGGGGCGGCCCTGGTTCGATCCGTGGGCGATGGCGGAAGCGACGGCGAAAGCAGTCCCCAAAGATTTCAAAGTCGCCTTCGACTTCAACGACACATTGCTGAGCGCTGAGCGTGGCATTCCGATCCTGAAAGAGCTGGCTGAGTTTCCGCAGATGGCCATCTGGGAGACACCCATTTTTCAACACGACATCCGCGGCAATCAGGTCATCCGCAATGCGACACGCGTTCCGGTTGCCATGCACTACGGTCGGCCCGACCCATACATCGTGCTGACAGCAGACGCGTGTGATGGCTTCGTGATCGGCGGCGGAGCGAAGCTACTGCTGCAACGGGCAACGGGAGCAGCTCTGGCGGATAAACCGTTCTGGCTGCAGCTTGTCGGCATGGGTCTGACGGCGACCTGGTCGAAGCACTTCGGAGCCGTTCTCAGTCACGCGACCTGGCCCGCGGTGAATTGCCATCAGTTGTATGAGCATCAGCTCATCACCGAACCGGTGACGGTCACTGACGGCTATTCATCGATTCCAGACGGACCGGGTCTGGGCTGCGAAGTCGACTGGGACACGGTCGAGAAGCTCAAAGTCCCGAAACCCAAACGCCGACCAGAACCGCCACGTGTGATTGAAACCACCTGGCCAGACGGCCGACGGATGTACCTGGCCAACAACGGCAAGATCAACTTCATGCTGAGTCTCGCCCGGCGCGGGGGCATGCCCTACTTCGAACGCGGTGTCTTCACGAAGCTGTTGCCCAATGATGGATCAGCACGCTGGAAGGACCTCTGCAACGAAGCCCGCAAAGGCCCGATCTTTGAGAAGTAGCTTTCCATGCAGCAAGTCAGCCAACTACGGGAGCTGCTTTCGCCCGGGGCTCGAAAACGTGCGGTCCGATGGCGTGTCGGACTGGGCTTCCCGCGCGGCTTTCAACAGTGGAGCTGACTCTGGCGGCACAAGATGTGTCAGCCGCGGACGGAACACGACTGCCAGCAACAACGGTAGGTACCACAGCACATAAACCCCACCATGCTGCGGGTACCACAATTGTGTCGCGACAACGATGGCCGCCGAATGCGACATCAGGTGTTCGATGTTCTTCTTCAACGGAAATATTGTCAGGCAGATCGTCATGACCACAAACGCGGCCATCACAGGAATGCGGTACGCGGGATCCACCGACGCCCAGAATCCAACGCCTTGGCTACGTTGAAACTGCAGCACGCTCCAATCGATCGACCCAATCCACTGCCGTACGAAGGACTGCGGATCCGTGGCTGTGAAAGCGAAAGTACCAATCAGGACAGCGGCCACTCCCGCCAGTGCCACGGCAAACCGGATCGATCCGTTGCGACCGTAAAACACCATCCACAACGGTAGAAGAAACACAGGAAAGAAGACCGTTCCACAAGCCAGACCCATCAATCCGCCGGCAACCATGGGTCTGTGGTAAAACGTCAGCGCCCAGATCACGAGCGCTGCGGGCAGGACGTGAGCGACATGGTTCACCTGATAGGCAGTGCACGGCAGCAACAGATACATCGTCGCCATTGCGACGCCCAGACGGATATCTCCCAGGTGCCGACGTCCCAGAAAAACCAGCCCCAGAACAACCGCGAGGTGCGAGAGGCATGCCATGACCCGGGCCGCAACAAGCTCGGCCACACTTGGCTCAGCGACGATTCGCGCTGCGGCCACTCCCGTCGCTGACAGCAATCGCTGAGCCGGGCCGGTGGTCGTTCCAGTGTTTGTATTCGTGTCCTCGCGACGGAGCAGGTCTTCCGCCTGTCGCACCGCCGCGACGGTTGTGGCGGCTGGATCCTCAGTGGCAACTCTCGTGACCTGAAATACAAACGCCGCAACACAAAGAAATGTCAGGCCGGCCGCGTTCAGGTTCTGTTCGATCAAGGGACGACGTCGGAACCATGCGTCGAAAAATAGCCGCACCAGACACAGTCCGGTTGTTACGAACAGCCAGCCATAGGCAAGCGCCCGCAGTTTTTCGACCTCTTCGCCCGAGGGCAGTCCGCGGGCCACGTTCAACAATAACAACCCGGGCGACACGCTGAGCAGCAGGAGAAGGTCCACATTGCGCAGGGACCACAATCGCCGGAATCGAAAGAACACGGCGACGATCAGCAGTAGAGACAAATAGAACCACGTCGCCGCGTTGACTTCGTAGCCCTTGAGAATCGTATCCATTGCATGGCGGCAACGACCGTCATAGTCGCCGCACGTCCTTTATGTCGGCTGCGAGTCGCCTCCACTGTCTCTCGCGAATCGATGTCTGGATTTGTGAGACGGCTTGTTCCGTCCGTCGTACACCCGATCAACAAATCCCGTCCCGTCCACGGCCATCCGTTGTGAAGAACTGCGAGCACCAGGACCAGTTTTTTTTGCACCGGGAAGAATACTGACACCGAGCGGCTTTGGGGGTCAATGAATTTTCATAACTTACGATTTTCCCACAGGTTGGCAAGACTTTCTGGCGATCTGACAGTTTCCCGGTTCGCCACAGTTCGGCGTCGCTTAATCGACCCGTCACCGGCCTTCTTGCAGTCGGGAACACGGACTCAAACCAACACACAGTTATGGCACGACTTTTCCTCGGCAATTTCGACTTCGAGCATCAGATTGCGATGCCTGGCTACAACCGCGCGACGCGACTCGCTGCGCTGAATGCCGAGTTGACAGCCCATCTGCTACCGCTGACGAAACCGGACGACCGCGTTCTCTTGGACGAACCATTGCCCGACGAGTTCCTGCAAGCGGCTGCCGACGCGGGCATACTCCAGGGTAAGACGATTGCGAGCACGTCACCCGCAGTGTCTTTGGCGGCCGAGCCGTGGGGTTGGTCGGATGTTGCGATGCGGAGAGCACGTCAGCTGGGCTGCCGTGTCAACGCTCCGCCGCTGGATATTGTTCGACGGGGGAATTCCCGGGCTTTCTCACATGAATTGGAATTCGAAATCGGAATTCCGCTTCCCGGGGCCCGTCGAATCGTGGCCGTCAATGATCTGAGCGATGCGATTCAGACTGGCGCTCGTGAGTGGAAATTACCCGTGTCCGACTTCCAGTGGATCGTCAAAGCGGAATTCGGCATGGCCGGTCGCGAACGGATGACAGGCCGCGGAGACGTACTGGGCAAATCATCGATCAACTGGCTGACGTCCCGTCTCAAGCAGCAGGGTGCCGCTTACTTCGAGCCCCGAGTGCAGCTTGCGATCGAATTGAGCACTCAATGGGATCTGTCCGATGCTCCCCGGTTCGTGGGAATGACCGAGATCGCGCAAGGTTGCCAGGGCAACGGCATTCGAGCGGCCGACGTCTTTCCCGGTGCATCGGCGGATGCGCTTCAGACAATCGTCGCCACCGGCCAGAGAATCGCCGAAAGGCTGCACCGGGACGGATACTCAGGACCACTCGGGATCGATGCGATGGTCTACACATCAACCGACGGGCAGGCACATGTGCGTCCCATACAGGACATCAATGCCCGGTGGACGATGGGTCGAGTGGCCCTGGAACTCTATCGGCGGCTTAACCTTTCGGATGACGCCTGGTGGCTCCACGTGCCGACCGCGCAGCTTTGCCAGCAACTTGGACTGGAGACAAATCAAGAGCAGCAGGATTTCCACCGTAACCAGACGCTCGACGTATCTGATCGGATGCAGCGATCTCACGAGCAAAGTGGGCATCAATCGTTTCTAAATTGGACTGACCAATCTGGCGAGCTGGGCCGTTGTCTCCTGACCTCGCCACTCTGGTTGGCCGACCGATCACCTCAACGAACCGGAATTCTGTACACAAGAGTCCCGGAATCTGACTGAGGCCGATTTCCAGATGCCCGAGTTGAACGCACATGATCAACTCGCTACTCTTTCGCGTTCCCCCACGGATTGTGCTTGGGTCCAATCGTGTAACCTGTTGCTGTTAAAGGGGCTGCGGCATTTGTTGCAGCCCTCGTCGCTTTCTGAAGGAATGTAACTGTGCCTGTCATCACTCAACGCACCACGATGGCGAAAAAGGAGACGACCACTCCTGACTGGTACGTGCTCGATGTCGACGAAAAGATCGTTGGTCGCATTGCCACGCAGATTGCCACCGTACTGATGGGCAAGCACAAGGCGTCATACACGCCGCATGTGATGTCGGGGGACGTGGTCATTATCGTCAACGCGCATCTGATTCGATTCAGCGGCCAGCCGGCACGGCATCCCAGCCATCCGTATTACACCCGCAAGATGGAGCAGCGAACGTACTCACGATACTCGGGGTATCCGAGTGGCCTGAAAGTTCAGACTGCCGCCGATCTGCTTGACAAGAAGCCGGAAATGATCCTTCAGGAGGCGGTCCGCCGGATGCTTCCGAAGAATCGCCTGGGAAGCCAGATGTTGAAGAATCTGCGTTTGTACTGTGGGCCGGACCACGACCACCAGGCCCAGCAGCCAAAGCCGTTCCCGCCGCACCTGCTGCGAGATGATGCGTGAGCACACCGAGTATTTGTGGTCGTACTTCCGCGTTTAGCTGAACGCGGCGACTGAATTTGAACCTGGATAATTGTTATGAGCACTGACACACCAATGCCCGAGGAAGGGCAGACGCCCGAAGAGGAACTTCAGGCGGCAACTCCCGAGGCTCCGGCCAGCGAACCAGTCGTGGCCGAACCAGAAGCGGTTGCAGAACCTGAAGCGGCGGCGGAAACAGAAGCTGTTGGCGAGCCAGAGGCCGCTGCGGAACCGGAAGTCGCTGCCGAAACCACTTCGGAAGACGAAGCAGCGGCCGAGGGGAGCGACCTTCCAGAGTTGACGCTGGGTGATGGCGCTCCGGCTGAGGAAGAAAAGCCCGCTGCCCCGGTGATCATTCGGGGGAAGATCGACAAAGACGGAACAGCGATCGGGACGGGACGTCGTAAGACCGCCGTCGCCCGAGTGAGAATCAAAGAAGGCGACGGCAAGTTTGTTGTAAACGGCCGTACGCTGGAAGAATTCTTTCGGATCGAACGCGATCAGAAGATGGTGCAGGCCCCGCTGACCGCAACCAACACGCGAACCGACGTTGATGTCTGGGTTCGCGTCAATGGCGGTGGAACGACCGGCCAGACCGGAGCCGTCATTCTTGGCATCGCCCGTGCTCTGGAAGCCAGAAACCCAGAACTCCACCACTCGTTGGCTGACGCTGGTTTTCTCACGCGTGATGGTCGCATGGTGGAGCGTAAGAAGTTCGGTCGCCGCAAGGCTCGCCGCGGATTCCAGTTCTCGAAGCGATAACCCGGCATGTTGTATTGCTGAATTCTGAAACGCCCCGCTGGCACACCTGGCCAGCGGGGCGGTTTTCGTATTGGCAGGCGGCGAACAGTTGCAGGAAAAACCCAGTGGCTCGCCCTTGTGAATCGATGAACGTGCCGCATGAGTTCGCCCGACACCAACCTGCCGCATCCCACCAGACGTAACATTGTCTGGTCGACGCTGCAGTTTGGAATGCGCCTCGTGTTCGGATTCTGGCTGCGATACCAGTGCCGGGGACTTGAGAACCTGCCGCGAAATGGCGGCGGACTCGTCCTCGTGAATCATCAGAGCTTTCTTGATCCTCTGCTTGTCGGTGTGCCATTGCAGCGGCCTGTGAGCTACCTCGCGCGCGACTCACTGTTCCCTGTCCCGGTCATCGGCTGGGTCCTCCGTGAGACGTACGTGATGCCGATCAGCCGAGATTCCGCGAGCACCGCATCGATTCGAAACGCTCTGGCGCGAATGAACCACGGATTCCTTGTGGGCGTTTTTCCCGAAGGGACGCGCAGTGCGGATGGTTCGGTTGGAGACTTCAAACCGGGGTTCATCTCACTGATTCGGCGAGCCCGTGTGCCGGTGTATCCCGTGGGCATTGCCGGTGCTCACGAAGCGATGCCACGCGGCGGACTTCGCCTTCTGCCGCGCTCGGTGCGAATTGTCTTCGGCAGGCCACTGGATGCGGACACCGTACGCACTTTGTCCAGCAAGGGCCGGGAAGACGAACTGGTGCAGTTTGCTCAGCAGGCCGTTGCGGACTGTCACGAAGAAGCCGAAGCCTGGCGTCGCCGGTGCGTGTAAGGCAAGCGGCAGATGAGAGTTTCCCGTATTGGTGGCTTCCAGCCGCCACGCCGCGGCAGGTAAATTCTCATCTGCCGCTCGCCTAAGGCAGCGCTCCAACGTGGCACGGATGCCTATTTGCCGTCCGGCGACGTGCTACACTCTTCAAAGACCGTCAGTTGTGGTGGTTCAGGTCCAGGGCCGACGAGTCGATCGAGTTCTGCTTCAATCAACGATAACCGCCGCGTGATCTGTTCATGGTTCGAGTTCAGGCAGTCGTGCCAGCTTTGAAGTTCCGTCTGATCCGCCTGGGTCACGGCGGCCTCCTTGGTTGGCGGTTGACCAGACTTGAGCTGAATCAGGGTTTCTCCCAATGGCGTCCGGGATCGGGTCTGGGAATCCGGATCGGCCAGTCGCAGGATCCGCATGGAGTTCTCCAGTGAGGACATCATCGAGGCTGATTCAATGGTGGAGGACTGGGGTCTTCCGAGTCGCAAGAGGAAGACAGTCAATCCAGTCACTAACCAGATCGTCTCACGAGTGTGTGAAACACCAACGATCAGGCAGGCAAGACAACCTGGACCGCAGATTGACGGCTATGCGCAGGGCGCAAGACGGACAACCCTTACCGCACTTCCCGTACGCACGCACGGCGCGTTCATGACGACCTGAATGCGTGTGTTCCGCAGATCGTCCAATGCCGGTCGCTGGTAGGCGTCACGCAATCAGCCGGCCAGCCCAGGTCAACCATCAGTTCCTGCATCTCGGGTACGGTCAGTGCCGCATGCAGTGATTGACGGAAAAGCTGTTGCGAGTGCTCGTTTTCCTGGCCAGCGTAGGTGGCAACGAATTGCTCGACGTCGGCGTCTGAACGCGGACGCATCAAATCTCGCACAAACAACAGGCCACCAGGACTCAGCACGCGCAGCATCTCTTGCATCGAATCGACCGGCTGCGGGATGTGATGAATGATGCTGTTGGAAATCACCCAGTCGAATTCACCGTCATTATACGGCAGCTCTTTCGCGTCTAGGTGCTCAAGTAGAATGCGCCCATCGAGTCCTGCATCCCGCACATTCCGCTCCGCCAGCATGAGCATTTCGACCGCCAGGTCGATTGCCCACACAGACGCCGACACCGGTCGCCGGCAAAACTCAATTGGGATCAGGGCCGTGCCCGTGCCCACATCCAGAATCCGCAGTGGATTCGAGGATGACTGCAGCCGGTTGCGATCGTTCGTCGTCGCTGCCGCAGCCAGCAGATCGTCGACAAACAGTCGGTTCACACCACTGTGGTCCATCGAGTCGTAGTCAGCCGCTTCATCAACCGTGTCCATGACTTCCGGCTCAAGCGTGCGTGGCAAGGGCCCGGCGGACGTCGGTTGCAGCATGTCGGCGAGATTCGCAGAAAAACTGCCCCGTGAGATCACTTCATCGAACCCCGCATCGCGTGCGGCTCCCAGCCGGTCTTTCTTCACATGCGGGCCAAACCCAAGCACATGCGGGCGCGATGCCTGAGGCAGCCCGGCAATCAGTTCACACGGATCAAGTCCCGGAAGTTCGAGATCAACAATCAGTCGGGCGACTCGCCCCGACTGCACCTCATCGGTGACCTCAGCGAGTGTCTCCACGAGGCGGACCGGTCGACCGAGCTGGCGTGCCGTACCGTCAATCTGCGACGCAAAGAACATGTCGTTGCAAAGTACGACGACTCGCGGGCTGCTCATTGTGAAACTGGCCTTCCAGATTATGCCTGTCTGATTCTGTGAGATACTCGGCAGCAGTGGGCACCGGACGAAACTGACAGCTGGTTGGTCGCCATCAGTCGTCGATCGTATCAATATCTACTGAAGACTGCTCACGCTTCGCGCCGGTGTGCAGATCGATTTCGCTACGCATGTACTGACACGAATTCTCCAGGGAGTGATGCCATGAGGACTCTGACACACTACGCAACCGTGCTCACCTTGTGCCTGGGCATGGGTGGATGCGGTTCAGATACGGAGCCGCCTCGGGTCGTCGATCCCACTGACGGCAGTGTGGCGAGTTCGTTCCGGCTCGGCATGATGCCCAAGCTGGTCGGAATCGGTTACTTCGATGCGACCCGCCGCGGTGCCGAAGAAGCCGCTCAGGAGCTGGGCATCGAATTGATCTACGACGGCCCGACTGAAGCTCGCTCTGAAGATCAGATTCGCATGGTCGACGGCTGGCTGGCTCAGGGGGTGGATGTCATCGCAGTGGCTCCCAACGATCCGGAAGCGATATCGCAAACGCTTCGCACGGCGAAGGATGTCGGCGCGACCGTGCTCTGTTGGGACACCGATGCCAATCCGGAAACGTCAGGCCGCTCGATCTTTGTGAATCAGGTCAACAATGAAGCCTTGGGGTTCGCGCTGGTCGATACGATGGTCGAACAACTCAAGGCCCGCGGTCAGAGTCCCGAAGGCGAATACCTGATCGTCAGCGGAACGGCGACCGCGTCGAACCAGAACACCTGGATGGAGTTCATGCGACAGCGTATCGACGAGAAGTACCCCGGCATGAAACTGCTGCCACATCTGACTCCGGGAGAAGACCTGCAGAAAGCTCAGGAGCAATCGTCCGAAGCGCTCAGTGCCCATCCAAATCTGAAAGGTGTGTGGGGGATCACATCCGTAGCGTTACCCGGCGCCGCGCGAGCCGTGCGTGACTCGGGCAAGTCAGAGTCGATCTGCGTAACCGGTCTGAGCCTGCCGGACATGATGCGTGAATACGTCAAGGACGGAACAGTCGAGACATTCCTGCTTTGGGATGCGGTCGCCCTTGGTTACCTGACTGTGCATGTCGCTCAGGAATTGAAGGACGGCGGCCTCGAATCCGGAACGCGAGACTTCGGCCGGTTGAAGGGTATTGAAGTGCGTGACGGCGTTGTCACTCTCGGGCCACCTCTAAAGTTCAATTCGGAGAACATTGACGACTACCAGTTCTAAGACTGCACCGAGCGTGGTCGGAGTCCATTTACGTCACACAATCGGATTGCGCTGCGCACTCGAATGAAACACAGAGGCACGGAGTTCACGGAGATGGGCGAGTCTCTCCGAACTCTGTGCCTCTGCGGTTAAATCAGACCAGCCTGGTTTTGGCGGTGGCTCCATCTTGTGTGTTTATGCCGTAAACGAGCGACATTGCAGAGACAGTCGGCGGGAATTTCCGTGCCCGTCCGACAGTTCGAATGTTGGCAGACGACGTTGAGCGGGCTTTTGAAATCAGACTGGATTTCGTCGTGGGACGGCATCATGAAAACCGTGCTTCCAATGAAGTGGATCTCATCCTGCTGTCGAGTGTTGGTCGCAGGGCAGATGCTTCTATGCTGAAGTACTTTGTCGGGAACGCGTCAAACACAAAGTTGTGGGAAAACACCGACGGCAGTTTGTGTACGTACGGGACCACAGCCTACAGAAAATTGAGACATGACGGACCACTAGGCTCTGTTTGAAAACTGAGCTGGCCCTGATTGCCATGTCAGCGAAACTTCGTCTTCCTCAGCACGCGAGCCAAGGAAGGCCAACGATGCGACATGAACTAACCGACGAACAGTGGGAAGCGATCGAAAATATCTTTCCGGAACCCGCCCCAACTGGACGGCCCCCAATGGATCGACGGGTGGTCATGAATGCAATGATCTGGCTGAATAATACGGTTTGTCGCCGGAATGTGTTGGTGAAAGCGGTCTGTTTGCAGTCGGCCGGGCGGAGCCGGCCTGAGTCGAACGAGGTACGAATCACCTCAAGAAGAGGAAGGAGAGCATACCGCGACAGTTCGGGGAATGATGGTGCTG
>CAYSJO010000141.1:0-8673 GCA_964431285.1 uncultured Planctomycetaceae bacterium
ACTCGTCGATGGACAGGGCGCGGCGCATCAGGGTCTCGGCGTCGGTCTTACAGTTCGTGGCCTGGAGTAACTGGGCCAGGTTGTTGAGGGCTGCGGCGAAACGGGGGTGGTCTGGTCCGTACGCCTGCTCGTAGATGGACAGGGCGCGCCGCATCAGGGGGCTCGGCGTCGGACAGTCGGTTCGTGGTCTGAAATAACGCGGCCTGGTTGTTGAGGTCTCTGGCGACATCGGGGTGGTCTGGTCCCTAGGACTGCTCGTCGATGGCCAGGGCGCGCTGCATCAGGAGCTCGGCCTGCTGACACAAGGCTTTCGCCTTCAGAAGCTGCCCGAGTTCGTTCATCAGGACGGATGTCGGTGAGGCGATTTGCGGATTGTCTGCATGGTCGACCACGGTCGTCACGTGCGGTCCCAGTCCGGCCATGTGCGGACGTCGTTGGGTTCGCCGGGGTGGGCGCTTTCAACAAGCTGCAGGGCTGTCGTGATCCACTCGGTCCGCGTGGCCTCCGGGGAGCGGAAGCGGGTGATGTCCTGAACCAGACGGTGTACGACCAGCGACGGATGCGGTGAATTCGCGGTCAGCTCGCGGCCGAGCATGGAATAGTCGACCAACTGGTCCAGAGCCGCCTTGATGTCCGCAGCTGTCACTGTTGTGCCAGCGGACATCTCTGCGTTCGACGGAGCGTTCGCGAGGTTTCCTACGAGACGGTTGGTGTCGCACAGCAACGGCGGGATCGGATCGGGAGCCAGCCAGGCGAAGACGTTCAGAATGGCGATTGCTGTCGAGTTCAGCTCGTCCAGTGTTGTTTCCCACGTGAAGGCCAGCGGCAGGGGATAGTGCATCTCCCGCTGGCTGTGCCACTCGCGCGTGCGGCGGTCTTGAGCTTCCCAGCGCTTCACATACGCCGGGATCGACAGGCCACGCCGCCCGATGAACGCCGCGGCCTGTTCCAGCCCCAGCGCCAGCCCGCCCAGCAGGCCGGCCAGTTCCCAGGCGTACGCCTGGTCATCGTCTGTCGGCTGCCGCTTGCCAGCCGTGTGGGCCAACAGGAAGTCCACGGCGTCGTCCGGACTCAGCGTGTCCAGTGGCACGGACTCGATGCCGGCACTCCACGTCCGCTGCCGAGACGTGATCAAGACATGACCACGGCCGGCCAGCAGGTCTTCCACCGCCTGGGCCACTGGTTCCGTATCCACGTTGTCCGGGATCAGCAGCCAGTTTCTCAGTGTCGTCGCCAGATGATCGACCGCCGCACGCGCCTGCCCGGCTTCATCCGTCAGATCCTGTTCCGGCAGACTCAGGACTCGACACAGCCCGGCCAGATTCTCCTGCAACTGCTGCACAGAGTCCGCTGTCACGAACAGCACGGCTGAGTAGTCCGCCATGTGCCGCCATGCATACTCGACAGCCAGCCCAACGCGGCGGTTTAGCCGTTCCAGCAGATCATCTTTTGCCAGGTCGGCGGGACGGTCGACTTCGGCATTTGCGGCGTCCACGCTGACACGGGTCTGTTCGGCCAGAAACTCCCCCTCGTCGTTCTCCAACACGGCGGACCACTCGGCATGACCATCTTTGATGAATCGGTGGACGGATCGTCCTTCGTTATCATCGGAGTCCTTGAATTCGATCGTCATGGTCCTGGTCTTATCGTCCCAGGTCGCAATGGCCATTATTGCCCATTCGCGCCTCGTCGACGTGAAACGGTAGAGCTTGTCGACCGGATCGTATGCCCAGGCACCCGCTGAGATTGAAACCGGATCTTCCAGCTTGGGCTTTACGGATTCCATAAGGAAACTGCCCTTGCCGTCGTCCGACCAGGTGCGCGTCACGAAGTCAGTACTTGTGCTCGTAGACGGGGCAGGCGAATGGAGACATTGTCGCGGGGGCGAGTCTTCGCGGGTGGCGTCTCAAGGCTCATGTAAGCGAACGTGCCGATCTGAACTCCCGGAATTTCCTTCTCCAACGCTTCAGCCGTGCTGTTGATCAAACGCAATACTGTGGCCGAATAACCCGGTTTCTCACGGCCATCCGGATCCACCCACTTCTCTTCTTCATAGATGCGTTTCGATTCCGGCGAGTAATCCATGCCTCCGTACCAGTCACCCATGCCGGCGAAGTAGATGACTCCGTCGAGGTTGCCTTTTCGTTTGTCAATCTCCTTCTTCAGCAGGCCGGTGAGCACTGCATCCATGCCGGCGGCTGTGTAGTTCATGTAGATGTTGTTGAAGGCACGCTTGCCGTTTTTATCCATCGGCAGAAAATCAGGATGCTCCACGGCCAGCGGCTTGAGCAACGGGCACAGATTGTGACCGCCCGTGAAGTTCGTCTTGCTGACGGTCCGCCGCTTCCATGCGAACGAGTTGGCCTGATTCTGAGCCTCGCGGTTGTAGCAATCGTGTCGCTGAAAGGCCGGGTCAATATGTGTGTCCTGTGCCGGAACGCTGATGGTCGGAGAACTGGGAATGTCTTCCTCGTTCCATGACCACCAGCGACAACCGAGCTGTTCTTCGAGCAGCGCGAATACTCCGAACATCGTCGCATGCGGAGTTCCACCGCAGATGCGCATGCGTTGTCCCTCGGTCCGAATCACGAAGCCTTCACGAGATAGTTTCTCTGGACGCGAACCACCGACGTCGCCCACCAGAATTGCCGCAACTGGCAGCGGATCCGTCTCGATCGTGACTGAGAACTCAGTGCCGCTGATCTGCGAGAGGTAACGTGCCAGTTCACCGGCAGCACGCTTTTCCTGCGCATCGACATCGGTCGCCACGACAACGGGAACGGGATTCTGACCATCCACCACCAGCGAGACCGCTGCCTGTCCCGGAATCAACTCGACCCCACTGAAGCGAGACTCACCGCACGCATCTCTCGATACAGATGCAACGATCACGCTTACCAGCCAGAATGCCGTCAGACATCGAGAGATAAGACTTACTCGTGTCGTGGAAGTCAGTTGTTGAACGATCCTGATTTGGAACGACCATGAACGTCCTCGGAAGAACCTTGCTGATCGCCTGCCCGATATTCACTCTGATTGTCTCCTCTGCCCAGAGTATGGCAACCGCCGCACCAGCGGATGCCGCGGATCTGAATCCGGTGACGGTCAAGGCGACCACGAAGCACGCACCAGTCTCGATTGTCAAGGCAGGCAAGCCGGTCGCGTCGATCGTTGTGATGGGCAACGCCGCTGGGGCATCCGATCTGCAGAGCTTCATCAAGCAGGCGACCGGAGCTGAACTGCCGATTGTCAAAGAGATCGTCGCACCGGCGATTGTACTGGGCGACTGTCCTCAAGCAGCGGCGCTTGGGCTGGAAAGCAGCAAGCTGCCAGTTGAAGGCTTCGCGATTCGGTCAACAGCCGATGCCGTGCACATCGTCGGCAAACTTTCGGGCCGCGGCGCTGATGGCCAGCTATGGGGGGGCATCGAGTTTCTTGAGCGATTTGTGGGAGTCCGATGGTACTTCCCGCCAGCCGTCGAGGGCGGGCCACAAATCGGGCAATCCGTTCCGAAGACCGCCGACCTGACCGTGCCGCCAGTGTGGATTGAAGATACGCCGGCATTTCAGAAACGGGAACTGTGGCCGCCGGTCTCAAAGTCATACAGCGGTTCGGGCATCAAGATGGGCGTGCTGCACCGTTTTCTGCGAGCCGGCACTTCCTGGCCAATCAGTCTTCGAGTGCATCAGCCCAACTGGCCGAAGAATGAAGAGCTGAAGAAGAATCGTCCCGGTGTCTATCAGTTGCGCAAAGACGGCACTCGTCAGCATGAGGTCATTTGTTACGGGCATCCGGACACGCTCACGACCTACCTCGAAGGCATCCAGAATTCGCTCGACGGCAAGCAGCCGGCATACGCACCGATCTCTGGCAAAGCGATCACCGTGTCGCCATACGACGTTGAGTTGTCCTGCTACTGCGACCATTGCCGAAAGCTGTGGGATGACAAGGCCGGGCAGTACGGCGGTGCGTCGAAGGTGATGGCGACCTTTGTCGACAAGCTGGGGCGTGAGGTCAAGAAGCGTTGGCCGAAAGAAGACCTGACGATCATCTATTTGCCGTATCTGAATTACACGACCGCACCAGACGGATTTCAGTTTCCGGACAACGTGGAAGTGCAGTTATGTGGCATGCCGGGTCTGGCCGCGTACAAGGAGCCAGCTATTCGCGAGGCCGAGCAGGCCAACATCGACCGCTGGATCAAGACAACCGGACGGCGCATTCAGAACCGGCACTATTGCTGCTGGCCAGCTCACAAAACAAAGGCCGCGTACCAGTACCCACACGCCATCAAGCGTTTCTACCAGGAGAATCGGGACAAGACTGTCGGCACGTTTATTAACGGCACTCACAATCACTGGCCTCGGCAACACATCAATCTGTACTGCTGGCTGAAAGTGCTGTGGAACCCGGACTTCAACGTGGACGCGGCCGTGAACGAGTTCGCCGTCCGCATGTTTGGTTCTGCCGCCGGGACAATGCGCAAGTTGATCGAACTCCAGTGCACGGCTGGGAGAACAGTATCTGGCCCGGCGGTCGATTCTCCCCCAAGGGCATCTACGAAGTCAGTTTCCCGCGAGAAAAAGTTGCTCAGATCCAGACGCTGTTCGCCCAGGCACGGAAGGAAGCAGAAGGCGACGCTCTCGTAACCGCCCGACTCGACTACTACGAACCGGCACTCAAAGAGTTCTTTGGCGAATCGGACCTGATGGCGGGACTTGGGTTCAAACCGTTGATTGCTCAGAAAGTGGGTGAACTACCGCATCTGGATGGAAAACTGACCGACACACAGTGGCAACGGTCTGCCGAAAACGAGTTCGTCCAGGCAACGGGTGCAAACAAGGGTAAGCCGGCGATCTACCCGAGTTCGGTTCGTGCTGTCTGGACATTCGACGGGATTATGTTCGGATTTCAGCTACAGGAACCGACGCCACAGTTACTCGAAGTTTCCAATGGTGGACACGACAACGGCAATATGTGGTGGGACGACAACGTCGAGTTGTTCCTTGATGTGACCGGCAAGAATGAGGGTGAGTTTTATCAGTTCATCGTCAATCCGGAGATCAACTACTGGGACTCGAAGCTGAAGGACACGACATGGGAATGCAAAGGTTTCAAAGCGGCAGCCTTCCGTGGAAAGGACTTCTGGAGTCTGGAGGTCTTCGTGCCGTATTCAGCATTTCCTGAAGGAAAGAAGCCGGATTCGGGCACCAGATACAGTCTGGACCGGCAACTTCACACGTCATCGTTTGGCGGACAAAGGTCTGAAGACGACAAAGCACAGCAGGAAGGCAGCGTGCGCGAGTACCAGCGCATGAATACGACCGGGGCAACCACCAGCGACAACCTGGCAGATTTCGCTGAGATTCGATTCATCGAGTAGGTGCGTTCGATTGGACCATTGCCCTGAAATGTGGTGGTGAGAGCAGGAACGGCGCGGCATGGACGCACTGAAGCAACTGATCGCAAACCTTCCCGACGAGCAGCTGTTGTTGCTCGGCCTGACAGCCGTGTTCGTGCTGGGCATCGGATCGCAATGGATGGCGTGGCGCGTTCGCGTGCCGTCGATCCTGTTGTTACTGGTCACCGGATTCACAGTGGGCCCTGTCGCTGGCTGGCTCGATCCCGACGAACTGCTGGGTGGGTTGCTCTTCCCGATCGTTTCGCTGTCGGTCGCCATCGTGCTGTTCGAAGGTAGCCTGAGTTTGCGGCTGTCGGATTTGCGAGGTGTGGGCGGGGCGCTGCGCAATATCCTTACGACGGGCGTATTCGTTACCTGGCTGGTCGTTACCGCAGCGGCTTACTGGGTCCTGCAGTTCGAGTTTTCCATTTCACTGCTACTGGGCGCAATGCTGACAGTCACTGGCCCGACCGTTGTCGGTCCGATGCTGCGGCTGATTCGACCGACGGGCAAGGTGAGTTCCATCGCGCGGTGGGAAGGCATTGTGGTCGATCCGATTGGAGCTGTGCTCGCAGTTCTGGTTCTGGAAACGATCGAGCCACTGCGTTCCTCGGCTTTTGGTGAGGCCATCTCAGAAGCAGGCGTTGGACTCGTCGAAACCGTTGTGATCGGGGGACTGCTGGGCGGAGTCACGGCCATGTTTTTGGCGGCGATGCTGAAACGCCATTGGATCCCGGATCACCTGCAGAGCCCCGTCACGTTGATGCTTGTCCTGGCAGCCTTTGTCGCGTCCAACCTGCTTAAGCATGAGTCGGGCCTGTTGACCGTCACCGTGATGGGTGTCCTACTGGCCAATCAGCAGTCGGTCGTGATCAAGCATATTCTGGAGTTCAAGGAGAACCTCACCATCCTGCTGATCTCCAGCCTGTTCATTCTGCTGTCCGCCCGCGTCGAACTGGTGGACTTTGTGTCGTTGAGCTGGCGCGGACCAGTGTTCGTCACGGTTGTCATTCTGATCGCTCGCCCGGCGTCGATATTTCTTTCGACGATCGGCACGGATCTGTCGTGGCGTGAGAAGGTGTTTCTGTCGTGGCTGGCTCCCCGCGGAATTGTGGCGGCAGCAGTGGCATCCGTGTTCGCTTTGCGACTTGGTGAAACGGGCACGGGTCTGGTTCCAGCAACCTTTCTTGTCATCGTGGGCACGGTGGTTGTTTATGGACTGACTGCGTTTCCTCTGGCACGGAAACTCGGACTGGCCACCGCGAATCCGCAGGGCGTGTTGATCGCCAGCGCGCATCCAGGAGCCCGGGCGATCGGTCATGCGGTGCAGGATGCAGGCTTCTCCGTTGTGCTGGTTGACACGAATTCGCAGAACATCCAGGCCGCGCGAATGGAAGGTCTGCCGACGTTCTATGCCAACATTCTGTCAGAACGAGCGATTCAGGAACTGGACCTCGGCGGCATCGGTCGATTCTTGGCATTGACCTCTAACGACGAAGTGAACTCACTGGCGTCGATGCACTTCAGCGAGGTCTTCGGAAGATCGCGGGTCTACCAGTTGCCGCCGGTTCACGGTAATCATCGCACTGGAACTGCCGGACATATTCTGCAGGGGCGATTTCTGTTCGACGCCGACGCAACGTTCGCGCTGCTTGACAAGCAGTTTGAAGCGGGAGCCGTCGTTAAGACCACGTCACTGAGCGAGGAGTTTTCCTACGAGACGTTTCAGGAACGATACGGTGACACGGCTTTGCTGTTGTTCGTGATCCCCAAGCCTGGAGAGCTCGTCGTGGTCACTCCAGACAAAAACATCAAACCGAAAGCCGGCGACAAAGTGATCGCGCTCGTTGCTGCGAGTGCGCCGGATGCGGAGCACGCGACATAGGCGTCGGGGACTGCGCTCACTACCACGAGGTCCAGCCGCCGTCGACGATCAGGTTCTGCCCGGTGATGTAACTGCCGGCGTCACTCGCCAGCAGCAGGGCAGCCCCTTTCAACTCGTGCGGCGAGCCCATGCGGCCACTGGGAGTTTTGGTGCAGAGCCGACCGACCATCTCGGCAGGGGCCTTTTCCGAGGGGAACGGTCCGGGGCTGAGGCAATTGACTCGTACGTTGTCCTTCGCCCAATACACGGCCAGATGCCGTGTCATGTGAATGAGTCCGCCTTTCAGCGTGTGGTAATGCACGGGGCTGGCTGGACAGACGCCCTCATAGGCGTCCGGGTAGGAGCCGACGACTCCATACATCGAACCCAGGATCACGATGCTTCCGGGAACACGTCTCTCTACGACGTGATCGCGCAGACGTCGCCCCAGCAGGAAGTAACCGGTCGCATTTTCGAGCTGCTGGTTGAAGTGCTCGGCGGTGACATTTGTTATGTCGTGAGCGTCTCCCGCGTGTCCGTTATTAATCAGAATATCAATCTGTCCCGCTGCGGCGACAGCGGCGTCGAAGCCACTATGCAACGACCGTTCGTCGGTTTGATCAAGCTCGACGCCGTGATGCTCGGCCGCACCATTTACGGGCAACTTTGCCGCGACTCCGCGGGCACGCTCGCCATCGCGACTTCCGACGACGACCGAGGCTCCGGCTTCGGCCAGCGCCCGGGCGAATGCTCCGCCCAGAAACCCGGACGCTCCGGTTACGAGGGCAACTCGGCCGGTCAGATCGAAGAGCTGCTGAATTGTCGGTTCTGTACTGGCACTGTCTGTCATAGCTCGATCCATTTCTGTTCTTTGACGGACCGCAAGGCGGCCAGGTTGACTCGCAACGTTTGCAGCCCATCGGCAAGAGAGCAGGGGGGCTCACCGACACCATGCATCAGGTCGAGAAACGTATTCGCCTGTCGCACGAACAGATCATCACGTTCCAGCGGATATGCGGCTTCGGTCTGCCATTGTGTGCCGGGTTCGACACATGAGACCCAGCGACTGCGATGCGCCTCGTACCGAACCGCGCCTTGTTCGCAGATGACGGTTAACGATGTCTCGTTCGGTGCCTGATGTTGATTGAGGCTGAAGGAACCCATGACATCGCCGTGTCGTGTGATGACGTGCACGGTATCTTCGACATCGACGCCTTCAAGGACACAATGGTCCGCATCGACGACGAGACGTGTGACGGGACCGACAAGCCACTCGACGGCGTTGATCGAGTGCGTCAATGCGTCCTGGATCGCGCCGCCGCCTGTTTCGTGACGTGTGTAGTAGATGTCGCGATAGGCAGGTCGATACAGCGGAAAGTGCTGGCCGGACGTCAGTACGGCCTCGACT
>CAYSJO010000142.1:0-6969 GCA_964431285.1 uncultured Planctomycetaceae bacterium
CGAGCAACCCGTTCAACTGACCAGCGAAACCCGGACACCGATTCCCGTGAAGCCCGGCTGCAAAGCGAAGTCCGATTATGAATACACACGCGAAGGCACGTGCGTGGTCTGGATGTTTGTCGAACCGCTGGGCGGCTGGCGCATGGTGCCGGTAACGAGTCGGCGGACGGCTGTGGACTGGGCTCATCGGATGAAAGAGCTGGTCGATCATCTGCGCTATGCGGACGCGGAGAAGATCACGGTGGTGCTCGACAATCTGAACATGCACGACCTGGGTTCGCTGTACGAGGCCTTTCCGCCAGAAGAGGCAAAGCGGATTGCGGACAAACTCGAGCTGGTCTTCACACCGAAACACGGCAGCTGGCTGAACATCGCCGAATGCGAGCTGAGCGTGTTGACTCGCCAGTCGATGTCCGACCGCCCGGAAAGCGAGTCGAAAGTCCAGTCCCGCGCCACGCCCTGGGCCGAAGAACGCAACAAAGCCCAGACCGGAGTGGACTGGCAGTTCACGACTGCCAACGCCAGAACAAAACTCAAACGCCTCTACCCGAAAATTGCGCCCTGACGGTCCACTAGTCAGAAGGCGTATCTGGCTGACTACAAATTCGATGCGAAAGAGGAGGAGGATCGAACGGTGCTGCGTGCCGGGTTCACTCCGTACAAGCCGCAGATCGTCTGGCGCGAACCAATGACTGTAACCATGACCGTCGCCAATATCGGTAACGCAGACTTTCGGTTTATGTTTGGAGGCGACTATCGCGGCACTGGACGTCATGACCGCGTGAAGATCGTAGTGACCGACGCCGACGGCAATGAACTGCCAGACCCCCACGCCAACGGCTTCGATCTGGGAGGCATCTCCAGTCTGGAACTCATCACGCCGGGTGGCCTGAACTTCACACGGGTGTTCGATCTGACAAAGTTCCGCACGATTACGGAACCTGGTAAATACACCGTGACGTGCAGCTTTGGTTTCGATGAGTCATACGCGAAGGACAAGCGTAAGCCTGTCGTCAAATCCAGCTTTCCGTTCACGATCCTGGCCCGCACTCCGCAACGGGTGACGGCAGTCATGGATGAACTGCAGGCGAAGATCGAAGCGGCTGGTGATGAGTAACTATCTGAAGCAATGGACGCACTCGCCCGCTTTGGGCAGGAAGATGCCGTGCCTCGACTGGATGTGTACACGAAGACTTGCAAGACAGCTCAGCGGACGGCCGCATTTGCGGCGATCCCACTGATACCAGGCGAGGCGGCTTTGGAAGTGGCATTGGCCGGACTGGAAGACGCCGATCGTGAGATTCGCATTGCGGCGGCTTCGGTGCTGGAACAGATGCCTCAGGAGCGCAGCATCCTTGCGTTGTTAATCGCACTGGATGGTGAGCAAGGACATGTGAAGGGAGCCTTTCTTGTGGCTCTGGGCACGCCAAAGTCCAAACGTGGGCTCGCAGTGCTGACGCGCATCCTGGATGAGGGACCAGCCGAGTTGCGGTCTGCGGCCGTTGAAGCACTCGTGCAATTCGGAGGGGCGGACGCGATCAGCGCACTGCGTGAGCACGTGAATACAGCAAATCTGCCGTTCCGATATCATGTCGAGAATGCACTGGCTTCGAAGCTTCGCAGCCCACTGGATCCCAACTGGCTGTTGCCGGTCCTGATGTGCCGCCGTCACAACAATCGTGAGTGGCTGGACTCACTGTCCATCGTCCGAATCTGGAGTGGCGCAAAGGCCGTGCCAGTGCTGTTGAGTTGTGTCGATTACGAAGTCCCCTGGAGTCACCGCAACTTCTGGATTCTGCACCACGTGAAATATGCCAAAGGTGCCCCCGAGTTCGACTACATCTACAATCCGAATTCGGTGGGAACGCCGGAGGAACGCGAGAAGAGCCATCAGACGCTGAAGACACTGCGTGAGTTATCCGGTCCGATCTCGAAGCCGACCGTGTGGCCGACCAAGCCCGTTCCCGCCTTGAAGACGGATCCACCGATCGACTTCACGCCCACCTTGACACCTCCGAGACAGGGTGAGACACGCGCCACGATCAAATGCGGATTCTTTCAAGAGAGCTGGGACCGGAATGGCGGAAGCACGTCCTTCAAGCCGACCGAGGCATACCGTCCGGTTTATGAGGTTGCCAGCAACGTCAGAAAGCTCCTTGAATCGCCCGAGCGTGCCGGGAAATCCGGACTGACAGATCTGTAGTTGGATGAACTGCGCAAGCTTGAGCTGCCTCCAAGATACCCGGTCATTAAAGAAGGGCTGTCGCTGCTTTACATGTGGTGGCAGGAATCACCCGATGGTCCGATTCATCACCTGAATCTGGACGACACGCCCGTCAGCGATCTCTCGCCGCTGGAAGGCATGCCTCTGCGTTACCTCACATTGTCCGGAACGCAGGTGGAGAATCTTGCTCCGTTGAAGGGCATCAAACTGACCAGTCTTAATCTCAGGCACACACGTGTCATTGACCTGCGACCGATCGAAGACGCCGAACTGACAAGTCTCGTTTCGATCGGCACACCATTCACCGATCTTTCGCCACTGGCGGGAATGCCACTCGAATATGTGGACCTACGTAAAACGGGCGTGACCGACCTGTCACCGATCGTGAACGAGCATCTGCGGTCGCTGCAGATCGAAGACAGCCCAGTGACAGATATCAGCCCACTTGTAGACGCGCCGCTGAACGCGCTTTGGCTTGGTCTCGAAGGTGTCGACCTGACTCACCTGAAGTCCTTGAAACTCCAAAACCTGACACTGCGGGGTAAACAGTTCTCCGACGTTTCGGACTTACAGGGGATGCAGCTCAAGATGCTATGGCTGAACGAAACCAGCGTCCGCGATCTCACTCCGCTGAAAGGTATGCCGTTGACCGAGCTGTATCTGACTCTGACACCAGTTACAGATCTGACGCCGCTCCAGGGCATGCCACTGACAACACACTTCCTGACAGAACCGAATGCCGATCTGGCACCGCTGTCCGGAATGCCGCTGGAGAAACTTGGCATCCGCAACATCTCGACACTTAAGAATGTTGAAGTGCTGCGCGACATCAAAACACTCAAGTCAGTTCGAGCGAATGGCAAGCCACAACCTGTCGTTGAATTCTGGCGTCGTTACGACGCGGGCGAATTCAGCGAATGAGCGTCTCGCGGGCTGCCAGCGAGTGCCAGTGCCCCGTCAGACTGGTCCTGACCTGGCCCGGGCGTCACCACGCTTCACGCCAGCACTTTTTCCGCCACTTTTCCGGCCACGTCTGTCAGGCGAAATTCACGGCCCTGATAGCGAAATGTCAGCTGCTTGTGATCCATCCCCAGCAGGTGCAGGAGCGTCGCATGGAAGTCGTTGACGTGCATCCCGTCTTCGACGGGAAAATAGCCCAGGTCGTCAGTTTTGCCGTACGTCGATCCGCCCTTCACGCCGCCGCCGGTCATCCATACTGAAAACGCATCCTTGTGATGATCGCGTCCGGCATTTTTCTGAGGCACGCCGTTGTTGGACGAACCCTGCAGCATTGGTGTGCGACCAAACTCGGCGCCCCAGACGATCAGAGTTTCGTCGAGAAGGCCGCGTTGCTTCAGGTCGCGGATCAAAGCACCGATCGGTTGATCGACCTGTTTTGTCTTGTTCGTGATGCTGGGAAACACGTTGCCGTGATGGTCCCAGCCCTGGTCGAATAACTGCACGAATCGCACGCCCCGCTCCACCAGCCGACGAGCCAGCAGACAGTTGTTCGCGAAGCTCGGTTTTCCCGGCTGGGTGCCATACATCTTGTGAATGTGCTCGGGTTCGCTGCCGGTGTCCATCAATTCGGGGACGGCCGTCTGCATGCGATAAGCCATCTCGTACTGAGTGATGCGCGATGCAATCTCCGGATCGCCGACGTCCTCAAGCTGGAGTCGATTCAGTCGATTGACCCGCTCGACAGTCTTGCGGCGGTCTTCGCTGGTAATGCCTTTCGGGTTGGACAGGAACAGCACGGGGTCGCCGGAACTGCGGAATTCGATGCCCTGATGGGCACTCGGAAGAAATCCGCTGCCCCACAGGCTGTTGCCGGCTCCTGCCACCGATCCTGTGATCAACACGACGAAGGCTGGCAGATTGCGGTTCTCACTGCCCAGGCCGTACGACACCCACGAACCAAGGCTGGGCCGTCCGAATCGTCCGAACCCAGTCTGCATGAACAGCTGTGCCGGACCGTGATTGAAGTGCTCGGTGTGCAGCGAGCGGATCACGCATAACTCGTCGGCGACCGAACCGATGTGGGGTAGCTTCTCAGACAGTTCCAGTCCGGACTCGCCATACCTTCGAAATCGAAACTGCGTGCCCATCATGCGCAGCTCACCGCGCAGAAATGCGAATCGCTGCCCTTCCAGAAGTTCCTTGGGACATGGCTTGCCGTTGTATGCCTGAAGCGCCGGCTTGTAGTCGAACAGCTCAAGCTGCGACGGCGATCCGACCATGTGAAAGAAGATCACGTTCTTCGCGCGGGGAGCCGCGTGTCCCGGCCGGCTGCTGGAGGCGCTGTTCGGCGCCGATGAAGGTGCCGCCTGAAGGTCTTCGGCCAGCAGACTGGCCAGCGCAACCGTGCCAATGCCGGTTCCCACGCTGCGGAACAGTTCGCGCCGAGTCTGGTTCTGCCGGAATTCGGTCTGTGGGTCCATGATCCGGTGTTCTAGGAAGAGGAGAGGAGGCGGATTCAGCAGATATTCGCTGATCAGTCATTATCCACAAGATTAGCGTCATCCGCGATGCCACTGCCGGTAGAAATAGGACGCGGATGAACGCGGATTTGGCTGATATTCGCTGATCCGCGCGCATCCGCAAAATCAGCGTCATCCGCCGGCCCTTGCCTGGTGATCTGTTGGTCTAGGCCCTCCAGAAGCTTCCGGGGTAGCATTCACGGTCCAGATTCACGGGGAAAGGAATCCCGCATGTTCAGATTGCGTGCACTACCAACGCTGTTTCTGATTGGTGTCGGCTGGCTCGTAGCGGGTTGCGAGACGCTGCCCGATGGCAAGCTCGGAGAACTGGTTTTCCGTTCCGGCGACCGGGCCCTGCAACTGGAAGAAGAGCATCGGGAACGCTATCAGGAAACACGCGACCCGGACGATCGCGACTGGCTACTGGGACACGCAGTTGAATCCGGAATGACGCCGACGGAAGTCACACGTGTTTTGGGGCAGGAAGGCAAACGCGTTGGGAATGACGCCTGGATCAAGAACGGCGAGGGCCACTACCAGGTCGATGACCAAGCATGGAAATGGGGCCCGGACAAAGAAGGCAAGAGCGTGATCCTCGTCTTCAGGGACAGCAAACTCGTCAACTTCGATCCACACGAATTCCAGTGACAGCGATCGGCAATTCCATGTGAGGTCCGCTACCTCACTCCACGGAGAAGTTTCTATGTGCCATGGATGGCCCGCCACAGGATCCGGACTGATCTGTCTTGTCGTTCTCGGCAGTGGATGTGGAGGCGATGTTGAACTCACGGAACCGGAAATGGACTTTGCGGGTTCAGAGTTCATCCAGCAGGACCAATCGGGATCGGGAAGTCTGTTGGCCGGTGCCAGGCGTTCGGATTCCGAGCCACTGCCCGAGGGAAGTCTGCGGTTTACCCTGAAGAAGGGCGATCACTTCCCGTTGCACAAACACGTCTCGCAAACGCTGGTCCAGAAGCTGCCGGACGGAGATGTGACCAGCCGTTCGGACCTGAAGCTGATGTTCGCGATCACGGTCGATGGCGAAGACAACGGGCGTCGCCAACTTGGAGTGCGTTATCAGCGCGTGCAGTACTCGCTTGAATTACCCGGCGAGCGGACGGAGTACGACTCGCTGAGTCCGCCGGAATTCGTCCCGGACGCGCTGCAGATGTATCACGGACTGGCGAACAACGGCTTCGACTTTTGGATCGGTGCCGACAACCGCATCGTGCACCTGGACGGTTTTCGGGACTTTCTGAAACGCTGCGTGCGCTTTGCACCGCGCGAGCGTCAGCATGAGCTGCTGGCAGCTATCCTGGTCGGTTCTGAAGACGAGGGGTTTGCGAATTTCGTCGACGACAGCATCGGCCTGCTGCCCTACAACCCCGACGCCACCGGCCGGGAGACGATGGTCAGAGTCAACGACAGCTGGTCCCGCAATCGTGAGCTGCGCGAGCCGCTGCCCATGCGGATTCGCACAACGTACACGTTGACCGATCTGACCGATCACCAGGCCCACATTGCTGTCCTTGGAACCATTGAGCCGATCACGGCAACGCAATTGAGTCCTGTTGAGCAGGCTTCGTTTGAGCAAAGCCTCCAACTGAAGAGCGGTCAGGTACTCGGCACGATCATCATTGACGTCGCCACTGTTTGAACTTCCCCAGTTTTCGTGTGCGCGGGGTGATGGTTGTATGGGACAGAGCATCTGTGTGCTGCAATACGCCCTGGATGATTTGACTTCGTCGGCGCCGGTCGTCGGTCACTCGTTCGAATTGTGAGTGACGACCGGGGACAGAGAAGGCAAATCCGGACTGCCTTTGTTGGTGAGGTTCGAGGAAACGGATTACAGCGCCAGTTCGAACTGCTCTGGACTCACGTAGCCCAGCGCTGAGTGTCGACGGATTCTGTTGTAGAAACGTTCGATGTAATCGAAGACGCTCGCCCACGCTTTCGATCGCGTGGCATAGTCTTCCTGGTGAATCCGTTCCTTCTTCAGCGTCGCAAAGAAACTTTCCATCATCGCGTTGTCCCAGCAGTCACCCTGCCGGCTCATGCTGCACGAGATGTTCTCGTTGCGAAGCAGCTCCTGGTAAGCACCGCTCGCGTACTGACTCCCGCGATCCGAGTGGTGTAATAACCCCGCATCACGATCAGGACGCCGCCGGCCCAGCGCATCACGCAGAGCATCCAGCACAAGGTCCTGCTTCATGCGGTCACTCATCGACCAGCCCACAATCTTTCGACTGCAGGCATCCAGCACAC
>CAYSJO010000143.1:0-3329 GCA_964431285.1 uncultured Planctomycetaceae bacterium
GCAAAGCGACATCGAACGACTCGCTAAGCCATTTCGGGATAGCGGGCACGGCCTGTCGTGGATTCACGCACAGCTCCGCATCGCTCCACATGCCGCCGAGCAGTCCGTTGGGATTGGCGGCTGGCGATCGCTCAAGAACTTCGTCTGGTGTCAGCATTCTTACTGAGTGAGCCGTCGATGCAGCGAACTCGCAAAACTCTTCCAGCACGGCCAGTTCATCGTGACGGTGGGCGAGATGAATCGAGCCGCAACGGTTCACCCACAGACCAGATGCTTCCGCGAGTTCGAGCCATAGATCACGCGAACGAAGAGCCGTCTCGATCGGATGTCCTGCTGGCTGTCCGACGGGCCATACCATGCCGAAGTTGCGAATCGAGGCACCATGAGCCCACGACGACCGCTCAAACAGAGCGACGCGATAACCGCGACGTGCGGCCATCCATGCGTGAGCCAGACCGACGATCCCCGCCCCGACCACAGCGACGTCATACCCAGAGCCATGATCATCACGCGTCACTGTGAGGCTCCCGGTTCCTTAGATTCCCTAACCTCGAATACTTCAACAGTTCTCAGGGCGAGAAGGGGCACCTACGGCCCGGATGGCCTCGAGTTTTGGTTCGCCCAGGTAGCCGTAGCGGTTGATCCACAAACCGTCGACCGACTCGCAGCCAGCCACCAGTTCCAGACGTCGGCGAAAATCGTCGGGGGGTCCGTAACCGTGAACCAGCGGAGTCAGGCGACACTGGCCATTCACCTGGGAAGCGACCTGGCTCAGCTTGCGAATCTGCGGCGCATCGGGAATCGGGTGTGGCTCGTCGGGATCGGGATATCCGTAATCACTCAGACGTGATCCGCCACTCCCCTCGTCGGCGATGTCCATCAGACGCACCAGGCAACCGACCACTGCCTCTTCACTGAGCTGCGGATTGGCGTCCAGAATCGGTTCCGCCCAGAACTTGACCATCAGCGACCAGTGCATGGTGTAGAACTTGGGTGATACGGCTCCGCAGATGGCGGCGGCCCCTGCGAAGTCCAGACCCGTCACATTGGTGTAGGGAGTCATAAATGCGTTGGCGGAGAGTTCCAGTTCCGGTCGGCCGGCATCGTCGATCGCCTCTCGCCAGTGTTGCAGGATGTCGTTGGAGAGCGCGTGTTTGAGATTGAGCCAGTCTGCCAGTCCAGTGGGCAGCATGTCCGCGGACCAGTCTTTCTCGAAGTCGGCATTTGTGAGCGTGCGTCCGTCGAGTTGTCCGTGCAGCAGTTCCCAGAGCTGTCCGGCGGACGCGCAAATGCCATCAAAGTCGAAGCAGCCGTGTTGTGGAGCCCATGCGGCAACGTGCTCACCAAAGTCCTGGAACACCTCGCCGAGTGTGTAACACGGATACTCGGGCCAGTCCGGACGGAATCCGCTGATGTTCGGGTAAGCCTGCAGCAAATCGGGGACGTACGCGCGGTTGTACGAACGGACTGCCTCGCTGGCGAGACTGGCCGTATCCGCCATGCGGTTCGGAGAAATGCTGCCGTCGGGCAGACGGGGGCGGTCTTCATCACGCAGCTTCGAGGGTTGGACGGCACCGACCTGGAGATACACTTTCAGACCCGCTTCGACCGCGCGGTCGACGAACTCGGCGATGACCGCACCGTGTGCGTCCGTCAGATCGTTGGGCTGTCTCGGGCGATACGCCGAATCCGAATAGCAGTCTGCATTCGGGTAGTAACTGACTCCACTGCGGACCCACAACGAATGCTGACCCCACAACGGGCGGTCGAATACGCGAGGGCTGCTGCCCGCGTCAATTGGTGGTTGCCAGCTTCCGTTGGCTTCGTCTCCGGGAGCCGTAACCGTGGGATTGACGGCTACGGCGGTGGCTCCGACACGCTCCAGGTTTTCCAGAATCGAATCGACACCTTCGCTCAGAATGAAGTCGCCGAGCACGGTGATGCCAAGAAAGTCGAGCCGGGCCATGGAATCTCCTGTCCGCTGGATCTGGTGTGAATCGTCTGATAAGGACGTGTCGAGTTGTACTCGACCGGTTCAGGCGGAAACACAAACGGCACGGATTTCGACATTCGTCAGGGTGGCTCTGTCCAAACAGGAGACCACGACATGCCTGGAGGCTCGACACTGGCCGGTCGCTTCGTCTGGCACGATCTGATGACGACCGACGTGGCAACATCGCTGGCCTTCTACGGAGCCGTGTTTCCCGAATGGACAATCAGCAGAGTCGAGATGGGTGACGCGGGCATCTACCACCTGATCAACGTGGACGGTCAGGATGTCGGCGGGATCGTTGAACTACCTGGACAGGCAGGGCTGTCTTCTCACTGGATTCCCTACGTGGCGGTTGATGACTGCGCTAAGGCGGTCAAGAGCTGCACCAAACTGGGTGGCACAACCGTGCTTCCGCCGGTGAACATTCCGAATGTGGGTGTCTCTGCCGTGTTGCAGGATGACCAGGGTGCGGTCTTCAAACCGTTCGAACCGGCAAAGGACATGACGCGAGCCGACATGGCCGCGTCCGGACAATTCACGTTTGACGCACTCCTGACAGCCGACATATCGCGGTCCCGCAGTTTCTATCAAACAGTGTTTGGCTGGTCGTCAATTGAAGTACCGATGGGGAACGCGGGCAGCTATGTACTGTTTCGAATTGGCGATCAGGACGTTGCCGGTGCAATGATGATGCCGGTGGATGCTCAGGCGGCCCCCCACTGGTTGACGTATCTCTATGCGGAAAACATCGACGAACGATCGAAGCAGGTTGAACACGTGGGTGGTACGACTCAGGCAAAACCGCGAGACATTCCCGGAGTCGGCCGTTTTGCTGTGCATACCGATCCGAGCGGGGCGACATTCGCGTTATTCCTGAAGGCCCGGTAAGTGCGTCGATCCTGATCGACGTCAGCGATCAAATCCCAACGGTGGAATCAGTGACTTCTCACCGACAACTCGCCGTCTATGTATCGAAGCCGGCACCGCATGGTGTTTACAACAGTTTCAGACGTTGTCGGTTCTCGAACGGATCGCTTCGAGGTCCTGTGCTGGTTCAGCGGGAACTGGAATTTGAGCAGGCTGGCGTTAGCGAGTTGAGTTTGAGTTCATTGTGGGATCGAGTTGAGTGTCAGGCAACTGCCCTTGGGTCCTGACGTCGCTGGCGGGCTTCTTCGAGTTTTAGGTCCCGCTCGGTAAAGATCTGTTTCTCGATACCGTTGAGTTTGTCGGCGGGGGCCACATATCCAATCGCACTGTGTAGTCGTGTGTGATTGTAGTACGCGACGTAATCTTTCATGCGTCGATGAGCGTCTTCGATGCTGTCCGGGCATGCCGG
>CAYSJO010000144.1:0-21690 GCA_964431285.1 uncultured Planctomycetaceae bacterium
AGATCATCCGGAATGTCCCCTCGGTCGGTAGCGATCTGGAAGTCAGCGTTCAGCGTTTCGGCGTCACTTAACAGCACACCAACCTTCTGGCCGTCCATGCCACGGACTTTGGGGAAGACCAAGAATCCGTTTTCCTGGTCGGCTGCGTATCGTTCGTAGGTGTCGGCAGCTTCGGTTCTCAGATTCTCAGACGCATGATAGTCCTGCTTGTAGCCAATTCCTGGACCGCCGAGGAATCCAGCGGACAACGCTCCAGCTGCCCCAACAGCACCCATCGTCAGAGCTCCGCCGCGCGGGAACCGTTCGCCGACAACACCAAGCATGGTCGGCCACAGGAACGTCTTACCGAATCCATAAATCGTCACGGCGACCCAGATCATCCCTGCCGACGTCGTGGATCCCAACAGCAGCAGCCCGGTTGTTCCGAGGACTGTGCTGGCACACAACAGCCCCAGCGGATTGATTCTCTCAACAATCGGACCTGCGAAGAATCGCAGCACGAACATGATCGTTGACGCATACACGAACAGGAACAGCCCCTGCCCGGTCAGGATGTTCTCGGTGATGTTTGTAATCCAACTGTCCGTCCCCAGCTCCACATATCCCACGCAGGCCTGCAGAAGCAGCAATGCCAGCAACACGGGCGACGCGAACTGAACGGCCATATCCCCGAATCCGATTCCTGCTTTGGCGACATCGGACTTCGGAAACGGCTCCTTGAGAACGATGAACCCATACCAGAGTGATGGGATGATGTAGAGCGCGATGGGAATCTCCCAGCGCACGTTTCCGACCAGTACACTGGCCAGCAATCCACCCACGATTAGTCCACCCGGCCAGCCCGCATGCAGAATATTCAGATAGTGCGTTTTTCTTTCCGGGTAGATGTTTGCGATCAACGGATTAATTGCTGTTTCACAAAGCCCGTTGGCAACGGCAAAAAGGAACATGCCCCAGTACAGACATTGGAATGTTGCATCCTTGCCGGCAGCCTCGTAGATAGGAGTCGCGGCAAGCGTCACGATGACAGACAGGACATGCAGCACGAAGGCTGTTCCGAGGATGGCTTTGTAACCAAGACGGTCGGTAATCAGGCTGGCAAGCAGGATCACGATTCCGAAGCCCACCAGTCCGCCACCAGTGATTGTGCCCAGTTCGGACTGCGTGAATCCGAATTGCGTGCCCCAATCTTTCAGGATTCCGCCACGTACAGCGAACCCCATCCCCGCCGCAATCAGCGTCAGGAAGCTTGCCCACATTAACTTGCCGCGATTGTCCTGCATTGCATTTCTTTCAAAACGGAAGCCGCCCAGGTGGGGCGTGCCTCACTGGCGTAATTCACGATGAAGCGGACGATGCTATCGGAGTGCGACTGGTATTTCCACGAAGCCGCTGCGGGTCCGGCGAACCGCTGGAAATGCGTCTGACCGTTGAATTCCGGGCACATGATGGGGAAAGTCCCGGTGATTCTGGTCCGAGTAATCAGGTGCTCATGAGCAACTCAGGCGAATGGAGTATTCGGGCATGAGCTTTCGTATTGAACGCATCGAGCTGTACGTCCGCGAGACGCCTCCAGGGCGGATGGCCTTCGCTCTGGGAAAGGACGGACTGAGTCCTGAGGCCAAGCGCCGGTTGCTCAATCCGCTGGCTCACGTTCGCATGGTTGTTTGCGATGGCGACGGTAACGAGACATTTGGTTGTGCCGGCGATCGCCTGAGTGTGCGCTGGCTCGATAAGCGACTGGGGCGCTCTCACAGCCAGAAACGTCGCGAGCTGGTAAGTCTGATCGAGCAGGCCCGCGATGTGTGGCTCGCTCATCCGGAATTCGAATCGCCGTTCGACCAATGGCGAACATGTCATGCCCGGATCATGAAAGCGGGTGATGCGGCGGATCAGGAAGGACTGACGTCGTCATTTGCGTCGGCGCTGTTTGAGCGTGCAATGGTCGACGCGGTCAGCCGGCTGGCTGGCAGTCCGGTTTTCCTGATGGTGAAAACCGGGCAGCTTGGTTTCAAACCCGCAGCCATTCACCCGAAACTGAAGGACCTTCCCTACGAGAAACTGCTGCCACAAATCCCGGCCGTGCAGTTCGCAATCCGGCACACGGTCGGACTGCTGGATCCGCTGACCGCCGACGATCAACCGGAGGACAAACGAGTCAATGATGGTCTGCCAGAGACACTTGCCGAATACGTGCGGACGGATGGCATTCGTTGCTTCAAAGTGAAAGTCTCGGGCAATCCGGACTTCGATGTGCAACGTCTCTCACGCCTGTGGGATCTCGTGGCGCAGGCCGGAGCACCGTTGATCACGCTGGACGCCAACGAGGCTTATGAAGACCTTGCGGTCTTCGAACACTTCGTCCGACGTCTGGAACGCGAAAACCTCGGAATGTTTCAGCACATCGCCTACATCGAGCAACCGCTGCCGCGTCGTCTCACTCTGAACGCGAAAACCGAAAAGGCGATTCGAACGATCTCTGAATTCAAACCACTGATTATTGATGAAGCCGATGGACGTCTTGATTCGTGGCCGCGAGCGAAGCGCATTGGTTATGGGGGCACCTCGCACAAGAACTGCAAGGGTTTTTTTAAGTCACTGATGAATCACGCTCTCGCCATGCACTGGTCACTGGAAGGTGACGAATCATTCATCAGCGCGGAGGACCTGCAGAATCTACCGGTGGTCCCGCTGCAGCAGGACTTCGCGACACTTGGCATCCTCGGCGTCGAGCACTGCGAACGGAACGGACATCACTACAACTACGGCCTGTCGCTACTGTCTGATGCCGACAAGGTCCAGGCCGTCAGGCAGCATCCCGACCTGTACGTCCAGCGGGAAGACGAGTCATTCCTGCGCATCGAAGACGGCATGGTGGAGTGCTCCAGTATTCACCTTGGACCGGGATTCGGAGTCCTGGATGAACCCGACTGGGCGTCGATGCGCCCGCTGCGTGCCTGGTGCGATGAACGCCATCCTGCGACATCGGATTGACGACTGCGGCCCGGCAGCGAGAATGCATCCATCATTGCTGATCCGTAGGCCGTCCACTTAACCACTTCCCGGGGAGATTCGTCATGGATCGTCGTCAGTTTCTGCACACATCTGCTTCCAGTGCCGCGGCTGCGGCTGTACTCGCCGGGAATCAGGTCGCGAAAGCGAGTGCCAGTGAACGTGTCCGAGTCGGAGTTGTTGGGGCCGGTGGACGGGCGCTCTCTCTGAACCGCACCTTCGCCTCGAACGAGAATGCAGAAATCGTCGCGATCGCGGATATCGATCCGAGACGTCTGCCGCGAGCCGTCGAAGAGGTCACGCAACGTCAGGGCAAGAAGCCAGCCACGGAAAGTGACTTTCGCAAGTTGATCGATGACAAATCGATCGATGCTCTGGTTGTTGGAACGCCGGACCACTGGCATGCCATCCCGACGATCCTCGCCTGCATTGCCGGCAAAGACGTCTACGTCGAGAAGCCGGACGGCAACAACATCATCGAAGGCCAGCGCATGATTGCTGCCATGCGCAAGCACAAACGAGTTGTTCAGATGGGATCGCAACACCGCTCGACCGAACGTCTGCAATCGGCGTTGGCGTTCATCAAGACGGGCGCACTGGGGAAATGCCTCGTGGCCAAGGCATGGGAAAGCACCAGGCAGGGAGCGATCGGATTCCCGCCTGACAGCGATCCACCAGCCGGGGTCGACTACGACATGTGGCTCGGAGCGGCACCAAAGCGGCCGTTCAATCCCAACCGATTTCATGGTCGGTGGCGCTGGTTCTATGACTACGGGACGGGCGACCTGGGCAACGATGGTGTTCATCGCCTCGATATGGCGTTCGCCGCACTGAACGCCGCGTGCGAAGCGCAGGGCGATCCGCAGGTCAAATTGCCCCGTCGGATTCACTCGGCCGGTGGCAAATGGTACTTCGACGATGCGCAGGAATTCCCCGATACGTTGCAGACAACGTACGAATACGGCTCCGGGACAGAGACGCCGAAAATCCTGACGTATGAGATGCGCATCTGGGCTCCGTACCTGATGGAACAGCAAACGGAGGGCGCGGCAGTTTACGGCGACCGTGCCTACATGGTGATCGGCAACAGCGGCTGGTGGGTCTATTCCACAAAGAACAAGCTGATCAAACAGGGTAGCGGTGACAGCTTCGAAGGACCGCACGTGCAGAACTTCATCGAGTGCATGAAGTCCCGTAAGAAACCCTATTGCGACCTGGAAACCGTCGGGCATCCCGCGAGCGTGTTGTGTCACGCGGGCAACATCTCAGCGCGCGTTGGTCGGGAACTCGTCCTGGATGCCGAAATGGAAACGTTCGTCAACGATGACGAAGCCAACGCACTCCGCGGCCGCCCCGAATGGCGCAAGCCGTGGGCTCTGCCAGAAGTCTAAAGCCACGGGATCGTAAATGGTGCGTGTCTCTTCAATCGCACATCGCTCAAATCGAAAAGTGTCTGATACGGTCAGGCCCGTCTCAGGTATGCTTATGGTGCGGATTGAAGAGTCTGCATCTCCATCGCAGTTTTGAGGACACCTCGGATGCCGACGCATGATTGGACACGCGTGTCTGCTGGATCGTTCCACACGTTTCACACGTTGTGGATCGGAGAGCTGACACGGACGCTCAACACGGGCGTGTTACCTGAGCCCTATTATGCGGAGGTGGAACAGACCGCTGGCCAGACCGGCCCGGATGTGCTCGCCCTTGATCTGGAGCCGAACTGGACTGTTGAAGGTCGAGTGGGTTCTCTGCAAGACGCCGGAGCTGTCGCAGTTACCGATGCTCCACCGGACGTCAGCATCACACAGATCGCGTCCGAGGAAGAACTCTACGCCACGAAACGGAACCGATTGGCCATCCGGCATTCGTCCGGTGACGAGCTTGTCGCATTCATTGAAATCGTCTCGTCGGGGAACAAGTCCAGTCGCCGGGCACTCGATCAGTTTCTGGACAAGGCGTATTCCGTGATCAAACAGGGAGTTCACCTGCTTGTCGTTGATCTGTATCCCCCGGGTCAACTGGATCCACAAGGCATCCACGGTGCTATCTGGAATGAGATCGACGCATCATCGCCATTTGTGCTTCCGGACGGCCGGAATCTGCTCTGGCAGCCTATCGCGCGGCGCCACAGCTTGAGGCGTATGTTGAACCTCTGGCCGCGGGTGTGAAGCTGCCGGCGATGCCACTGTTCCTTGATCCGAACTGGTACGTAAACGTGCCACTTGAGAGCACGTACAATGCGGCCTTCGAAGCGATCCCTGCACGCCGCCGTCAGGAACTGACAGAAGCCCCGTCTTCGTGAGCCAAACGTGGACACCCCAAATAGATGGTCAGGGAGTCTCGTCGAACTCGGGACCAAATGCGTCATCATCATCGTCATCAGGCAGAGGCGCGTGCGTGGACTGCCACACGACTCCGCAGACGTCGCGATAGCCCTCGTCGCGCAAACTGACATCAATTAGCCCAGGACTCGCGTCGCAGCACTTTTCCTGCCAGCTCCTCGCCAGGTGCTCGGCATGTTCGGCGTCGCGCGCGAGGACGCCCCACATTGCGATATAGCTCGGCCAGTGATCCTGTCCATGCAGACATCCAAGTGACTGCGACCAGTCGGCATTAAGTGGCTGCTCGAATTCGCATGAATAGAAGCCGACTTTATCCTCAACCTCACCCGTGCGAAATCGCTCGAAGTACTCGTCTGGAGCCAGTCCGGACTGCAATGCCAGACGCTCAGCCTGCAGACGGACAGGATCGTCTTCCGGAAGAACACCGAGCGCTGTGTTGAACAACTCGAACAACCGCAATAGACCGGACTCTGTCAAATAATCGACTTGCCCCAGTGGCAGTGACAGCACGTGTTCAACGTGACCACGCAGTGCTGCGGGATCATCGAGAGCAGCGGTCGCGGCAGCGCGCACCAGGGCAATGGACAACGGACAGTCCGGATTTCGTTCAGCTTCCAGATCCAGCGCCGTGAGCGCGTCCGCAGCCCGGTCAGATTCGAGCATCGCCAGGGCCCGGTAGTACTGAGTCCACGGCTCGTCGGGTGAGACTTGTTCGAACTGATCCAGGCACGTGACGGCCAGCGTGTGTTTGTCGAGCGACAGTGCCGTCAGACCGGCCTCCCAGGCAACTTCCGGTTCTGTGCAACCTTCTCGCAGGCACAGTTCCAGGGCCTTCAGGGCATCTCCGCGACGATCGGTGTTCGAGTAAATCTCTGCCAGTCGCAACGCAACGCGTCCGTTGTCGCGGGCAAGCCGGAAGCCTCGGGCGAAGCACCGTTCCGCATCCCCGACGCGGTCTTCATTGAGGTAGTAGTCCCCCGCTCGGGCGAAGTTGCCAGCCCGTTCCGAGTCCATGTCTAATGATCGACGAAACAGCTCTTCGATTCGTTCTTCCGTTGGCAGGTCCGAATTGTCACCCTCGGCCATGTTCAACAGCGAGTGGCCCAGATAGGCAATCAGATTCACAACTCCGGCGTCCTGACCAAACGGAGCCAGAAATGCAGACGCCCACGTCCACACATCACTCGGAGCATCACCGGCGGGCGACAGCATCCCTGCAACGTGTATCAATCGCGCGGCATCCGAGACATCCGATACATCGCTTGCCGGTACGGACAGGACCTCGCTGAGCAGTTTACTGACATCACTTCGTTCTTCGGCGGCCTGAAACCTGGTTTGCAGCTCACTGAAGAAGTCGCTGAGCGGCGAAGCCGCAGGTCGTTCCGTGTCGACGTTCTCAGTTGTGCCAGTGTCATCGGGAGCCGGCTCCGACTCGGTCGCGGTGGCGGTATCGGAGTCGGTGACTGGTTTCACAACTGCCGCGAACGGGCCACACGTCGGTGCTTCGGTGAACGGGACGGGCGCCGGCGGGACGGCGTTGTCCAGCATTGCCTTCAACAATCGCAGCGACATCCAGTCGCGCGCGGGCCTGGCCTTGGCTTCGAGCTGCCGACCCAGTGCGTTCACACGGTCCGCGTTTCCGGCCAGTCGATATGTGGCGATCAGCTGCAGCCGCACTTCGAACCATGTGTCGAGGCATTTGAACTGCGTGAGCTTCTGATCCCACTCGCTGAGAATTCTTTCTGCCACCTCGTAGTCGCCCTGACAGCATGCCCCCACCGCGGCAACACGAGCCCGATCAAGTTCTCCGCTTGGGTCCTGCCCCTCGGGAATGTCCACCAGCTGTTGCTCGACTGGAATGGCCGACGTCAATGCGTCCAGTTCGTCGTGCCGGCCACTCAGCCACAGAATCGTTTCGATCTGGTTCATGGACGACGGCAGCGCGTCCAGTGGCGAGTGGTACGTATCAACGGCTCGCAGTCCATTGAGCGCCTGTTCCAGAGCCGCCTCCAGTTGGCCGCCGACCATGAGCAGTCGAGCCGTATCGCGCATCCCTACCCAGCGACGGTCATTGTCCGAATCCGTCCGTTGCGTCGACGACACGGTCCTGGCGTGATGCAAAGCCATCTCGATGTCATCGGATGCTTCGTAAACGTCGGTTGCGTATTCGCGAAAGAACGTCACGCACTCCAGCTTGCCCGTGCGTCGGCAAACCTGGATGCCGTCATTGATGCAATCGTGAACGCCGTCCGAGTTGTAACCCTGCCGCTCGGCCACATGCTTCGCCAGGTTGTCGTAGGAGCACGACGACATCCAGTGGACAAAGTGGTCGTACGCGTCCTGAGGCAGGTCCGGTTGAATCTGCCGTGCCTTTTCCTCGCTCTCCAGCAGGGCGATCGACTCGATGGCGATATCTGCACCGAACTCCGGCTCAAACGTCGACTGAGCACAGTTCATCAGATGAAAGTTGGCCCGGAGGTAGGGAACGACTCTCTGAAACTGCTTCGCTCGACGGCGCAATTCCCGCCCGGCCTGCACGGCCGGCTGCATGAGATTCTTTTCGTGCAGCGATTCCAGCTGGTTTGCCAGTTCTTCCAACTGTTCGTCGACGTCCTGTGTTTCGTTGTCCATGGTGTGACTGAAGGGCTAAGGGTGAGGGGCAAGGGCGAATTCCGCGGCAGTCTGATCGTGGCCTCACTGCGAAGCAACTGCGTCGGCGACACTGCAGACCTGTCAGGGTTCGTGTAGATTGCGACGCTTCGCAGGAGCCGCTGGTTCCGAGATTACGAAGAAGACCGACGCTGCACGGACGTGAGAAAGAACTCCATGGCAAACTGGTCACGCCGCATTCCCTTTCAGGTGGATATTGCGGGCATCATCGAAATCATGGGTTCTTCGCTGTATAGCCGCGTGGATACTCCGATTCGCGAGCTGATTCAGAATGCACACGATGCCGTCATGCGTCGACGTGCTGCGGATATTTCATTCCGTGGGCGAATCGACATCCGTCAGGACGCCGAACAACACTCATTGCAGTTCAGTGATGATGGTGTCGGGCTCTCACCCGAAGAGGCGGAACGATATCTGAGCACTCTGGGTGTAGGTGTCACCGGTCTGATTAAACGCGGCTCAGCTATTCCGACACAGACCGAGCGGTCGGATTCAGGCAATCTGATTGGCCAGTTTGGAATTGGACTGTTCAGCGCTTTCATGCTGGCCGAACGCATGGTTGTCGAGAGTCGCCGATCCGACGCGGACGAAGGTGTGCGGTGGGAAGCCGGGGCGGGAACCGAAATCGAAATCTCGGGCACTGACCGCGAGGAATCCGGCACAACGGTCACTCTGTTTCTGAAGCCGGCGTTTCACGTGCTGGCCGAGCAGGATGAACCGATCGAGCAGGCCGTCAAAGAATTCGCGGACTTCCTGACAGTGCCGATTCACTTCAACGCTGCGTCGGCTCGGTTGAACGTGATCAATGTGGCGTGGTTCGATCCTACGCCCGATCAGGAAGCGATTGAACTGGCTCTTGAAGAGTATTTCGATGAGACGCCGCTTGACGTGCTGCCATTGCGGTTCGAGAAGCCCGTGTCGGTATCAGGAGCGTTGTACGTCACGCCTCAACGCACGCCAGGTTTTGCTGACGACACCGTCGTCACAGTGACAGTTCGACGGATGGTGATCTCGCGGCGCGTCCAGAATCTGCTGCCAACATGGGGATCATTCTTCCGCGGCGTCCTGGAAATGCAGGACTGTGCGCCGACAGCCAGCCGGGAAGATCTGGTACGAAACGAAGCCTTTGAACTCGTACGCCAGTCGCTGGAAGAAAAGCTGTACGAGCACATCGAGACGATTGCAGCTGTGGACTCAACCCGCTGGGAATCGATGCTCGCATGGCATCGTTACACATTCGCCGGCGCTGCCCTGAACGATCGCCGCCTGCGCGACCTGCTCCGCAAGTCCTACAAGCTGCCAACGTCACAGGGGCAGCTGACGTTCGACCAGATCCTGGAACGCAGCATCGCTGATCCGCTGTTCGAATCCGAAGTCGACCGAGTCGTCTGGTACAACACCGACCGCCGACAGGAACGCTGGGTCAACGAGCTGTTTACCGGCCACGACGTGCCGTGCGTTCACACACTTCGCAGCTTCGAAGAGTCGCTGCTGGCCGCAACGATTGCCGACGACAACGCCGCAGGCATAGTCACTGACCTGCGGATCGCCACATCAAGTGCTCCCAATTTCGCTCAGGCGATCCTGTCGATGACAGACCTGGAGGATGCTCCGGACGAGTGGCAGGAGTTCTTCGCCTCCACCGGCGCGAGAATTCAATCTGCCTCGTTCGCATCGGGACAGCCCGTCATGGCATTCCTCAACGAGCGATACGAATTGTCGAAGACATTCGAAGAGTTGAAGAAAGAGGGCAACATTCCAGCTGGCTTCGAACGTCTGATCGATCGGCACTTCGAGCACGCGCCAACAGGTCAGAACGAAATCGTGCTGAACCGAAACCATCGCCTGGTCGCCCGCGCCCTGTCACAAAGTGGGCACAGCCCCCTGGCCAGTGTGCTCCGCCTGCTGGTCCTGAATGCGTTGAATTCCGCCGGCGCATCCGTCCCGCACGAAGCCCGCCGTCTGCAGACGGACGACCTCGACTGGATCGCCGAAGCGCTCTGGGGACGCGACTGACCCATCGAAGCAGATTTTCAGACTTCGTCCAGCAGATCGACCGCGGCAAACGCCTTGCCCTCGAGCATCTCCAGACTGGCTCCACCGCCGGTGCTGATGTGGCTGACCTGATCAGCAAAGCCCAGTTGCTGGATCGCCGCGGCACTGTCGCCGCCACCGATGATGCTCGTGCCGTCACCGTCGGCGATCGCCTGAGCGACAGCCTTTGTTCCAGCATCGAACGGAGGCATTTCAAAGACGCCCATCGGTCCGTTCCACACGACCGTCTTCGCCGATGCGACCTGGGCCGCGTAGTGCTTCGCTGTTTCAGGGCCGATATCGAGTCCCTCGAATTCGTCGACGATCTGGCCGGCCGCGACAACCTGCTTGTTGCAGTCCGTGTTGAAGTCGTCACCACAATGCGTATCAGTCGGGAGTTCCAGCCGGTCGCCGCCGGATTCCAGCAGCTCCGCTGCGAGGTCTGTCTTGTCTGGTTCGACAAGGCTCTTACCGACTTTGCCGCCCTTTGCCAGTTCGAACGTGTAAGCCATGGCTCCGCCGATCAGGACCTTGTCGCAAATGGTGAGCAGGTTCTGAATCACGTCGATTTTGTCCGACACCTTGGCTCCGCCAACGATCGCGACGAACGGTCGTTCGGGTTTGCTGATCGTGCCCGAGAGGTAGCGGATTTCCCGTTCGACAAGGAATCCAACGACGCGTGGTTTTCCTTCCATGAGCTTTGGAACCAGGTACATCGACGAGTCCGTGCGGTGGCACGTGCCGAATGCGTCGTTGACGTAGACTTCGCCAAAGCTGGCGAGTGCGGCGGCGAACGGGTTCTTCACATCGTCAGGCGACTTGCGATCTTCGCCCGGATTAAACCGCACATTTTCCAGCACCAGTACCTGGCCGTCCTGTAACGCGTCGACTTTCGCAGTCGCATCGTCGCCAACCGTGTCTGCGGCAAACGCGACATCCTGACCGATCAGTTCGGCAAGCTTGTCCGCTGCCGGTTTCAGGCTCATCGCGGGAACAGTCTGTCCTTTCGGTCGCCCGAGATGACTCATCAGAATCAGCCGGCCACCGCGTTCGAGGACCGACTGAATGGTCGGCAGAGCCATGCGCACGCGCAGATCGTCGGTCACCTGCTGCTGATCGTCGAGCGGGACGTTGAAGTCAACCCGCACGAGAACTCGTTTTCCGGAGACATCAACGTCTGCAATCGTCTGCTTCGCCATGGGAACTTTCTTGAGATTACTCAGTTTCAAAACGGCAAAATCCGAGGACGCCGACCATCCTAGATCGCGTCTATGTGAACGCAACCATGGCCGATTTCGGGCGATCGTGACGCATCAAACAGGATGCATGCGTTCGCTGTTCGACTCTCTGCAGCCGGGCTATCGTACCACTTGCAACTTCGCGGCTTCGACAGCCAGCCAACTCATACGGAGAGAGTGAATCATGCGCGGACTCACTTTGGTTCTGACGACCGTCCTGCTCGCTTCCGCCGTGCACGCGGACAACTGGCCGGGCTGGCGTGGACCGAACTCGGACGGTGTCGTCCCTGCGGGCAAGTATCCCACGTCATGGAGCGACACGGACAACGTGGTCTGGAAAGTGAAACTGGGTGGCCGAGGCGCATCGACCCCGACTGTCTGGGGCGATCAGGTCTTCATCACATTGGGGCAGGACGGACGCAACCAGCTGCAGTGTGTCGGTCGCGACGGGAAGTTACAGTGGAATGCCGAGGTCGGCGAAGACAAGGGTGGTAAGAACGGTAAGGCCAGCGGCAGCAATCCATCATGCGTGACCGATGGCGATTTCGTGTTCGCCTACTTCAAGAGTGGTGACCTGGCGGCCTTCGATCTGAAGGGCAAGCAGCTGTGGCAGAAAAACGTGCAGGAGATGTATGGCAACAACACCCTGTGGTGGGATCTGGGCACGTCGCCTGTTCTGACTCAGGACCACGTCGTCATCACTGTTATGCAGACTGGGCCGTCCTTCCTGGCGGCATTTGATAAAGCAACCGGTGAACTGGCCTGGAAACAGGATCGAGACCTGGGTGCTCCCCTGGAAGCCGCGCAAAGTTACACGACGCCCGTCGTCGCGAACGTCGGTGGTGAAGAACGCATTTACGTTGTCGGAGCGGACCACGTGACGGCTCACAGCGCTGAGACAGGAAAAGAGCTGTGGAGAGTCGGTGGACTGAACCCGACGCAACACAAGTACTTCCGGTCGATTTCGTCACCCACGCTGATTGACGGCCTGTTGATCGCACCGTATGCCCGCGGTGGTTCGGTGACGGCTGTGCGTCTGGGCGGTCAGGGCGATGTCACCGAATCGCATGTTGCATGGACCACAACAAAAGCCGGAGCCGACGTGCCCACTCCCACGGGCAAAGACGGTCGCATCTACTTCTGCCGTGATGGTGGCGAAGTCGTCAGCCTCGACGCGAAGTCTGGCGAAGTCCTGCACCGCGTGGCGCTCGAAAAGAACCGCGCCAAATACAGCTCTTCTCCCGTTCTGGTCGGTGACAACCTGTATGTCACGCGCGAGGATGGAAAGACGTTTGTGCTGGATACGACGGACGAGCTGGAAGTCGTCGGAGCCAATGACATCGGCGGCGAACAGACAGTCGCCTCACCGATTTTTGTTGACGGTCAGATTCTATTACGGACCTACGACCACCTGTACTGCATCGGGAAGCCGCAGAATTAACGGTATGCATGCGAGTCAAGTCTCAGTCACTGGAGACATAGCCATGCTGCGGAATCGACGATTTCATTATTCCGTTCTGATTACGGCCATTGTCGGAATGGCAATGTTCTCCGTTCGCCTTTCGAGTCGGATTTCCGACCTTGAGCAAAAATGTGAGGGCCTCGAAAGCGAAGCACGACTGGTTGCACTGGAGAACATTCTCCGTGCGCCGACCGAGACCATTCTCTGTGGCGGACTGTATACCGGGAATCTGAATCGCGAGATTGCCGAATTGAAGCGGGAGTTTTATGCGGCTCACGACATTCACGAGTTCGCTCCGTATCAAAGTGTCGCGAGGCAGTCTGGCTTGTCGTATATGGGTCAGTATCCGGACGGTCGCCTGACCGACGTCTGGTCCACCGATACGCGAAGCGTGCAGAGTGGGACCAGTGAAGAATGGTGGCTGATGATGGGAAACGACTGGCTCGGGAGACTGGCGGGCCAGCTTGAGCGTGGATTGCCGATTGATTCGCAGCTGAAAGTGAATCCTGATGAGTTTCGGGACCGGATCGGACCTCTCGTGATCCGCTGGCTGAGGTCCTACGCCTGCATGCCCAGAGCCAATGCGGCGCGAGTCCTGCTGGCGATGGGCGACCGTAGTCCAGAACTTACGCGCATTGTCCAACTGACCATGTACGACGAGGGGGCGCGTTCGCACGAACTCCGGGGGGTGTGTGCAAGGTACGACATCCCTCTTCCAGACGGTCTCACTGTGGATGGTGAATGGCCGAAGTTCTCGATTGAGCTCCACATCGAAAAATGGCGGCAAGTTCGCGAATTGGTCGACACCATCGAACAACGGACGCGCAGTGACTACTTGGAACGGAACGAGCGATTGCGAGCGAACCGTCAACTTTGAACCAACGAAAACACTGCCATCGAAGCGGAGAGCACGTGATGCCGAAACATCGAGTTGCGATCATTGGTCGGACTGGCAAAGGCAATTACGGACATGGACTCGATGTTCCGTGGCAGCACATTGAATCGTGCGAAGTTGTGGGCGTCGCCGACGAACATGAAGGCGGCCGCGCTGCCGCAGTGAAGCGGACTGGTGCGAAGCAGGGCTACGCCGACTATCGCAAGATGATCGAAGCCGAGAAGCCCGACATCGTTGTGATCGCACAACGTTGGATCGATGCGCATCACGAAATGGCGATGCACTGTGCCGAGGCCGGTTGCCACATGTATATGGAAAAACCGTTCTGTCGCTCGCTGCAGGAAGCCGACGAAGTTGTGGACGCCTGTGAGATGCGGCATCTCAAATTCACTATCGCGCACACTAACCGCTTCACACCAAACCTCCGCGTTGTGAAGCAGATGATCCGCAATGACCAGATCGGTGATGTGCTGGAAGTCCGGATGCGGGGAAAAGAGGACTCACGCCGAGGCGGTGGAGAAGACCTGTGGGTCCTGGGGACTCACATGCTGGACCTGTCGCGTTCGTTGTTCGGTGATGTCGAGTCCTGTTTTGCCACGGCGTCCGAAGGCGGCAAACCCGTTTCAAAAGAACACGTCTACGATGGCAACGAGGGAATTGGTCCGCTGGCCGCCGATCACGTCGAGGCGATGTATCGATTTGAGAACGGAGTCACTGGCTACTTCGCATCGAAACGTGGAGCAGGCAGCAGCGGAAGCCGGTTTGGTCTAACCGTCTACGGGTCGAAGGGCATGATTCAGATGCAGTCCGGTTACCTGCGCCCGGCGTATTTCCTTGCTGACCCGGCGTGGTCGCCTGGCCGCACTGGTTCTAAGTGGCAGTCAATCTCGTCCAATGGCGTGGACAAGCCAGAGACAATCGAATCGTCGGGCCATGCTGGTTCAAACATGGACGCCGCCGTTGATTTGATCGCGGCCATCGAGAAAGACCGCGACCCCATTAGCAGCGTGTACGATGCTCGTGCTGCGACGGAGATGATCGCAGCCGTTTTCGAGTCCCATCGACAGGGTGGACGAGTCAGCTTTCCGCTTGAAAACCGCAAGAACCCTCTCACGATGTTGTGAGTGGATGTGATGTCGTTCTCGACACCTGGAGCACTAAATGGCAACCACGGATGCCCTCTACACTGAGTTGATCGACCACGTCCGCAAGACAACTCTTTTGGGATCCTGCTCGGCCGTTCTGGGATGGGATGAGCACACGAATCTGCCCACAGGTGGTGCGGAGCAGCGTGCCAATCAACTCGCCCTGCTGGCCGGACTCACTCACGAACAGGCGACCGTTCCACGTGTCGGTGAGTTGCTGTCGGAACTCGAATCCGCCGACGTCGAACCCGACGATTCAGATGCTATTGCCAATCTTCGTGAGATTCGTCGCGGATACGATCGCGCCACGAAGTTACCGCAGCGGCTCGTGGAAGAACTGTCGCACACGGAAACACTGGCTCAGCAAGCCTGGGTGCAGGCCCGCAAACAGTCGGATTTCGCGCAGTTCGAACCGTGGCTCGGGAAAGTCCTGGCGCTGAAGCGGGAAGAGGCCGAAGCAATCGGCTACGGCGATGGTCAGCCTTATGACGCGCTGCTTGACGATTACGAGCCCGGCGCGACGACCACAGACATTCAGGCCACGTTCGCTCCATTGAGAGACGAACTGGTCGCTTTGGTTGCGGCCATCCGTGATTCAGGACGCGCACCGGACCCGTCTATCATCACTCGCAGCTATCCCGTCAATGCCCAACGGCAATTCGGCATTCAGACCGCTACGGCGATCGGCTTCAACTTTGATGAAGGACGGCTTGATGTCGCGGCACATCCGTTCTGCAGCGGCTTCGGACCGGGCGACTGCCGTCTGACGACGCGTTGCGACGAGCATCATTTTCCGGGGGCGTTCTTTGGCACACTGCACGAAGCCGGACATGGCATGTACGAGCAGGGCCTGAATCGTGACGCATACGGGACACCGATGGGCGACACCGTTTCGCTTGGCATCCACGAATCGCAGTCACGCATGTGGGAGAATTTCGTGGGGCGGAGTCGAGCGTTCTGGGATCACACTTTCCCGCTGGCTCAGGCGGCATTTCCCGGTTCCCTGTCCGACGTCAGCGTCGACGCGTTTCACTGGGCTGTTAACGACGTGCGGCCGTCACTGATCCGAGTCGAAGCTGATGAGGTCACCTACAACCTGCACATCATGCTGCGCTTCGAGCTGGAACAGGCGATGCTCACAGGCGATCTGCAGCCGGCCGACGTTCCGTCCGTATGGAACGAGACGTTCGCTCGATACTTCGGCATCACTCCACCAAACGACGCGGATGGGTGCATGCAGGACATCCACTGGAGCGCCGGGCTGTTCGGCTACTTTCCAACGTACGCGCTGGGCAACATGTACGCGGCGCAGTTCTTCGAGACAGCCGACCGGGAACTCGGAGGACTCAATGACCAGTTCGCACGTGGTGAGTTTGCTCCTTTGCTCGGCTGGCTGAATGAGAAGATTCATCAGTCCGGCAAACGCCATCGGGCACAGGATCTGGTCCAGCGTGTGACTGGCGAACGACTGTCACACGCGCCGCTGATGCGTCATCTCCACAGTCGATTCGATGTGCTGTACGGGCTGGGTGATAGCAAATTCAACGTGCAGACAAAGGCATAGCCCTGGTCCGATGACCGATTCCTTTACGCTGCTGGAGGCTGTGCACGACCGCGATTCATTTATCGCCTTCGTGCGTGCTCTTGCGGCAGAGCGCGAATCTGCAGCAGACATCGAACGAAGTGACCCAGCCCGCTATTCACTCGACGGCGCACTCGGTTGGGCAAACGCGGATATTTCCGCATTTCTTGAAGCGGCGTGCGAATACTTCAAATCGCGTCCACTCGACACCGAACCCAGCTGGCGACTGTTCGCTGAGTTTCTGTGGTGCGGAAAGATCATCGAGTAACGCGTATCAACGATGCGCCAGCGCGGCTGACATTTCATCATCAGAGCAGCTCATGGACTACTCGACCCTGGGGCACGAGACCGACCGGGCGACCCGTGCTGGTGTAGTATTCCTTGTGGTGGTCAATACCCACGGTGTGCAGGATCGTGGCCGCGATGTCGTCCGGTGAGAAAGCAGTCCCGTCTGTGGGGTTCTGACCATTGCGGTCAGTCGCTCCGATGACGCGGCCAGGCTGGATACCACCACCAGTCAGAACGCTCCAGTTGACGCGCGGGTAGTGATCGCGGCCGACGTTCTTGTTGATTTTCGGTGTGCGGCCGAATTCGCCCATGCACACAACCAGGGTGCGCTCCAGCAGACCCTTCGCTTCAAGCGCGGCGACCACGCTGGTCAGACCCGAATCCATTGCGGGCACGAGCTTCCGATGCCCACGGAAGTTGTCCAGATGTGTGTCCCAGCCGGGATGGCTGACAGTGACAAACCGAATGCCGAACGAAATCAGCCGCGTTGCCAGCAGCAGTCCCTGCCCGAGGTCGCTGTCGTCGAACAGACTCTGAATCGTCTCTGGCTCCTGGCTGACGTCGAATGCATTTCGCGTCCTGGACGAGAGCAGCATTGATTCAGCCTGCGAACCAAATGCTGACAGGGCTTCGACGAGCTGCTTTTCGTTCGACTTCGAGCGGAATCGCGTGTCCAGGTCTCGCAGCAACTGGTTGCGACGTTTGACGTGTTCGACTGTGAGGCCTTCGGGCATTGTGATGCCACGCACGACAAACGGCTTGCCCTTCTTCGGGCTGGCGTTGGTATCGAACGGGGCGTAGGCGTCACCCATATAACCACCGTGCCACTCGGTGCGGGGGATGGCGACAAACGGCGGCAACGACGGATCGATTGGCCGTTCACGACTCACGACCGAACCGACCGACGGATACTCCAGCGCGGGCGATGGCCGATTACCGCTACCCAGGTACTGCTGACCCTGCGGGTGGTCGCCAGTCGAATGACTGATACCGCGAACGAGTGAGTATTTGTCGGCCGTAGCAGCGAATTTCGGCAGATACTCCGAAACGAACAGGTCGGGCACGCTGGACTGAATGGTCTTGAACTCGCCCTTCAGCTCAACATCGGCTTCGGGCTTCATGTCCAGCGTTTCATAGTGCGATGGTCCACCCTGCAAATTAAGGAACAGTACGGCGTCGGCTGTACGCGACCGGGCCTGATCCGCTAACAGTCGCGACGCGCCCAGTGGCGTGCTCATTCCGAACGCGGCGAGTACGCCCGTCTGCAGGAACGTTCGACGGGGGAGGTTAGGGGTTGGCATTTCGAATTCCGAGAAAATTGCGGCTCCTTCGCGAATGACAAATGACCAATAACTGATGACTGGTTTCGACGTTCAATGATTCGTCAGAAACTCCTGCGTATTTAACAACACCCACATCAGATCACGCAGCCCCTCAGCACGATTCTCGGACTCTTCAAGGTACTGCACCGAGCGATTTGTCTCATCTTCCGTGGGATGGCGACTCAACGTTCGCAGCCACGCCTGCCTGACCAGATAAGTGGGTGTGATTTCTTCAGAGATCGAGTCAAGAGCTCCTCGATTCGGTTTGATCGTCTGTCCTTCCTTTCCGCGCATAGACAGCGGCACTTCGAGATTCCCGGCGACCTGTGCCACCCACCCGTTCGTTCGCTCAATGTGTTCCAGCAGTTCCGCATCGTTGCGTGTGTAAAGTGATTGCAGCAGAGTCGGCTGCGTGCGGCGTTCGCAGTCGCAGTTGGTTGAACGAGTCGGTTTGCCGAACACCATCAGCGCGTATTCGTTGGCACGCGGTGTGAGGTTGCCTGGGTGTTTGGCAATCCGTCGCTGGTACATGTTGTCCAGGCAGTTGCGATTCCAGCCCGTGCAATGAGTCGCCTGGACGATGCTGTCGACCACGACCTCAGCCTGCAGCCGTCGCAGTCGGGCATGGCTGAAGCGCCGCGTGTCGGCCGCGTTGGTGCTGTTGGTCTCCGAACTAAGCTGATAAGTACGGCTTCCAGCGATCGCGCGGTGCAGCCATTTCATGTCGTAGCCCTGCGCGACGAACTCGCTCGCGAGCCAATCGAGCAACTGAGCATTGGTCGGCGGGTTGCCCATGTTGAAGTCGTCGGGTGGGTCAACGATGCCCGAGCCGAAGTAGCGAGCCCATACGCGATTGACGAAGGCCCGCGCAAAGTACCGGTTGTCCTTTCGCAGCAGCCATTCCACGAGCGGTTCCCGCGGGTCAGTAAAGTCGTTGAGGTCGAAGACCTCACCACCGGGCAAACGCGCCAGCGACGGTTCGTCCCCCGGCGGATCGACGATCACTTCGATGTAGGGAATCGGCAGCCCTTCCGCGTAGACCCGCATGTACATCTGGCGGCGCAACGCCGCCGTGTCGAGCTTTTTCGGAACGCCAAGACGTTCCCGCAGCATGTGATACGAAAGGGCCGAGTCCGGATTCTGTCCACGGCGTATGCGTGTGAAGAAGTTGGCGAACTGATCAAAGTCCTGCTTCGACCACTGGTCGAACGGGTGTTTGTGGCACTGAGCACACTGCAGGCGCACACCCATGAAGATGTACCCCACCGACAACGCCTGATCGATCGGCTTTTGCCGCATGTCGTGGAACCAGTAGTAGTGCATCGGGAAGTCGAGCTGCGTTGCGTCCTTCGGCTCTTTGTTTCGCAGGTGCAGACTCTGGTCCGCCGCGAATTCGTCGTACGACTGGTTCGGTGTCCGACTCGTCGCGAGCAGTATCGCGGCGGCAGTCTTGTCCCAGCCGTCGTTGGCCTTCACGCGCTGCTTGAGCCACGCCTGCCACTGAGCGGACGCCGCCCAATTGATATCCGTGCCGCCCAGGACGCCGGTGTTGCTGCCAGTCAGATCGGCCAGCCACAGGCCCCACCAGGTAGCGTACGCTTCCGTTTCGAGCAGTCGGTTGATGACGGCGTCGCGCTTGCCTGTCGACTCATCGGCGAGAAACGCATCAATCTCACCTGGAGCCGGCAACGTGCCCACCATGTCGAGATAGACGCGGCGGAGGAAATCTTCATCCGACGATAACTCCGACGGCACGATGCCGAGCTTGGCCAGCTTGTCGACGACGAGTTCATCGATCCGGGTCGGTGTCGGTATGTCAGGGAATCTGTCGCCAGCGCGATCGCTTACCGGCATCATGACCGGTGTTGCCGAGACGCCCTTGTCGTACATCGCCAGCACATGCGTGTCCCCGGCCGAAAGGCACTTCACCAGTCCGCCCCGCTCGACCGCCGCGATCTGATCGTCTTTCACCTCAAAGCGAGTCAGCCACGTCACGTCCTCCTGCGTCCCATTGTGCCAGGTGGCCGTGACTTTGAGCTGCACAGTTTCACCCGGCTTGCTGAAGACCAGTTCTGCCGGCGTCACTTCGAATTCGACGAGCTTGTCGGGTTCCGGTTTGTCGTTTGCGCCGGACTGGATCCACCGCCGTAAAGCCGTGTATTCCCATCCGCCAGTTTCGAATCGAACGTCACCGCCGTGATCCTCCTCACCACCTGGCTTTCGCAGGATCAGGCTTTGCTCGGGAGCGTCGAGGTCGATCCGGCCATGCCCTTCCTCAAACATCTCCTTCAGATCCGACGAGAAGTCGTAGCCGAACATCGACAGCGAGAAGTCGCCCTGCCCCTGGAACGATCCGTGACACGCCCGACCATTGCAGCCGAGTGTCCCCAGCAGAGGCATCACATGCCGTTGAAAGTCGGGAGCGGCGGCATCTGAGCTGGCAAGGCGATTGCGCGCATCGGTCAGGACCGCAACTCCTGAGACTTCCGGAGTTGCGTCCGTGCCTGAATTCGTTTGAGTCGCGTTACGATCGGTTTTCGGAGCAGACCGCAGCACGCCGCCGGCCAGCAATCGCTGGAACGGCGTCTGATCGTTTTCTCTGCTCGGTGCGAACGTGAACTGAGGACTGTCTTTCTCGTCGGCGAGCTTGGCGACGGCGTCGGCTGTGAGGCTCGTCGAGTACAGGTTGACCTGTTTGAGCGACGTGATGTCGGTGAGTGACCGCAGGTCTTCCGCGGTCACCGATGTCCCGGCAAGGCTGAGGAACTCCAGCTTCGGCAGTGAGGCCAGCTGCTCAAGTCCCGAACCAGTGACATCTGTTCGATCGAGAAACAGTCCTGTGAGTTCAGGCAGGTCTGACAGGTGAGCGAGTGCGGCGTCGTCAATCCGTGTACCGGACAGATTAAGCACTTCCAAAGTCTTCAGCTCCGCTAGGTGAGCGACACCCTCATTGGTGGCGGCGGTTTCTTCCAGCCACAGGATTCTGATTGCTGATAGGGCGGCGAGTTTTTTCAGGCCGGCCGATGAGATCTTCGTCCGGTCGAGATACAGCAGTTCGAGCTTGTCTTTGCTTCCCTCCAGCAGTCCAAGGCCGGCATCGGTGACCTGCGTATGAGTCAGGACGAGCGAATCGAGATTCGTCAACGCCGCCACATGAGCCAGACCAGCATCGGTCACCTTGTCGGTCACAACAGCCAGGTAATCGAGTTGTTCGAACGGGACGACCTGCGCGAGATGTTCGTCGATCACAACGGGCTTGCTGAATCGCACGAAACGAACCGTGCCGTCGCGATTCTTCTGAATGTTGGACGCGATGCCCTGCAGCGCCTTGATCGCCGCCTCCTGTTCCGGCGGAGTTTCACCGTCCGGCTCGGCAAGAGACACAAGGGGGATCAAGAGGAGTGTCGCCGAGACAGTGATCCAGATCTTCGTATTCCGCATCGTCGGCTCCCAATGGACAGCTCCATCCTAAGCCAATTTGCACTCGCAAACGACGCCGGTCCAACACCAGCGCCATTTCCGGCCCCTCAACGTGCAAATAGCTCCATCCGACTCAAACCCCTCTCCCCAGCGGGAACTTTATTCATGGGCGTGTAGAGGGGGGAGTCGCTCTATCTGTAAATAAAGAAACAGTTTGCAATCCATGGTTGTGACAGAACTTCCCTTTCGAGGAAAGAAGCCATGGATGGCAAACTGTGGA
>CAYSJO010000145.1:0-20604 GCA_964431285.1 uncultured Planctomycetaceae bacterium
CGAACAGTTTGATCGAGTGGTACAGCTCACCCTTCGGCGCCACGAACTTCGGTCCGAATCCCTGCATAATCGGGTGGTCGGGCTTCACATTGTCGACCGTGTACGAGTAATGCGGACCGTGTCCCGGGGACTGCATCCCGACAAAGTCAAACCACTGATTATCGCCCGTGCGATAACAGTGCATGGCGCAGTGAATCAGAATTGCCGGCAATCCCTCACGATGCGGCTTGACGATGTTCTCGACGAACGCCTTGTCCTTAACGTTTGAGAAGCACTCGTTGTGCACGACGATATCGAATCCCTCTGACCATTTTGGGTCGTCATAGAGTGGGATCGGTGTGTTTGTCGTCGTCCCGCCCTGATGAACGACGGTCCAATGGACGTTGGCTCGGGCGGAAATGCCTCGTGAGAGAATAAGCTTCTGGCGTGCGTAGTCGTGGCAACAACCGCCAGTCACGAGCAGAGCACGGATCGGCTTGCCATTCTTAACGAGTGCGGCACCCGAATCCGATTTTTCGTCAGCTTGAGCGCATGCAGATTCCGAGGCGCCAGTCGTCATGAGCATGGCGATCATGAGATAAGACAAGTGCTTCATCAGCGAGTTGACCTCATACGAACGGTGCCACCCAATTGATTGGGCAAACCTTCAGGAGTGAAAGAGCGAGAGAATCGCGCCGTGCTGAAGATACAGTGAGGGAGTGTTTTAGCAAGTTGCCACCCGCAGCGTTGAGTGGACCTGAGCCTCGGCAACAACACCCTGCCCGAAAACCCTTAGCGAGCTTCCTGAGCCAGCCGCTGCAGCGTGCCGTCCTGGCTAGCCACGAACAGGTATCGCCCGTCCGGTGAAAACGTGAGCGAGTTGACCGTTGCTCCGAGTATCCCACGGACTTCGACTGGCGTTCCGGCTGTCGTGTCCCACACATGCATGGCGCGATCGAATCCCGCGGAAACAAGTGTCTGCCCATCCGGCGCGAACGACACGGCATTCAACGCTCGTCCGTGTTGAAGTTCACTCTTCAGTTCGCCGGACTCAGGATTCCACAGCCGAACGGTGCCGTCATGGCTGGTCGAAGCAAGCGATTGCCCGTCGGGCGAAAACATGACCGAGACAACGACGTGAGTATGTCCAGTCAGCGTGCGAATCAGTGGGCGGTCAATCTTCGGATTCCACAGACGCACAGTGCCGTCGTATCCGCATGATGCCAGTGTGCTGCCGTCGGGACTGACGGCCAGAGAGTAGATCGTCTGCTGATGCCCGGTGAGCTGGCGCGGTGGACGCCCGGCTTCGCGTGACCACACGCGCAATGTTCCGTCTTCGCCCGCCGACACGATTCGCGTTCCGCCTTCAATGAAGTGAACCTGATTGACATCCCCACTGTGTCCACGCAGCGTCGCCTGCAATTCACCAGATTCCACGTCCCACAGCCGTACGGACTCATCGCCGGATACGGATACAACGGTTTGCCCGTCCGCACTGAACTCCGCATCGAATACGACACCTGTATGGCCGCTGAGAGTTTTGGCGGCCTTGCCCGTCTTTATATCCCAGACTTTTGCAGTCCGGTCTGCGCTCGCAGTGACCAGCGATTCTCCATCCGCCGAGAACCCAACGCTGCCGATATACCCTTGATGCCCCTTCAGGACCTTGCCCGCTTTGCGTGCAGCAACATCCCATAACCTTACGGATAGATCGTGACTGGTGGACGCGAGAGTTGCTCCGTCAGGCGAGAATCTGACGCAATAGACCTCGGCCGTGTGACCTTCGAGTTTGGCCAGCTCATCGCCAGTCTCGGCATTCCACAGCCGAACAATTTTGTCGTTGCTTCCCGACGCGATTGTCTTTCCATCCGCTGAAATGGCTGCAGACAACACCGATCCTTCGTGACCTTCAATCGAACGTAATTCGCTGCCGGAAGCGACGTCCCAAACGCGAACGGTCCGATCCACGCTGGCCGTCACGAGCCGAGTTGCGTCCGTGCTGAACACAACCGATGTGACTTCGGACGTGTGGCCCTGCAACGTTGCCGTTCGCTCGAATGTACTTGCGTTCCAGATATGAATAGCCTGATCGTCTCCGGCTGTTGCCAGCGATTGTCCGTCGCCAGAAACAGCGACAGCTCTGACGGCGGTTTCATGTGCGGGAACGACGAGCGGATTCTGTTCCTGCGAGATGTTCCAGAGTCGGATCACTCCATCTCGTCCCCCCGAGTACAGTGTGCCGTCGGGCAGGAAAGCAAGGCTCCGTACATCACCCACATGTCCCCACAGCGTCGCCCGATGTTTGCCAGATGGAAGATCCCTCAGCATGACTTTCTCATCGGCGCCGCATGAAGCGAGCACTGTGCTATCCGGGGAGAACGCAACGTCTCGTACGTAACCGTCGTGTCCAACCAGCTGCTTGACGGATTCCCCATTTTCTGAATTCCACAGCCGCACGACGCCGTCAACGCCCGCCGATGCCAGCAGGTTGCCTTCCGCCGAATGGGCCACGCCGTGAATCGCTCCCTGATGCGCTGGAGCACCAAACAACACGCGCGAGCCGGGGGCGTCGGTCCGTTCGGAACCCTAGTCAGTGCCGGCGGGCTTGCGCCCCCCGCTCGCCTGCGACTCTGGTGGTTCGAGTTCTTCAGGAGGAGCCAGTTCGCGGACCAGCTCTCCATCCTTGCCATTGAACAGCCGGGCCACGCCGGATCGCCCACCGGCAACGACGATCCCGCCATCGGAGCTGGCATCGATGCCGTATGCGAATTCTTCGCCATCACCGAAGGATCGAAGCACGCGACCTCGAAAATACGGTTTCGCATAATTCCCCGGACGCATTTCCTTCGTCAGATCCCACAGTTGAACCGGTTGGTTTCCACTACTGGTCAGGATGTAAGTCGTGTCTCCGACAAACCGAAGCCGGTTAACAGGCTTGTCATGCTCCAGCCACACCGTGTTGATCTTGCCGCCACCACGGTTCAGACGTGTGAGCTGCTCGCCTGTCGCGAGGTCCCACAGACGTACTTTTCGATCGGAACCAGCACTGGCAATCAGCTTGCCATCCGACTGCCACGCAACATCAAGCACATGATGCGTGTGTCCTTCCAGTTCCTGGACCAAGTGGCCGTCCGCGACGTCGAATCGTCATGTCGACCCCACACGTTGCCAGCAGTCGGCCGTCCGGACTGAAGCGCACGCCAAACACCGAGTCACTGTGAGCGTCCGGTGACTCATGCACGATTTGTCCGCTGCGAGCTTCGAAAACGCGAACCTGGCCGGACATTGTCGGGGCACCGCTTCCCGCAGCGATCAACGTCCCGTCCGGTGAAAAGTCAAGCGAGGTCACTCGATGCTGAAAACCGGGCAGCCGGTGCACCAACTCACGCGTTCGGGCATTCCACACTGCAACATCGGTAAAGGCGCCTGAAGCCAGCAGCTCTCCGTCCGCGCTAACGGTCAGCGATTCGATGATTCCGGCATGTGCCCGCGGTGACTCACCATTCAGAGCCGGGTCATCGAAGGCCCTCACGTAATCACCGGAGGCTCCGTCGTAGACATGAATTCAACGAGCCTGTCCAACTGCGACGTACGACTTGTCCGGCGCGATCGCGACGGCACGAACGACCCGCACGGACGCGGACAGCGGGCGCAGCTTCATTGACGATTTCGTTGTGACTGGCGGTCGGGCGCCCTGATCGCTCCACAACCGAATGAGCGCAAGTTCCTGAGGCGTGAGCGGTTCAGATTCGTCGTCATCCGGTGGCGGCATGAACGGTTCAGCCAGGCGACCCGCCGATCGGACAAGACGGCTGTCTGCCGACTTGCCTTTGACGATGGCCGATCCGCTTTCACCGCCCTTGACGAGCAATGCGAATGCACTCATGTCGAGTCCGCCCTCAGAGACATTGCCGCTGTGACACACAAAACACTTCTTCGCCAGAATCGGCCGCACGTCTCGCTCAAAGTCGACCGGGTCCGTGCGTTCAATCTGAACGACGGGCACGGGAGTGACATCTTCGTCCGCCAGAACCGGCGCGACAGCCATATGTGTGACGAGAGCTGCTAAACAAAGGGCACGCATGGGGATTGCCTTGGACTGACCGGCGTTACGCGTCAGTGTTGAAAGATGAACTCTTTGGAATTGGCCAGCGCCCAGAGCAGGTCGTAATACGCTTCCTGTGCTTTCCTTTGGTCCTCGGCCTTCTTCTGCACATAGTCGACGCAGGCCTGGCTCTCTTCATCAGTCGGGTGCCGTGCGAAGAATGCCAGATACGCCTCGCTGACCTTCTCTTCAACAGGCCGTTCATCCGCAACGAGTTGTTCGGCCCGCGATGACAACTTCTGCCGGACTGTGCCGTTGTTGAGCAGCAGCACTCGCTGCGCGAGTGTCATTGTTGAATCGCGACCGCACTCGCAGGCAGAGTCGCGTTTATTGATTCCGAACGTGTCGATGAAGTAGTTCGTGACGCGCGCGTGAGGACGCTCGATCGCGCGGATTTCTAGTTCCGTGGGTTCCTTTGCACCGACGACCCGAAACTTCGATGTCTGTGCTGTCACTTGATCCAGCGCATCGTAGAGGACTTCCGCCGAGAGCCGTTGCGGAAGAAAACGCGAGCCGTGTTTCAGGTCGTCTCGGTTGGTTTCGTTCGCGGCACTGCTGAGCTGATATGTCCGGCTGGTGCAGATCGTTCGCACGACACGCTTCAAATCGAATTTGTTGGCCACGAAATCTCGGGCCAGTGCATCGAGTAATTCCGGATTGCTGGGCGGATTCGTTTCCCGCATCTCATCGACAGGTTCGACAATGCCGCGACCAAAGAAATGTCCCCAGTAGCGATTCACCAGAGCCCGTGCGAAGAAGGGGTTGTTCGGATGTACGATCCAGTCAACCAGGTCCTCTCGCCGATCTTTCTTACTGTCGACTTCGAGAATTGAGCCACCAAGTGGGGACGGCGTGTCATAGACCTGCCCCTGTGGGTCAGAGAGTGTCTTCTCTGGATTCAGCGCAACCAGTTGCCCGACGCGCGCTGACTCGGACTCACGCACGGGTTTGCCGTCTTTGACGGGCTTGCCTTTCTTGTCGACACCGACTCGCCATTCGACGTGCGAGAAGTAACCAGCCAGGCTCCAGTAATCGTGCTGGCTCCACTTCTCGAACGGGTGATGATGACATCGAACGCATTGCACTCGAGTTCCCAGAAATGCCTGGGCCGTGTCTTCGACAAGCCCCTCCGCGTTCTTCAGCTCCAGATACCACAGGATCGGAGCGCTGGTCTCGGGCCCAGTTGTAGGACCATCCACCGTGATGATGTCGCGTACGATCTGGTCGTAAGGTCGGTTGTCAGACAGTTGCTTGTTGATCCAGTCACGGAACTTCACCGCTCGCGTATTGAGACCTTCGATCCTGTTTTTCGTGTCGTCGTTTGATCCGCCGCGGACACGCAGAACGTCAGCCCACTTCAGTGACCAGTAAGTTGCATACACCGGTCTACTGAGAAGTGAGTCGACCAGTTTCTGGCGTTTGTCAGCACTGATATCACCGAGAAAGGCAATCACTTCGTCGCTGGTGGGAAGCGTTCCGATGATGTCGAGAGACGCGCGCCGCAGGAATTCACCGTCAGTACACAGATTCGATGCGACGTAGCCAAGCTGCTGTTGTTTGGCGAATGCCAGCTCATCAACAAAGTTAACCGGCTCATGTGATGACTTCGGCTGACCGTCGTCTGTTGCCCGCGGAATGGTCGCCCGGAACAGGGAGACGTATCCCATGTAACGGATCATGACCGTGCCTTCGCCGGAACGACCGGTCGTCGACATGAGTCCGGATTCGCTCACATCGACGAGTTCGGGATCGTTCGATTGAAATTCCGCCGTTCGAGTCACATCGCGGGACGAACCGTCACTGAAACGAGCGGTCACCGCGACCTGCTGAGACGCCTCGGGAGCAAGCAAGCGGTGAGAAGGGACAACATCGATCGAGACAACCTGCGGGTCATCCTGATGACCGAACGGAACGCCCGTGCGAATCCACTGCTCGATCAAACGGTACTCGGCAGAATCCAGCCGCAGTGGCTTGCCACCGCCGTGTCCCAGTTGCCCGGTCGGTTTTAACAATAACAGGCTGTGTGCAGGGGCATCCTCGAGTATGCGGCGACCACGGGCTTCGTGTACCAGTGCTTCGTAATCAGCGACCGGGTCGAAGCCCAGCAGCGAGAGTTTGAATCCGTTTTGCCCATCCGCGTTGCCGTGACATCCACCGTTGTTGCAACCCAGTTTGGTCAGGATTGGCACGATCTCGTTGGCGAAGTTTATGGACCGTTCCTGGTCGAATCCTTCAACATGTGCTTTCACCGTGGTCGACTTGCCATCCACCTCGATGAAATGTGCCTCGGAATTCCGCAGGCGCTTCCGGTTTCATATCGAACATGTCCAGCTGGCTGGCGCATCCGTTTTTTAAGACGACAATCACGGACTTGTGCGAGCTGTCCGGGTCAGTTGCGCCGAGGGCGCGCCGCCGATAGAGCTCAGGCAGACTCAGCCCGCCAACGCCCAGAGTTCCCAACTGAAGAAAGCCCCGTCGTGACAGGCTGTTTGTGGGGGAAGGGAACGTGATCATGTCCTGCTCCTGTGTCTGACGTGCAACGTGAGACAACAACGGTGGGCACGCCGACTTAGGCCGCATTATTCTGTTGCTGATACAGTAGCTTCCGTGCGACTGTTCAACGAATGCGAATTCAACTTGTTTAACGGCAAGCCAAAGGCGACGGCGGACCGCGCCGGACGCCGACGCCTTCGGCTTGCCGTTAAACCAATTACATCCGCTGTGACACCACGACGTGGCGCTGCCCTCAGCCGACAGTCTTAGAATGGGAACCGTGTCAAGTATGAAACGAGTTTTGCTCGCCTGTCACATCCTGGCGGCAGTCTGCACCAGCCAGGCCGCCGACAAGCCGAACGTCCTGTTCATTGCGATTGACGATCTGCGACCGGAACTGGGTTGCTACGGGTCACCCATTGCCGTTTCGCCGAATCTTGATGCGCTTGCGAAAGACGGGCTGCTGTTCAATCGAGCTTACTGTCAGCAGGCCATCTGCCGTCCGTCTCGTGCCAGTCTGATGACCGGCGCCCGACCGGATACGACGGGGCTGTTTCACAACTACGTTTCACTGCGGGAACTGCAGCCGGACATCGTAACTCTGCCACAGCACTTCATCGCTCACGGTTACGAGGCCGCCTACTGCGGCAAGATCTTCCATCAGGGTGACACGGATGACGGAGTCTCGTGGAGTCGCAAACCGGTCAAGTGGCTCAAAGATGTGAAGAGGCCCCGCGGTCCGTACGCGCTGCCCGAAAACAACAAAATGAAAGCGGACAATCTGAAGCAGATGCTCGCCAAATACGGCGAGGCTGCTCGACGAGGTCTCGCGGCGGGTCCGGCTTACGAAAAGGCCGACGTTCCCGATACCGCCTACATCGACGGATACAACACGCAGCTTGCCATCGCCACGCTGAAGCAGATGGCCGGCAAGGGAGACAAACCGTTTTTCCTGGCAATGGGCTACAAGCAGCCACACCTCAACTGGACGGCGCCGAAGAAGTACTGGGACCTCTACGACCGCGAGTCGATTCCGATGGCGAAGGACACGAAGGCTCCGGAAAACGGAGCGGCCATGGGACTGCATGCGTCCTTCGAACTCCGAACCCGGGCCGGCATTCCGAAATTCGGCCCGCTCGGACCAGAACTGTCACGGACGTTGAAGCATGCGTATCTGGCCAGTGTCAGCTACGTCGATGCTCAAGTTGGAAAGATGATCGCGGCCCTTGAGGAAGCTGGCGTCCGCGACAACACGATTATCATCGTGTGGGGAGACCATGGCTGGCACATCGGCGACATGGGTGTGTGGGGCAAGGCAACCAATTACGAAATCGCGACGCGCGTGCCGCTCATGATCTGGACGCCCGACATGAAGACTCGCGGCAAGTCGACCGACTCACTCGTCGAACTCGTTGACATGTATCCGACGTTGTGCGAACTGGCGGACGTACCGCTCCCTGACCACCTTGAAGGGCACAACTTTGTCCCCTTGCTCAACAAGCCGGATCAGTCGTGGAAGAAAGCTGCGTTCAGTCAGTATCCGAACCCGGCACTCCGCGAGTGGGCGGCGAATCCCCTGTCGCAGGGCATGCGTGAGACATGGTTTGGCCCGCTCATAAATGAGGTCGAGCAGCGGATCATCAATCAGCAGGGAGACAAGTGGAATCGCGAGTACTTCGAACAACACCTGATGGGATACACAATGCGGACCGACCGTTATCGCCTCGTCGTGTGGAGCGACATTCGTGACCGTGATGCGGAACCGGTCTTCGTCGAACTGTTCGATCACCAGAACGATCCCAGCGAAACGGCGAATATCGCCGGTGAGAATTCGAAGCTCGTCAGTACTCTCACCAGGCAGCTCAAAGCGGGTTGGAAAGCAGCGTTGTAACGTAGGGCCGGTTCCCACCGGCCAATGTGATCCGGCCAATGGGAACCGGCCCAACAATCAATGATTCAGCATCACGGAACACGGTCATGTTGTCAGGTAATCAAACTCGGCTCCTGATTGTGTTGTTTGCATTGTGTGTCAGCACATCTTCCACGAAAGCCGATGACGTCGACTTCAAGCGTGACATTGCTCCGATTCTGGAAGACCGATGCTGGGGTTGTCACGGCGAGGACGAACAGGAATCCGGCCTGCGGCTGGATCGTCGCGCAAAGATGCTGCGAGGTGGCGACTCGGGTCTGTCCGCGATCGTTCCTGGCAAGCCTGAGAAGAGTTACCTGATCGAGGTCATCAAACACCTCGACCCGGACGTCAAGATGCCGCCCGACGAGGACAAGCTGCCAGCAAAGCAGATTGAATTGCTTGCACAATGGGTTCAGGAAGGAGCCGTCTGGCCGGGCCAGATGCAGGCGATTGCCAGAGAAGAATCGGACCACTGGTCCTTCCAGCCCATCCAGCGTCCGAAAATCCCAACCCGAAGCGTCAGCGAGAACTACAACAACCCCGTTGACGCATTCCTGATTCAGAAGCTGGCCGAGAAAGAACTGTCGTTCTCGAAACAGGCCAATCCACGATCACTGATCCGGCGAGTTTCGATTGTCCTCACTGGACTGGCTCCGACTCCGGAAGCGACGGTCGCATTTCTCAAGGCGTGGGGCACGGACACTGAACAAGCCTATGCGGCACTGGTCGATCGACTCCTCAAGTCGCCGCACTTCGGCGAGCGCTGGGCACAGCACTGGCTCGACGTGATTCGCTGGGCAGAGACGAACGGGTCCGAGGCGAATCTCTACCGTAAGAATGCATGGATCTATCGCGACTACGTCGTGCGTGCGTTCAACGAAGACAAGCCATACGACCAGTTCGTGCAGGAGCAGATCGCCGGCGACTCGATGGGTGCCGGCGAGGCTACGGGTTTTTTGGTCGCCGGTCCGCACGTGCCTGCGGCCACGGTTGGCCGTGAACCGGCAGCGATACGCCAGGCACGAGCGGATCGCATGGACGAGATCATGCAGACGATCAGCGCTTCGATTATGGGCGTCACGATGGGATGCGCTCGATGTCACAACCACAAGTTCGATCCGATCACCATCAAAGACTACTACGCGATGACTGGAGTCTTTCAGGACATCGAGTTTGGCAGTCGGTTTCCGGAATTGGCTACGGATCACCCTCGCCGAGAGCGCGGCCACGAACTGTGGCAAGGCATCGCGAAGCAACGACGGATTCTTCGAGAAACTGGCGGATGGGAAGAAAACTGGGGAGCGTTCCGTGAACTCCACTTTAACCCCATCAAGACGAAGGCTGTCCGTTTTCGCTTCAAGATGAGCAACGTCGGGCTGGATGAACTGCAGGTCTTCGGTCCAGCCAAACGCAGTGAGAACCTGGCTCATGCACGCCGCGGCACGAAGGTCTCTGGATTTCCCGAGAAAGGAACGGACGGCCGCAACCCGGTCGGCCGCGTTAACGATGGTGAATTCGGCACGATGGCCTGGCGAGCCAGATCGGCAAAGAATGCCAAAGAAAAGCCGTGGGTACGTTTTGATTTTGCGAAACCAGAGACGATCGATCGCCTGCGGCTCAGCAGTAATCGAGAATGCTTCTACGACACGGATTACCTCACGAAGAAACCGTACCTGCCGCGGTACGAGTACGACCTCGACGTCCTGAAAGAAGACGGAGAATGGCAGCCGTGGGTCGGCACGTGGTTCGTCAATAAGAAGCTCACCCAGAAACACCCTGAACGCGTGACCGCACTGGCCGAAATTCAGCGTCTGATTGACGCGCTCTCCGAGGAAGGCCCGAGACCCAGTTTCATTGGCCGGCTTGTAAAGCCAGCAGTGACCCGAGTGCTGTTGCGAGGCAGTCCAGAGAATGCACGTGATGAAGTGGCACCGGCCGGCCCTGCGATATTCGATGGCGACCTGAAGCTCACATCAAAGGCCTCCGGATCAAAGCGACGCTCTGAGTTCGCAAAGTGGATCACCAGCGACCGCAACCCGTTGACCGCGCGAGTCATGGGGAACCGTATCTGGCATCACGTCTTCGGTGCCGGCATCGTTCCGACGACCAGTGACTTCGGCAAAGCCGGCGCGCCACCCACGCATCCGCAGTTGCTCGACTGGCTGGCAGCAGAATTTCGTGAGCCGACGCTCAGTGTAGCAACGGAAAAAACCTGGTCGATGAAGCACATGATTCGACTGATAGTCATGTCCGATGCGTTCCGGCAGTCAAGCAAGCCAACACGCAACGGCATCACAAAGGACGCGGGATCGGCACTTCTGTGGAGATACCCGCCGAAGCGTGTCGAAGCGGAAGTCATCCGTGACTCGATCCTGCAGGCCTCAGGATTGCTCGACCACTCGATCGGCGGTCGCAGCTACCGCATTCACAACGTCAAAAAGACGTACGCGCAGTGGCAGGTCCTTAACAATCATGGACCGGAGACCTGGCGTCGGATGCTCTACCAGGAACGAATGAGACGAGTGGACGATCGAATCTTCACAGCGTTCGATTTCCCCGATTGCGGTCAAGTGCGTCCGAAGCGTCCTGTCTCGACGACACCGTTGCAGGCCCTCAACCTGATGAACAGCGATTTCGTGATGGAGCAATCAAAGCGGATTGCCGACCGGGCGAGGAAAGATACCGGCGGCGATTCGGACAAATCGATTGACCGGTGCTTTGCACTGCTGCTTGGCCGAGCACCTGATGGGGATGAACGCGAAGCCTGTCTGACCGTAGCGAAAGAGAATGACCTGTCGCTGGTGTGTCGAGCGCTTATTAACTCAAACGAATTCGCATTTGTTCCGTAAATCCCACCCAAAGCGTCAGCGAGAAATCACTACTCGAAGTGCTTGCGACCACCTGGAGTCGCCTCGCTTACACTTATTGATGTTGCGAGTTTCCAGCCCAGAGGGCGATACACTTCATGTCGGTGCCGTTAGGCACCGGTATATTCACAATTCCACTGATTAGCCCGGAGGGAGGTTCAGCACGGTTAAAGTGGTTCATGCTGAGGTGCATGTTATCTGTGCCAAACGAGTGCCGCCCACCAGCCATGCTGATTGCCAGTGATCGACGCCACCACGCACAATGCATCTTGATTGGAATCGCAAATGTTACTTTGCTCCCGAGTGTTTGCTATCAGCATGATCGTGCTTGCCCCCTGTCTGGTGCATTCGCAAGGCAACGCAGACCTGTCGCCCTCTGCAAGCACGTCTGAGGAAGACCATTCTCCATCCAAGGACGGTCACGAAAAAGAAACATGGTCCATTGAGACGCCTCCGGGACCATCCGCAGAGCAACCGATTGACGTGTCGGAGGGCACGTGGATGACTGTCGATGTTCATCCCACTGGTTGCGAGATCGTCTTCGACCTCCTCGGTGACATCTACGTGATGCCGATCACGGGTGCCGACGGCAATGATTGTTATCCCGAGAAACTTACGTCGGGGATCGCATGGGACATGCAGCCACGTTTCAGTCATGATGGCAAGTGGATCGCCTTCACGAGTGACCGCAACGGAAAAGGCGGAAAGGCTGGCGACAACATATGGATCATCGAACGGGCGACGAAGGAATTGCGCCAAATTACTAATGAGTCATTTCGACTCATCAACGGACCAGCCTGGTCTCCTGACGATCAGTACATCGTTGCCCGTAAACATTTCACAAGCCGCCGCTCACTCGGAGCGGGTGAGATGTGGATGTACCACCGTGACGCAGCCAGCATGAACGCGATGGCCGGCGTCCAGTTGACGAAGCGGCCGAATGACCAGAAGGATGTTAACGAACCTGTATTCTCACCCGACGGCAAGTATCTGTACTACTCCCAGGATTCGACGCCAGGAGATACCTTCCAGTACGACAAAGACTCCAACGGTCAGATTTACACCATCAAACGGTTAGACCTTGAGACGGGTGAGAGCGAGCCATACATCACTGGACCAGGCGGGGCATGTCGCCCAACACCGTCTCCGGATGGAAAAACGATCGCCTTTGTACGGCGCGTTGGCCCCAGAACGGGTCTGCATCTATTCGACACTGAGACCGGTTCAGTCAGACCGATCTATGACCGGCTCGAACGTGACATGCAGGAAGCCTGGGCGATTCACGGTGTGTACTCGGCATTCGCCTGGATGCCGGACGGTCAGTCAATCGTGATATGGGCTAAAGGCAGGATTCGTCGGATTAGCGTCGAAGATGGGAGCGAGTCTGTGATTCCATTCCGGATCAAAGACACGCGAACGATAAGCGAAATCGTCCGCTTTCCCGTTGAGGTGGCACCGGAAGAGTTCGATGTCCGGATGTTGCGCTGGGTGCGAGTTTCACCTGATGGCAAGCAGGTTGTATTTCAGGCACTTGGCCACATTTACATTCGGAATCTGCCAGAGGGTGAACCGCGGCGATTGAGCACTCGATCCAATGAGTTTGAGTTCTGCCCGAGTTGGAGTCGCGATGGAAAACGCGTCATCTACACGACCTGGAATGATCAAACACTGGGCTCGATCCGCAGCGTCTCAGTCATGCGTCCGCAGGACAATCGACAAATAACGATTCGCCCTGGTCATTATGTGAATCCCGTTCTTTCGCCGGACGGAAAGACTGTGGTGTATGAGAAGACCAGTGGTGGACGGCTGAGGTCGCCGCTGTATTCCCATGAACCTGGAATCTACAGAATCTCAATCAACGGCGGTCAACCAGAACGAGTCGCAAAGAACGGCAGTCGCCCACAGTTCGGAATGGGTTCAGACCGCGTCTTCCTTCAGCGCACGAAACCGGAAAAGGACGCTGACAACCGCACGCTCTGTTCAGTCGATCTCGACGGAAACGAAGAACGTGAGCATTACAAGAGCCAGTGGGCCACCGACTATTGTATCTCACCGGATGGCAGGCAGATCGCCTTCGTCGAGCGGTTCAATGTGTACCTGGCGCCATTTGTGAAGACAGGTAAGCCGATCAGTGTCGGCCCGAAATTCGAGGGGCTGCCCGTCAGAAAACTGAGCGTGCAGGCAGGGGACTGGCTTCATTTTTCCGGTGACAGCCAGTCGCTGCACTGGGCGCTTGGTCCCGATCTGTTCACAAGCAGGATCCAGGCTGCCGCGTCGATAGAAGTCGGAAACGCAGCGCCGCCAGAACCTGAGTCGTTACCGATTGGTTTCAAAGCCAGTCACGCAAGACCAGACGGAGCCTTCGCACTGGTCGGTGGCCGGATCGTGTCGATGGGGTCGGCCGGCGTGATTGAGGATGGCGTCATCATCGTCGAATCGAATCGAATCACCGCTGTCGGTTCACGCAATAAGGTTGAACTTCCTGATGATATTCGAGTCATCAGGATCGACGACCAGACAGTGTTGCCAGGATTCATTGATACTCATGCGCATGGCTCACAGGCAACGTCCGGGATCACGCCGCAACAGAACTGGGTGGACTACGCGCGACTGTCATTTGGTGTAACGACTGTGCACGATCCATCCAATGACACTCAGGCGATCTTTGCGGCCAGTGAGATGACTAAGGCGGGTCGAATCGTTGCGCCGCGCACTTTTTCAACCGGCCGGATTCTGTATGGCGCGGCAGGCAACTTCAAAGCAGAAATTGAGAGCCTTGACGACGCGGTGTTCCATCTCAAACGAATGAAGGCAGTGGGAGCGTTTTCTGTAAAGAGTTACAACCAGCCACGGCGCGACCAGCGACAGCAGATCATCGCTGCGGCACGCGAACTCAAAATGATGGCCGTGCCGGAAGGCGGATCGACGTTCATGCACAACATGACAATGATCGTCGATGGCCATACGGGCATCGAGCACACTCTCCCAGTACAAACAGCTTACGACGATGTCATGGACCTGTGGCGGAACACAGCCGTTGGATACACACCGACACTCAGCGTGGCCTATGGCGGGGTTTCGGGTGAGCAATACTGGTATGAACACGATGACCTTTGGCAACACGAACGCCTGAAGAGGTTTATTCCACCACATATCCTGAATCCTCGCTCCCGACGCAGAGAGAAGTCACCACTTGAGGATTACAACCACATTCGTGTTGCTGAAATTGCCCGGCAGGTTGTGGATGATGGTGGACTCGTACAAGCCGGCGGACACGGTCAGTTGAACGGGATTTGCACGCATTGGGAAATGTGGAGTTTCGTGCAAGGCGGAATGACACCAATGCAGGCGTTGCGATGTGGCACGCTCTACGGTGCCAGATACCTGGGGCTGGATAGAGACCTGGGTTCGCTGGAGCCGGGCAAGCTGGCCGACATCATCATTATGGAGCCCGGCGCAGACCCCACGCAGAGGATTCGCGATTCAGAACTCATTCAGCGGACGATTGCGAACGGTCGCATCTTCGACTCAAAGTCGATGACCGAGCTGGATGGACGCGACGCACCGGCATTCTTCTGGAAGCACGTTGGCAATGGGATCAGCTATCGCGTGCCCGTAGGCACGGGCTGCAGTTGTGGCCGGTCGACCAATTAGCGGATCAGGACCAGAAAAGCTCGCCGATGGCTTTCCCGTGATCAGTGATCGGAATTGGGCGACTGTCGTCGAATAACTCTGTGGCCGGGTTGATGCCGAGCGTTTCGAGGACTGTGGCATGCAGATCGGGAATTGAGATCGGGCGGTCCGCGATTTTGCGGCCGAGTTCATCGGTCTGGCCAATCACCTGTCCGGTCTTGAGACCCCCACCAAACAGAGCCGCGCTGAAGGCCGCCGACTGGTGTCCTCGCCCGCCTTTGCCGTCGAACTCCGGTGGCCTGCCGAATTCTGTGGCCAGGACGATGAGCGTTTCATCAAGGAGCCCGCGCAGTTCCAAGTCCTCGACGAGTGCGCTCAGGGCCAGGTCAAGATCCTGAATGAGAAAATGTTGCTGAGCCTGGCCGTGGCGGTGTGTGTCCCAGCCAGTTCCGTTCTTGAAGTTCAAGTCGTAGGCCACTTCGACAAATCGCGAACCGGATTCAATCAGTCGCCGAGCCAGAAGACAGCGCTGGCCGAAGCCGCCGCCGTATCGTTCTCTTGTTTGATCCCGCTCGGTCTTCAGGTTGAAGACTCGCGAAAACGCTCCGGTCATCAGCTTATGCGCGTCATCGATGGCGGCGGCGTATTCACGCGTTGTTTCGTCAGTCGAGTTTTGCGCTCGTTTGCGAAAAAGGTTCAACAGATCGGAGCGTCGCTGCTGCCGCTCGGCAGTGACATCAAACGGGCGACGCAGGCCGGTCGGACCAGCTTCCAGATCGGTCAGGTACAGGTAACCGTACTCGCTTCCCAGAAACCCTGGACCTCGCGTCACGTTGGGAAAACCCATGACAATGTAAGGCGGGATTGCATCCGCACGACGTCCACGCTGATGGGTGACGATCGCACCGAGCGACGGATAAACGACAGTGCCACTCGTCAGCCGGCCAGTCTTCACAAGGCCTGTGGAGTCAGCGTGATCCACCTTCAACGGATGACTCAGCGTCCGAAGAAGCACTCCGCGGTCCAGCAGATTCGCCGTGCGGGACAGATGCTCGCAGACTTTCTCACCAGGAATCGCAGTCGATATAGAACGATAGGCCAAACCTGCTTTATTGGATTTCGGGTCGCCGACGATCTTTGGATCCAATGTGTCGACGTGGCACATGCCTCCGCCCATCCAGAGCAGGATGCAGGCTCGAGCCTTTCCCCGCGGAACAACTCCTGAGGCTCCATTCGCTGTCGGTAAGGCCGACGTCGCTCGTGAAGCCACAGCACCGACGGCGAGCTCCTGGAAGTCGCGCCGCGAGAGCGTCTTTTGTGTCGACGTTGTCATGGCACCACCATGAACTCCGGACTGTTGATCAGCGCCCACAAAACATCCTCGACTCGTTCACGAAAGCCCTCTGTCAGCCGCGCGGTCGGCGGCTCGCCCCTTGCCACACGCTTCTGCGCTGCCAGCATCAATGTTGTCTGATCTGGCTCCAGGTGCTTGCGCCAGTCCGGTTGAAATTGACTGAGCGACTCAAATGGCCGCGGCGGGTTTCCGGTCAGACGTTGTGCAAACGAGGGAGCCAGGATCGTGACAACGGCCGTCCGTTCGTCACGAACGGGCTTTCGTCCGAGCACGGTGACGAAGAGCTGATCCGCCAGTTGCTCCACCGACTATTGCTGGAGGCACAGTTCAGTGAACCCACTCTGTTCAGAGAGCCGCACGATGCGATGCGACATCAATCCATTAAAAAGAAGCAGTGGCTGAAGTGCGGATGTTGTCTGCTCACGTTCACTGACCGGCTGCTGGCGACTGCCTTTCCAGCCGAACACAGTCATCACATCGACAATCGTCTGGTTAACGGGCATGCCCAGTGAAGGCCGGTCCCGTTCGTTCGGCAGTGCCGCGAATTGCCACGCTCGCCGAGGGTTGGGTAACTGAACGGCTCCCGGATCGGTCGCGTGAACGCCTAGCGTCTCCGCCTGAAAGTCCTTGCCCACGGCAACGAACAACGAATCGACCAGTTGTTCGGCGGACATTAGTTGTCCTTCACGCTGCCGTTGCCATGCGTCGGAACTCAGTATGCCACGGGCCAGTGATTTCAGGTCGTAGCCGCTCTCCACAAAATCAGCACTCAGTGACTGCAGCAGCCTTGGGTGAGTGGCTTGAGGGAGATCGTTCCACTGGTCAACTGGCTCGACCAGCCCGCGTCCAAACAGCCGCTTCCAGACGCGGTTGATAATGACATCCGAAAAACGCGAGTTCCCTGGTGAGGTCAGGATCGCCGCCAGTTCCGCGCGCGAGCCGGAAACCTGCGGGCTCAGCGAGCGCGACTTCACACCATCGCCAAGCCAGTGCGTTTGCAGTCCGACAGGATCAATTCTCTGTTCCGAAACGAGTGATGTGGTGATAACGCCAGGCTCTTTGGCTTTCCCAGCTGCGGCGACACTCGTTGCAGGAACTGTCAACGGACCACCATTCAAGTACGCGGCGAGAACAAACAGATCGGCCTGCCGGAATTGATCGACAGGTGAGTCGTGACAACGGGCGCACTTCAGGTCGACCGCCGCAAACGCCTTCGCAGCGACGTGAGCCCGCATCGCCATCGGCGCATCGTTGCCCGTCGCAAGCGCAAACCCGGCTGGCCCATCGTCACGATCGACCGTGTTCTCCATCAGCAGCAGTTCCGTCGCGAATCGGTCAAAGGGCGTGTTGTCTCGAAATGATTCGTAAAGCCATTGCCGAAAAGCTCCTGAGTTGTTGAGCGTTGGGAAAACGACCGACGGATTCTCAGCCAGCACGTCCTGCCAGTACCCCACCTGACTGTCGGCCCACTCTGGCGAACCGAGGAACCGATCGATGATTCGCGATCGTTTGTCCGGTCTGCCGTCCGTAAGAAAACGCGAAACCTCATCAAGCGTCGGAATCCGCCCCCGAATCGTCAGCGACAGCCGACGGAGAAAAGTGGAGTCGTCAACGATCGCTGCGTCCGGGCCGGCCTGCAGCGCCGCACCGATGCTGATCCGATCGGCTTGTGGAACAGTCCATTGCTGAGAAAGCTCGACGGCCTTGCGATGACGTTTGTTCCAGATTGCCTCGTCTCGCCAGTCAATTTGCGGAGCTGTGTTGGCCGCCTCCGCAAGGGCTGCATTGTCGCATCGCAGGAACTCAGCAACTGTCAGCGGTCGTGGAGACAGGCGCACCTCATCCATAAACCCGTCGAAGCCTCGATTGACCAGCTCTCCGGTTCGCAGCCGCGCACCAATCGTGAAGGGGGCCTTGCCGGGAGGTCTGAGTGTGTTCTGATTGGATTGTCCGCCCAGAAACAGTTCGCCCGTCTGCCGATAATCCAGATACCAGCAGATCTTAGCGGCCGACGCCGTGCCTTCGTGGACGAGGGCGAAATGGTGCCAGCGATCTGCGGCAACGACACTGTCACCGAGTCCGAAGGTCCGGCCGTCAAAGCCCTCCAGTGAAACACTCAATCGCGGTGAGCCTTTTTTGTCGGCGGCCAGCCCAATAGCCAGCCGCGTCCAGTTGCCTTTATCAAACGCGAATTGTGTGACCAGCCGATCGGCGATGCCCGTTTCGCTTTGAATGGAGTTCGAGGCTGGAGAGAGAAAGAAGCCCTCCGACCTGCTGGGTGCCACATAAACGATCGACGTGCGGCCATCGAATTGCCAGCTTCCCCGGTTAGGTAACTCACTCGGCACGAGGAGTCTGCCGGGGTTAAGCCGCGAGTGCAGAACGGATTCGGCCCGAGCTGGCGCTGGAATCTGGCAACGAAAGTGAAATGCAGGATGGGGGGCGTCCTCGGCGACAACAGGAACCATCCCCAGAACGAACAACGTTGCCAGCCGGACGCATGAATGCAGCACGGTCATCGACGTTCTGTTCTGACTGGCCGCTAGCATGTCACCCCCCGTGACAATGTGGAGTCCCAACGCCGTATCATCTTATCCTGAGGCAGCTTCGAAATCGTGGCAATGGACTGATTGACGCATCAGAATCCACCACAAGTCGCGAAGACTTCAACGTTGCGTAAAACGGCCACATGCACAGACCGGAATTAGTCTGCTACGGTCGTACCAGACAGTGTGGCGCCGAATTCGGTCAGCCCGTCATACTCAAGTCTCTCGCACGATGGAGAAACGGTGTGAACCGCGCAACCCTCAAATGCCTGCTGATTGCTGTACTGATCCTGCAGGTGACTCATCGGTCGCAACCGTTGAGTGCAGCGGAGGACGAGCAAGTTCGCGTTGTCAGGAATGTCGCCTACCTTGCTGATGACCGCGCTGAGAAACTTGACCTCTATCTCCCGACCGAGAACGACGGTTCACGTCGCCCGGCAATCGTGATCATTCACGGTGGCGGATGGCATGGCGGTGACAAAGCCGCCAAACGGGAACAGAACATCGGCAACACCCTTGCCGCATCCGGATACGTCTGTGCCAGTATCAACTATCGACTGGCCCAAAAAAGCGATCAGCTGGCCAGTCGCTTGCGCGAAGTCTGGCCCGGTATGCTGCACGACTGCAAAACGGCTGTGCGTTTTCTGCGTAAGCACGCCGACGAATACCATATTGATCCGGAGCATATCGGAGCGATCGGAGGTTCGGCGGGTGGTCACCTCGTATCGATACTGGCGACAACAGATGCAGACGACAAGCTGGACCCTGATGGGCCGTATGGTGAGTATTCATGTCGCATTCAGGCCGTCGTTCCCATGTACGGCGTGCACGACGTCGTGAAGCAGGCGCGACTGCGTGGTAACACGCTGACTGAGGCCGAGGAGCAATTGTGTCGACAGGCATCGCCGATCAGTTTCATCACGTCAGACGATCCGCCAGCCCTGATCCTGCATGGAACGAAAGACGCCCTGGTTCCCGTGAAACAGTCGCGCATTCTGCACGCGCAGTTGACGGCCGCCAGAGTCCCGGTGGAACTGGTGGTTATCGAGGGTGCTCCTCACAGTTTTCATCTGCAGCCCAAAGAACGAGACCTGCGTTCCACGGTAATCAAGTTCTTTGACCGACACCTGAAGTGACGTTGATCCTGAATCAACGCGTCACGCGTCCTTCTACAGGCACTGTTCCCGTTACGCGAAAGCTCTTGCTGTGGAGCACATCTCATTTGTCGACTGGACAATCTGTCTTGCGTATCTGGGACTGGTCGTTGGATTGGGCCTGTATTTCTCGAACAAGCAGAAGGACAACGAGGAATTCTTTTTCGGCGGCGGGAAGATGCACTGGATCCCCGTCGGCCTGTCGCTGTTCGCCACGACGTTCAGTTCGAATTCGTTTGTTGGGCTTCCGGCGGAAGGCGCGTTCGGTGATTACCACCAACTGCTGGCGATTCTGTTTATCCCGTTCGTTGTGATCCCGATCACCTGCACCTGGATCATCCCGTTCTACAAGGGGCTCGGCTTCAGCAGTCTGTACGAGTACCTGGAACGCCGCTTCGCCCGACCCGTTCGATTGGCGGCCAGTGTCATCTTCATGGTTTACTCGGCTGGCTGGATGGGAACCATGCTGCTGGCAGTCTCCCGAATTCTGAACGTCGTGCTCGAATCCCAATCGACTGGCCAGACGATCGCGGTCATTGTCAGCGTTGGATTCCTCGCGAC
>CAYSJO010000146.1:0-7859 GCA_964431285.1 uncultured Planctomycetaceae bacterium
CACTGACCCGCGAAGTCGCAGCTTGGGAAAAGCCCCGAAACGATTCTGCCGCAACAGTCGACTGGCACTTCACAACCGAAGACGCACGCACAAGACTCAAACGCCTCTACCCATCAATTCAGGTCTGATCGAACACTAGAGATCATGCACCCTTCACAGATGATCAGCAAGCCAATAGCGACCTTGCCGCGATGGAAGTAACGGGTTGAAGTCGCCTGCGGAGAGACGCTACCGCGGAATCCTCAGGCCCGCCGGCACGCGGCACGTCGTCGACCGTGGCGATCTGATGTTCATAAGTATGAAAATACTCATATGAGACACGGTCACTGAGCTGATCATCAAGACTGTAAGTCAAGTCGAAATCAGTGTGGTGCGGTAGCGTGGCCGCAACAATTCCGTCGTCCAAAGCACTCGCGGCACGGCTGACTCGGTCGTGATATCCACATTGCCGCTTCTGACAGAGCGCCCCTAAGATTCCCGCTGCGATCCACCTTTCCCTCCGGTGCTGACACTTCGAGGCCGCGCTCTGATGAGCACCTCACTTCCCGTGATCTCCGATTCCGCCGGTGAAGCTGCCGCAGGACTGTTCCCTGGCCGGTGGTGGCACACAGAAGGTGATCGAGCCGTCTGCGACCTGTGCCCGCGATTCTGTCGGCTGAAAGACGGAGATCGCGGCTTCTGTTTCGTCCGCCAGAACATCGGCGGCGAAATGAAGCTGACCACATACGGCCGCAGCACCGGCTTCTGCATTGATCCGATCGAAAAGAAGCCGCTGAATCACTTTTTTCCCGGGACGAGCGTTCTGTCATTTGGAACGGCCGGCTGCAATCTGGGCTGCAAGTTCTGTCAGAACTGGGACATCTCCAAGGCTCGCGAGGTCGAACGACTGAGCCATCGTGCGTTCCCTGAAGAGATCGCCCTGGCCGCGAAATCGCTGGGTTGCCACAGCGTCGCCTACACATACAACGATCCCGTGATCTGGGCCGAGTATGTAATCGCAACGGCGAAAGCGTGCCGGGCCGAGGGTATCAAGTCGGTCGCGGTCACGGCCGGGTACATCACTCCCGAAGCTCGCGAGCCCTTTTATGAGTTCATCGATGCAGCGAACGTCGACCTGAAGGCGTTTACCGAAGACTTCTATTTCAAGATCACCTACGCGCACATGGAGCCCGTGCTGGACACGCTCCGCTGGCTCAAACGCGAAACCGATGTCTGGTTCGAGATCACGAACCTGATCATCCCCGATGCGAACGACAAACCAGACGAAATCCGCCAGATGTGCAACTGGGTGCTGGAAGCCGTCAGCGATGATGTGCCCGTGCACTTCTCGGCGTTTCATCCCGATTACAAGATGACAGACCGACCGAACACGCCGCACGAGACACTGATCAAGGCGCGGGAACTCGCGCATCAGTCCGGGCTCAAATACGCCTACGTCGGCAACGTGAACGACGTCGAGCGGCAGAGTACGTACTGCCCGAACTGCCGCAATCTGGTCATTGAACGTAACTGGTACGCTCTGGGCGTTTACGCGCTGAACGGCAATCAGTGCCAGCATTGCGGCCAGTCGATTACGGGTCACTTCGCCGACAGGCCGGGCAACTGGGGCCGCAAACGCCAGCCGGTCGACATGCGGCAGTTTCACATCGAAGGACTGAGCGCGAGCGCGTCGCAAGGATCGACTGCACCCGTGAGCAACTCGATGAGTCAACTAAAACAACAACCGCGGCGTGACAACGGAGTCAAGATGGATGACTCGGCACTCCAGTGGCTGGCCAGCCAGAAACCGCAACAGCAGCCAAAATCTCAACCACAGCAGGAGGCCCAACCCGTGACCACCGCCCAGCAACCTTCGACGCCTCAAACACCTGCATCTCAGCCCGTCCGTCAGCAGCCACCCACGCGGATTCCACTGACGGCCGAACAGCGAGAAGGCATTCGCAAAGCCGCTGCGGAACTCGTCACCGCTGCAGCCGAACAACGTAATGCGTCCATTCCCGATCTCAACCTGCTGGGCGTGGCGAACGCTGCGGTGTCGGGAATCTTTGTCAGTCTGAAGCGGGATGGTCGACTTCGATCGTGCATGGGATCGTTCGGCGGAGCGATGCCGCTGTTGAAAACACTCCAGGATTCGTCACACAGAACGGCCACGGCCGACCCGCGATTCCCGCCGATCTCGGCCAGCGAGATCCCGCATCTGGACATGGAAGTCTGGCTGCTGTTCGCACCCGAACGAGTCAACGCCACGGGCGAGGACCGCATCGGTGAAATCACCATTGGCACTCACGGGTTGCAGATCGTGCGCGGAAACCAGCGAGGTCTGCTGCTACCGGGCGTCGCAACCGACAACGGCTGGGATTCGGAGCAGTTCCTGAACAACGTCTGTACGAAGGCCGGGCTGCCAACCACCGCGTGGCAGGAGCCGGACACGATCCTGTACCGGTTCGAAGGCAACTGCATCAAGAGTCAACTGGGCGACAGTGATGCGACTGGAAGCGATCGTGCGGGCGCTCAGACGCAGTTGATTTATCAGCCGGCTCAGGTCGAAGAACTCCGGCACATCTGCCAGGACAACGTCGTGGCAATCGTGCGGGGGGCGACGCCGATGTACTACATCGGCACAGTCCCGGACTCGACAGTCGTCGGCGTTTCTTTGACAGTCACGTTGCCCGGCGGTCAGGACATCGACGTCGCCCGCATGTCGATTCGCGACCCCATGCCGTTGCAGTCGACACTGTTTTCGATGTGCGAAGAACTATCCGCATCATTGCGTCGCCGCGGATTCCTGAACGCGAACTTTGAGCTGAATCTGGCAATCGCTTACGACGCAGCGATGCAAGGCTCGGTTGCTCAGCCGAGTCTGGGCGGCGTTGATACGCAATACCGTGGCGTCCTCATTAGCGAACGAAACCGGTCGGCCTGGTTGTACGACCGGGACAAGTCCGCCGAAGAACTGCTGCAGGAAACGGCTGAACTGTGCCAGGTTGCTGAACCGATTTACGCGCAGGTCTTCAGTCTGGCATTTCAAAGTACGAAGTCACGCGTGCAGTTCGCCGCCATTCCGCGCCCGGCGCGAGGCCCATCCGAGCGTCCCCCGGCAGTAGCCGGTCGCTTCTATCCGTCGGACGTCGACGAGATGAACCGGATGCTCGACGACATGCTGGAGGGGTCGGCCACCCAGGAACGCTCCAAGGCGATCATGGTGCCGCATGCAGGCTGGAAGTTCTCTGGCAAACTGGCGGCCGATGTGTTCAAGCGGGTGAAGCTGCCAAAGCGAGTCATCATGATCGGACCGAAACACACGGCGAATGGGACGGACTGGTCCGTCGCTCCGCATCACACGTGGAAGCTGCCGGGCGTTGACGTGTCGTCGGATTACGACCTGGCAATGCAGCTTTCCAAACGAATTACCGGGCTGGAGCCGGATGCGGGCGCTCACAAGCTGGAACACGGCATCGAGGTCGAACTGCCGATCATCGCGCGGCTTTCGCCGGACACAAAAGTTGTGGGCTTGGCCATTGGTGGCGGCACTCTGGAGCGCTGTGATCAATTTGCGGAAGAACTGGCCGGCGTGATCCGCGAGATGGACGAGAAGCCGCTACTGGTGATTTCCAGCGACATGAACCACTTCGCGTCTGATGCTGACAACCGTCGTCTGGACAAGCTCGCTCTGGAACAACTCGACCGACTGGATGAAGACGCCCTGTTCAAGACGTGCCGAGACAACGACATCAGCATGTGCGGCATGATCCCCGCGGTGATCATCCTGAAGACACTGAAAAAACTTGGTGGCGTTCACCAGTCCCGGAGCACAGGCTATTCAACCTCGGCCGATGTGACGGGGGACACCAGTCGGGTCGTCGGTTATGCCGGTCGAGTCTTCCAGTAATTCCTGCTGCGTTTGGGATTCGCATGACTGAGCATCAAGCAGCATCCTAGAAGCAAAAAAGTACCCGCAATGTGGTGGCGATCGTGCTGTTCATCATCGTCGTCGTCGTCATGCTGCCGAGACAACGGCCTGCCGAAGAACCTGTTGTTCTGGCGGATCGGACGCAACGCGTATCGGTAGTTTTCTCTGGCGGGTTTGAAACGAATCCCGCCGACCAGGGAAGGCCAGTCAACCTGATTGCTGGAGCGCTTGGAGTTGCTCCAGAAGTCTTTCGTGGAGCTTTCAGTCAAGTTCGACCGGCACCGGCAGGAACCGAACCGGCCGGCGAACGGGTTAGAGAGAACAAAGAGGTTCTGCTGGCCGCTCTTGGCCCACACGGCATTACGAATGAACGACTCGACACGGCATCCAACTACTACCGGTACAACCGCAGTCGTGGGGAAATGTGGCCGACTGAGCCGGCGACAGCATTTGCGTTCGTGCAGAACGGAGCCGTTACACGGTTCGAAATCACAAATGGTGGATCAGGATACAATTCGCCTCCGACGGTCACCGTTCCTAGCGTTGAGGGTAGGGACGTTGACGTTCAGCTTTCATTCGGTGCAGCGTTCGACGGTAATGGCTCAGTGACTGCAATTACGCTGCGGCCTGGCGAATGAAGGTCGTTCGTCTCGCCGACTATCGTGCCAGCACCCGTTGTAGCTCTCGAGTCGTATCCTCGGCGGTGAGCGGATCGCCTTGGACGCGCGGTAATCGCAGGATGAACGTGCTGCCCATGCCCAAACCGGCACTTTGGGCTTCGATGATGCCACCGTGGTCTCGTGCGATGCGGTCGCTGATCGACAGGCCCAGGCCGGTTCCCTCGCCAGTCGACTTCGTTGTGTGGAAAGGCTCGAACAAGCGTTCGATATCGTCTGCTTCGAGCCCGCAGCCGTCGTCCGTGAAGTGCAGCTCGATCCAGTCCACCTGCTCGACTACCTGGATCGCGACATGGCCGTCTGGGGCGCTCGCATCAAGTGCATTCGCCACGAGGTTCAATGCAACCTGTTTGATCTCGGATCCACTGACTTCGGCCTCGCACGAAGATGCATGATCGAATTCGACGCGACGTTCGCGGTATTTCTTCATGTGCGTGATCAGAGTGACGACTTCCCGGATGATCGGGCACACATCCTGTCGTGTCCTGGCCGAGTCCTGGCTGCGGGAGAAATCGAGCAGCCGTTTCGTGATCTCCTGGCAGCGTTCGGATTCCGACTGAATCATCGCAACGTACTGTTGCACCACCGCGGTTTCGTCGTCGGGAGCATCATGCATCAGCTCAGCCAGCCGCGACTCCAGTGACTCGCCGGCCCAGCGGATCGCAGACAGCGGATTGTTGATTTCGTGCGCGACGCCCGCCGCCAAAAATCCGACACTCGCCAGTCGTTCGGAACGAACAAGCTGACGGCTGCGTTCCTGAACCTGGCGATCCAAGTCCGCTGCGATTTCCTGAAAGCGTTCCGTCATCAGATTGAACGACTCGGCCAGTTCACCCATCTCGTCCTGTGAGCTGATTGAAACGCGGTAATCAAAATCGCCCTGGGCAACGCGGCGGGCTCCCTGATGCAACGAATAGACCGGCTGAAACACCTGCCGGTGTCCAAACCGCACGAGTCCAATCAGCAGCACAACGACGACACTGGCGCACACAGAAACCAGCACCAGTCCCTGCCGGTAATCACGTCGTGCGGCACGCAGCGTGTCGCGCAGTCCGTCCGGCAGTTCGGGCAGTTCGACCGCGGCTTTGCCCAGCTGATCCAGGCGAGAGGCCAAAACGGCCATGGGCGGATGGCCAGCTGGGTCGTGCAGCGACTGTTCGACCGTCGCCAGTCCCTCGCTGATCTGGCCGATCACCTGCGGCGCGATGGACTGGTTGTACCGCAATCCCGGCGGCAGCTCGTTCAGCCTCGTGCGATACTCCGCGCACAGATTCTGCGCCGTATCCAGACGTGTCTGCAGGACATCCTGGTCAAAGGGAGTTTCCAGCGGCCCGTTACGCAGCGGCACACTCCACCGCAGAACGGCCACAGCTCGGGCAACATCGGCGGCCGAAACAACGGTCCGATCATCAACGGCGGGGTCGTTGACGAGGTTGCAATAGGAAGCCAGTCCCCACAGTCCGCTGAGCGACATCACGGTCAGCATGACCAGCACGAGGGCCAGTCCAAAGACCAGTTTGCGTCGAATCGATCGAGTCAGAAACACGGCCGTCCCTCCCTGAACGTTGAGCCGCGAGAAGTCTAGCGCGAACACTCCGTTCGTAGTAACCGCATTTATGCGGTTCGGCCTCCAGCAGGGAAAAGATGTAGGGGGCGTGGTTCAAGAGCGGGAACAGGGTGTGGCCCTCCCGCAATGCGAATGCCTGCTCACACAGTCGAGGCACACCGGACGGAACCGGATAAATCCGGTTACTACGAACCACGAACACGAACCGCTACTGCACCAGGCCTTTGGTCAATTCCATGAAGGCCGTCTCGAGGTTGACCTCTTCTTCGCGGAACAGACTCAGCTTGAATCCGCTCTCGATCAGCACGGACGGCAGGTCGCTGTAGTCTTCGACCTCGGCCTTGAGAGTCACTTCCAACAGCTCGTCGGAACCAATCGAAACTCCTTCGACCAGATCGTGCTGTTCGAGAAGGCCAGCCGCGCGATCGGTGTCTGCACCCACGCGAATGTTGAGCATGATTCGTTGACGAGCCTTGCGCATCACTTCGTCAACGTAGCCGTCGACGATCAGCACGCCTTTCTCAATCATACCGACTCGCGTACATACATCAGCCAGTTCGGGCAGAATGTGGCTCGACACGATAACCGTCTTGTTCAGCTCACCCAGCCGTTTCAGCAGGTTTCGAATCTCGATGCGGGCGCGTGGATCGAGACCACTGGCAGGCTCGTCGAGTAGCAGGACCTGCGGATCGTGCAGCATCACGCGGGCGAGCCCGATCCTCTGCGTCTGTCCACGCGACAACTGATTGACCATCGCGTCGCGTTTGAACGCCATGTCGACCAGTTCCAGTTTTTCCTCAACGACCTGACGGCGTTTATTCGGCACGACCCGGTAGGCCGCGGCGAAGAATTCGAGGTATTCGACGACGGTCATGTCTTCATACACGCCGAAAAAGTCCGGCATGAATCCGACCAGCCGTCGAATTTCCTGCGGGTTGGTGTAGATCGACTTTCCGCAGACGTATGCCTCGCCATAGTCGGGCTGCAGCAGCGTCGCGAGCATGCGCATGGTCGTCGTCTTGCCCGAACCATTCGGCCCGATGAACCCGAAGACATCGCCTTCTTTCAGGTTCAAATCGATGTGATTCACGGCGATCAGCTCGCCATAACGCTTCGTAAGTTGCCGTGTTTCGATCACTGTGGAGCCGTTCTTCGGATTCGATTGGGTATCGGAAACGGTCGGTTCGGAGTATTTCGATTCGCGCCAGAGTTTTGCTCACTTTCCCAGCATACGTCTCCAATACGTCTTTGATGGGTTGATCCAAGCGTAGCGAACACCTCATCGTGCAGGAACGGTACACAACCCGTGATCGACGGTTGCCATGTCAGGTGCCTTCAGCGTGGCTTGGGACGGCCTTCGCCAATCAAACTGTCGAACCCGGGTTCCAAGGCTCCGTAGCGCCAGTTCGATCGGCCCTGACGTGAGCCAAATATCTCCATCTGATCACGTTTGTTGAACCTGGTTTGCGGCAAGGCGCAGCACGAGTGCGAGTCTGGGATATCTGGGAGACTATTACTGCCCAGTTCCAGGGAGGTGTTCCCTTCGTTGGCGGAATCCCCACACAGAATTGAGGGAATCCCCTCGGCTGTCGATAACTCAGGCGTCGCGGGAAATCACTCACTTCCCGAGCAGAAACGGACCGAGGCTCGTCACTTGTGATGTTGGCCCCAAGCAGAAACGGTCTCAGGAACGGGTGTCTTCGCG
>CAYSJO010000147.1:0-1982 GCA_964431285.1 uncultured Planctomycetaceae bacterium
TATACGGCGCGAACTTCTCGACATCCTTCTGCGGGTCCCAGCCATCCGTCACCAGTGATGGCCACAACCCGGTTTGACGGCAGTACACATAAAACAGACCACCGTTGCCTTTGCGGTCGCGTGAGTCCGAAACCGGCGGGCCGCTGATCTGCTTGAAAGCCTCCTCGCGACTGACTTTGACACGATTGTGCCGGGGATGTGGACTCGGCTGGCTGTACCAGTCACCAACCAGATCACCGTACCCCCAGAACGGAACCAGTGCCTGTGGCCGCGGCTTGATGCGATGGCCGGTTACAAACGTGAGATAGCCTCCCGCCGAACCGCCGGTCACTGCGATGCGTGAACGGTCCAGATGAAACTGATCGGCTCCCTTTGAGTGCAGCCAGCCGAAAGCGTCTTCAACGTCGGCGATAATTCCTGGCAGTTTGGTTTCGGGAGCCAGTCGGTAGTCAATCGACACCAGTGCGAATTCACGCTCCATGGCGTACTTACGCACTCGGCCGCTGATCCCGTCGCGATGACCATTGATCAGGGCTCCGCCGTGAATCCACACGACAACGGGGCGCACTCGCTCGTCGTCCGGTCGAGAGACAACGGCCCGCACTGGCAAATCACTAACCTTCTTATACGTAACGGTCATCTTGACGTACTCCGCATCGGCCGCCGGAAGGAGTCGGCCATCCGTCAGAAGAAGCAGAACTGCGACAAGAGTGAGACGGCGTGGGGTCAACATGGCGAATGTCCTCGGTCAAAGAAGAAGCGAGGTTGGTGAATTCAGACATCGAAGCGAGTCCGTATGGACCGGTTGTAAGGGTTCTAACACCTTGTCGCATCAGCCCCCACTGTCATCTGCCGGGAATCGCCCACCTGATCGTGACGACTCTGACGGACAGGGCATAATTGCTCGGGGAAGCTGCGGCGGCGCGGGATAGCCGAACTTTGTCGCCTTTCGTGACCTACCTTCAACTTAGACACGGGACCGCGCCTGTTCGTAGCGCTCGGATTCCGACAGCTGACACGTAGCGACTCTTCAGGCCGGCTGAAGCCGACCACGACGAACCTTCCGACTGTGCGCCTCATCATGCCCGAACTGACCACCCTTCAAACTGTGCAGTTGATCGTATTCCTGACGTGCATTGGCGCGTACACGATCGCCGCCGCGATCTGGGACATCCGGATCAAAAAGATCCCGAACAAGCTGACGCTTCCTGTATTCGGTCTGGGCATTGTGTACCAGCTTGCGTTCAACGGTCTGGAAGGATTGGCTCAGGGCGGACTCGGATTCGCGCTGGGATTTGGACTGCTGTTCATCCTGTGGATGGTCGGTGGCGGTGGCGGCGGTGACGTCAAGCTCATGGGTGGTCTGGCCATGTGGCTCGGATTCGAACTCACAGGATTGGTGCTGATCGCCAGCACGATCTATGCCGGTATGGGCACGTTCGGTGTCCTGATCTACAGCTCGCTGACTCGTGGAATGATGACGACGAAGGACAAGTACACAGCAACGGGCAAGACAGCGAAGGGCGAGAAACCAAAGAAGGAAACCGCCGAGCAACGTTCGCGACGAAGGACGATGGGCTACGCCGTACCGGTCGCACTTGCAACATGGGCGATCGTTGTGTGGAGGCTGCCAGAGTTCCCGTGGATTGGATAAGCCGCTCAGGATGTGAGGCCTCTTATCTACTAAGCACAAGCAGCGGCTGACTCATGATAAATACCATTGGACAGCGTAACCTGAAGAACGTCAGAAAGCGGTCCGGCATGTTCAGCGCTGAGCTGGTCATGACACTACCGCTGTTCGGAATCATCCTGGCTGGCCTGTTCTAATTTGCGTTGCTGTTCCAGGCACGCAGTGAGCTGGCCGAAGCGACTCGAGCTGGGGCCAGAATTGCCACACTACCCGGCGTCAGAGCCGATCAGGTTGAGCAGGAAGTGCGGCGTGTTCTATCGCCCCGGTTACAGGAAACTAGGTTCGTCGCCGG
>CAYSJO010000148.1:0-3221 GCA_964431285.1 uncultured Planctomycetaceae bacterium
GGGGCAGCAAACAACTGCATCATCGGAATCAGAGTTCCGCGTTTGACCGTCAGGTACACGCTGCGACGAGGCATTTTCTGGTCAAGTGAGCCTTTTCCAAATTGTGTGCGGTCGAGGACACCACTCACAGACAGCAGCGAGTCGCGAATCACTTCGGCTTCCAGGCGGCGGGAATTGCGACGCCAGAGCAGCAGGTTCTCAGGATCGTGCTGCCGGCCCGTCTCCGTGATTGCGTTGCCCTGCATGTAAGTGCCACTCGTCATGATCAGACGATGAATCGGCTTCAGTCGCCAGCCACCCCGAATCAGTTCTCCAGCCAGCCAGTCGAGCAGATCGGGATGCGTCGGCCGTTCGCCGCGTGTTCCAAAGTCGCTCGTGGTCGAAACGATGCCGCGTCCGAAGTGATGATGCCAGAGGCGATTGACAATGACACGGGCAAGCAGGTGACCCGCCCCTTTGTCCGTGTCCGACATCCAGTGACCAAGTGCAATCCGCGCCGCGACCGGCTCCGGCTTGCTGTCCGTGCCTTCGGTCGATGGTTCCGTTTGCAACCAGCGTTCGAAACCATCTTCTTCACGTAGCAGAACCTGCAGAAAGCCCGGCTTCGCTTCACTTTGTTTGTTGTCAGCATTGCCGCGCCGCAGGTGATAGACCTTGTATGTATCGCCTCCAAAGTTGTACGTCGTGCCGCGGACCTTTGCGGCATAGATGTTCGTCAGTTGCGGCTTCGGCTCGGCCTTCGCGTGTTCGACGACCGCCTTGTTCAGCGATACCCATTCCGGCTCGATCGTGCGGAACCAGTCCCTCACCTGCTTGCGTTGCTTGTCGTTCCACTTCTCCGGCGTCATCGCGAGGAGCTTTGTCACTTCCGCCGGCGCGCCATCGCCGGATGCCTTGAAGTAGAAACCGGACGGGCCGCCACCATTTACAATTTTCATGAGCAGTTCATTGCGGCCCTTCTTCAAGGACAACTTCACTTGCTCCTGATCGGCGGCAGCTGCACGGCCAATCTTCTTGTTGAGTATCTCTTTGTGGTTGACCCAGAACTTGACCGAGTCGTCGCTACCAAGCGACAAAGCGAACTCTGTCGCATTCGGCACTTCGATCGTGCGGAACAGGTAATTGGCCGCATTTTCTCCGGTCAGCGTGTTGTGAACCACTCCGTTCTTCCACGTGGGTTGGGGAGTCCACTTCAGCTTGCCCTCTTCGAAAGTCTTCTTCAGATCGACTCCGGCTTCCGGAGGGAATGCCTTGTCGTGAGCTTCGTCAAAACTCGCGGCCGTGAAGGGACCGACGTGATGCCAGTCGTCGAATTCCGGTTCGGGTGGAGCCTCAGGGCGGTTCGCCAGCCACTCGTTGAACAGTGTCGGCAACTTGTCCTTTTCAAACGCTGCGAGTGTGTCGGTAAGTGGCTTGTGCTCCGCATCGTACTTTGACTTTGCTTCTTTAAACTTCTCCGGCTGCATGTTGATGCCCGTGTCGGCGAAGCCGACGTCCGCGAAGCTGGACGCGAGCTGATAGTAATCGTGCATCGGCATCGGATCGTATTTGTGGTTGTGACAGCGGCAGCAGCCAACGGTCAGCCCCAGCATCGACGTACCCAGCGTCTGAATCATGTCATCGAGTTGCTCGTACCGGCTGCGTTCCCGTTCTTTCTGAGTCTGCTGAGTGGTGAACGGGCCGGCGACAAGGAACCCGGTCGCGGCGATCTTGCCGACCGCTGCCACGGCCGCTTCTGGCGTCGGAGCTTTCGCGTTCGCCAGCAGGTCACCGCCGACCTGCAAACGGACGAATTCGTCGTACGGCATGTCCGAGTTGAGTGCTCGAATGACCCAGTCGCGATACTGAAACGCGTTGGGCCGGTCTTTATCGAAGGCGTAACCATTGCTCTCGGCAAACCGAACGAGGTCGAGCCAGTGACGCGCCCAGCGTTCTCCGTAATGCGGACTCTGCAGTAGCTCATCGACGAGCGCCGCGTAGGCTGCCGGCAAGTCCTTTTCGGCGGCCGCAACAAACGATTCAACAGCTTCCGATTCCGGCGGCAGTCCGATCAGATCGAAGTAGACTCGGCGAATCAGTGTTCGTGGACTGGCCAGCGTATTCGGTTCCACCTTCGCTGCGATCTGTCGCGCCAGAACGAACTGATCAACCGCCGTTCGAATCCAGCCTCGGTCGCGGACGGCGGGGGGAGTGACGTCGTGCAGCGGCTGAAACGCCCAGTGTTTGCGGCCCGCCGCAATATCCATCTCGGCAACATTGATGACGGCACCGGTGCGCGGGTCGGGTGCGCCGAGTTTGATCCACTTCACAAAGTGACCGATGAGAGAATCCGGCAGCTTTATCTTCGGCGGCATCTTGAACGACTCGTGCCGCAAGGCACTGATGAGCAGGCTTTCTTCCGGCTTTCCTGGCACGACGGCCGGCCCACTTTCGCCGCCCGTTCGCAGACCGTCTCGCGTGTCGACGAGCAGCCCGCCTTTGAGGGTCTTCGCGGCCGCGGCTTTCGCGGAATGACACTCATAACAATGTTTGATCAGCATCGGGCGAATCTTGGCCTCGAAGAAATCGAGTCCCTTGCGATCCTCATCGGCTGCCTGAGCCAATGACCCGGACAGCAGCAGCAACAGACAAAGCGGCACACGATTCATGATTCGATTCCGGATGAGCGAGACTTCTTCTGCTTGGCGAACGCATCAACCGGTTCCAATATATCGTTTCCGGCGTCACACTGCTCGTTCGAAGCTGGGTATTGATTTTGGGTGAAAACTTGTTGTCGCCAGCCTGTGCGACGCAACAGGAAACGAGGGCTGTTGATGAGTGATCGCTGGAGCGATGTTGAACTCGTTCGCATCTGCCTTGAAGGATCGGCTGACGAGCTGACCGATGAGATATTCGAAGTATTGCAGCAGCGTCTCTCCGATTCTCTGCTGATTCGCGAAACCGTGCGCGAGTCGCCTCATGCCGAGATTCTCCTTGAGCGGCTGGAGCTTCCCGAGCCGCAAAAGCCGGCCGGACCCGGAGCCACACAGATACCCTTCCTACGCGCGGCAAGACCGGAATGTCGCAGGCGGTTCAGCGGCACAAAGGGGCTAACTTGTGCCCCGGTGTTGCAGCGCAGGTGAAATCGCCCAAGTGGGGCGCAAACGGCAAAAAAAATACACCGACACCAAACTGCATTAAGAGCCCACGCAGGCGCCTGGCTACCTACCTACCTACGTAAC
>CAYSJO010000149.1:0-47706 GCA_964431285.1 uncultured Planctomycetaceae bacterium
AAAGACCTTCATTTTCATAAACGCTGGCCTGCCATCCGAGGCTACTGACTCGGGAGGATCCCCAGCAACCGTCGCTGCTTTCACAGAGGGCCCCGCTGCAGCCGCTGACGGCAAAGTCTACTTCAGCGACATCGCCAACAATCGGATCATGTGCTTTGATCCGGCCAGCGATCAAACCGACGTCTTCCGGCAGCCCAGTGGTCGTGCCAACGGTCTGTTGTTCGATGCCGAAGGTCGCCTGCTCGCCTGCGAAGGCAATGAGTTCGGCCCGGACGATGGTAACCGCCGCATCACGCGCACCGACATGGCCACCGGCGAGATCGAAGTTCTGACCGAACAGTTCGAGGGTAAACGATACAACGCCCCGAACGACATCGCCGCGTTAAGCAACGGTCTGATCTTCTTCACCGATCCCTGCTACGGCGATCCGGCCACGATGGAGCTGGATCACCATTCGGTCTATCGGATTGATCCGAACCGCGAAGTCACGCGAGTCCTGACGCACCCGGAGATCCAGCGGCCCAATGGCATCTCCATCAGCCCGGATGAGCACACACTCTATCTGGTCGACAGTTGCCCCGTCACAGGCGGCAATCGAAAAATCTGGGCGTTCGATATGTCCGACTCGGGCGAATTGAGCAACCAGCGAGTGGTCATCGACTTCGCTCCCGGTCGTGGTGGCGATGGTATGGCCGTCGCACAAAACGGCGATCTGTATATCGCGGCGGGAATCTCCGCACCGCGCGGTCCACACGAGTCAGCGGACGTCCCGCCCGGTATCTGGATCGTGACACCCGCTGGTGAAGTCAAAGGCCGCATCCCGATTCCAGAATATGTCCTGACCAATGTGACATTCGGTTGTGACGACCTGCAAACCCTGTTCATCGCCGCCGGCAAGACACTGTTTTCAATTCGCGTCTCGACGCCCGGTTTCGTTGTCCACCGGAAGAAATAGGGCGGAACAAGCGAAGTCATTTTCGGGCTACGGAGAGCAGATGTCTGAACCGACCGCCGCACAGTCATTCGTCGAACAATGTCAAGGGCTCGACTGCGGCGCGATTCTCGCCGATCCGCCGTGGCAGTTTTCCAACCGCACGGGGAAAATCGCTCCAGAACATCGACGCCTCAGCCGCTATTCGACACTGACGCTGGACGAGATCAAGGCGATTCCTGTCCATCTGGCTGGTGCAGCGAGCAGTCATTTGTATCTGTGGGTACCGAACGCGCTGCTGGCAGAAGGTCTGTCTGTCATGGAGGCCTGGGGCTTTCAGTACAAGACGAACATTGTCTGGCACAAAGTCCGGAAGGACGGCGGACCGGACGGTCGGGGTGTCGGGGTCTATTTTCGTAACACGACCGAACTGGTGCTGTTCGGAGTCCGCGGCAGCTTGCGCACTCTGGCACCGGGCCGACGGCAGGTCAACATTCTTAAGACACGCAAGCGAGAACACTCACGCAAACCTGATGAGCTCTACGACCTGATCGAAGCCTGCAGCCCCGGTCCTTACCTGGAATTGTTCGCTCGGGGAATCCACAGTGACGCGTGGCATCCGTGGGGCAACCAGGTCGACGACTACGAGCCTGACTGGCCAACTTATTCAAATCACAGTCAGGCCCAGAAAGCCTGACACCGGCATTCTTCGCAAATCGATTCACTGGAGCCCTCATCGTGTTCGGGCGGTTGCTGCTTCTATTCATCGTGACTCCTTTGGTCGAACTGTGGCTGTTGCTGCGGATCGGTGGTCGTCTTGGTCCGGGCCCGACCATCGCACTGGTCATCATCACGGGAACACTGGGCGCAGCACTGGCACGGCGGCAGGGCGTGCAGACGTGGCATGCGATTCAAAAAGAGATGCGGCAGGGGCGTCCGCCGGGTGCGATGCTGGTCGATGCGCTGCTGATTTTTGTCGCCGGCCTGCTGCTGATTACGCCGGGCGTCCTGACAGACATTGTGGGATTCTCGTTCCTGCTTCCGCCGTGCCGCGCTGTGATTCGGAAGCGACTGCGAGAATCGATGCATGTCCAGGTCAGTGGCTTCACTCCGCCGGGAGCCGCACCAGGCACGCCGCCCCAGCCCGATGACGTGATCGATGCGGAATTCACGCGACGGACGGATGATGAATCGCCACAGGCTTGAAATCGCGGAAACAGTTGACTCAGTGCGTCGATATCGAGGACGCTGGAAGCCCCACCTTTCGCATCCTGCCTCAGTCGATTGAAACCAGTCATGGCCCGCCTGCCACTTCCATTGGTCTTACTTGCGCTTTGTTGCGACACAGTTTCCGCTGACGATGCGCTCACATTCGAACGGGACGTGCGACCCATCCTGAAGGCCCATTGTTTTCAGTGTCATGGGGAGTCGGGCGAGCGAGAGGGTGAGCTCGATCTGCGTTTGCGGCGACTGATGGCAACTGGCGGTGAAAGTGGGCCAGCCATCGTGCCTGGCAAACCGGACGAGAGTCTGCTTATCGAACGAATTCGCTCCGGAGAAATGCCTCCGCTGGAGGATGAGTCGAAGCGTGTGCCCGCCGAGCAGCTTGACGTCATCGTGCGCTGGATTGCAGCTGGAGCTGTCACCGCCCGTGACGAGCCGGCGGAAATTGACGATGGCGTCCTGATTACGGCGGAAGAGCGGGCCTGGTGGTCGTTTCAGCCAGTCCGTCGGCCAGCTGTTCCGATGCCGCAGGGAAGCGGGTTCGTCAGGACACCCGTCGACGCTTTTCTGCTGACGCGGCTGGAACGCGAAGGATTGTCCTTCGCGGCTGATGCAGACCGTGTCACGCTCGTTCGACGCGTTTACTTTGATCTCGTCGGTGTGCCACCTGATCCCGCGGATGTCCAGCGTTTCATAGAGGATGACTCACCTGACGCACTGTCGCGGCTGATCAATCGAGTGCTCAATTCTCCGTGGTACGGAGATCGCTGGGGACGCCACTGGCTGGATGTGGCGGGGTACGCGGATTCAGAAGGTTACACGAACGAAGATGTCGAACGTCGGTGGGCGTGGAAGTACCGCGATTGGGTGATCCGCTCGCTTAACGCTGACAAGCCGTTTGACGAGTTCATTCGCGAGCAGTTGGCTGGCGACGAAATGGTCAAGCCGCCCTATCCGGAATTGTCGTCGGAAGACATCGCGCGTCTGACGGCAACCGGCTTCCTGCGGATGGCTCCTGATGGAACGGGCGGCGGAGCGGCTAACGTCGAACTGGCAAAGAACCAGGTTATGGCTGAGACGATCAAGATCGTCTCGACGTCGATGCTCGGTCTGACGGTGGGATGCGCCCAGTGCCACGATCACCGTTACGACCCGATTCCGCAGACGGATTACTACCGCATGCGGGCAGTTTTTGAACCGGCTTACGACTGGAAGAACTGGCGGACGCCGAAGGCGCGTCAGGTCTCGCTGTATTCCGCTGCCGATAAAAAGCGAGCCGCCCAGATCGAAGTCGAAGCGAAGAAGATCGACGCGGAACGCACCGAGAAACAAACGGCGTTCATCGAACAAACGTTCGAAAAGGAGCTGGCGAAACTCCCCGCCGAGACACGTGATGCGGCGCGAGCTGCGCGCGACACACCGGCCAAAGAGCGATCGAAAGAACAGGCCGCTTTACTTAAGAAACACCCGAGCCTGAACGTCTCAGCCGGTTCGCTGTATCTGTACGATCGCAAGGCGGCCGATAAGTTGAAGGCGATGGCGGCAGATGCCGCGAAACTGCGCGGCAGAAAACCAAAAGAGGAATTCGTGCGGGCAGTGACCGAGGTCCCCGGCAAAGTCCCCAGCACGTTTCTGTTCATCCGCGGCGATCACGAACAGCCGAAACAGGAACTTGTGCCTGCCAGCCTGACCGTGCTGCACGGCGACAGCGAGGAAGCACAACTTCCGATCAACGATGAAAGCGTCGTGTCCACCGGGCGTCGGCTTGCCTGGGCGCAGCGACTGACCGACGGATCGCACCCGTTGCTGGCACGCGTGCTCGTCAATCGCGTCTGGCTGCACCACTTCGGCCGAGGCTTGGTGAATACGCCAGGCGACTTTGGGGTGCTCGGTGATCGACCCACACATCCAGCACTGCTGGACTGGCTGGCAACCGAATTCGTCGACAGCGGTTGGAGCCTGAAGCACCTGCACAAGTTGATTATGACATCGACCGCATATCGACAGGCCGGAAGTCGGAATCCGCACTCCGTCGATCCCGACAACACGCTTTACTGGCAATTCCCACTTCGCCGCCTGGATGCGGAAACTCTGCGCGACTCGATCCTGACGGTTGCCGGAAAACTCAATGACAAGCGACACGGCCCACCGGTCCCGGTAATGGCAGACCGAGTTGGCCAGTTTGTGATTGGCAAAGAAAACCTCAATGCTGGCCGGCCTGGTGCCGTGATCGCGATGAGAGGCGAGGAGTATCGTAAAACGGCCTTCATTCAGTCCCGCCGTTCACGCCCGCTGACCGTTCTCGATGCTTTCGATCTGCCACGCATGGAACCGAATTGCGACAAACGCAATGCATCGACTGTCGCCACTCAATCGCTGCTATTGATCAACAGTGAGTTCATCGTTGGCATGTCCAATCACTTCGCCGCACGCCTCAAGGAGGAAGCCGGTTCGGATGTCGACGTGCAGATTCAGCTCGCATGGCGACTGGCGTTTGTGCGGTCAGCAACCGACGGCGAAGTCAGCGAGTCGCTCTCCTTTGTCGCGGCTCAGAAACAGCATTTTGAAAAGCACCCCGTGCCCTCCGGAGCAAAAAACAGCAAACCACGCGACGCTGGTGAAGTGGCCCTCGCCAGCTTCTGTCAGATGCTGCTGAGTTCCAACGAGTTTTTGTATATCGATTGAATCGCGGGAAATCGTCGTCCGCCGGTCTTTGACTTAAGCCAGAGTTTCTTCCATGAACGAGCCTGCCTGCCTGACACGTCGCCACTTCCTAGCCTCGAACTCGCTGAGCATCGGCAGCGTCGCCCTGGCGTGGATGCTGAATCAGGACAATGCGTTTGCGAAACCCGCCAAGCCGGAACTCGAGCCGCAGTCGTTCGACCAGACGCCGAAACAGCCACACTTTGAGCCGCAGGCGAAGGCTATGGTGTCGCTGTGGATGCAGGGAGGACCATCGCATCACGACCTGTTCGATCCAAAACCGGAAATGGTCAAATGGGACGGCAAATCGTTTCCGGGTGAGATCAAGTACGACAACGCGGCACAGTCCAGCTCGAAGGTGTTCGCCACTCCGTGGAAGTTCAAGCCGCGCGGTGAATGCGGCATGGAACTGTCTGAACTCATCCCGCACATCGCCGGCATTGCAGACGACATCTGCCTGGTTCGGTCGATGCACACGGGGGTCAATAACCACGGTCAGTCGATTCGGGCACTGACACACGGTCGAAACCTGGGCGGTCGACCGGCATTGGGAAGCTGGCTGACGTATGGACTTGGAAGTGAGACGCAGAATCTGCCGTCGTACATGGCCTTGATTGATCCGGGACAGCTTCCCGTGATGGGCGTCGAGAACTGGTCGAATGGGTTTCTCCCGGCGGTCTACCAGGGCACGGTGATCCGTGCGCAGCAGCCGTGGATCCTCAATCTGCAACCGCCAACATATCTGGCCGGTGAATCACAGCAACGATCTCTGGCGTTTCTCAGGAAACTCAACGAGCGGCACCAGGAACAACGGCCCGGACAGCTCGACCTGGACGCCCGCATCCGCAGTTACGAGCTGGCAGCTCGCATGCAGACCACCGCCGCCGAGGCAATGGACCTCAGCAAAGAATCAAAAACCGTTCAGAAGATGTACGGCATGCTGGATGGAGGAGTGACTGCCGAGTACGGCAGCCGCTGCCTGATCGCTCGTCGGTTGATCGAACGTGGAGTGCGGTTCATCCAGGTCTTCACTCAGAATCAGCTGTGGGACAGCCACGGTTCCATCATGAGCCGTCTGCCTGCCGCCTGTAAGAAGGTCGATCAACCCTCGGCCGCGCTGGTCACGGACCTGAAAAAACTCGGCTTGCTGGAAACAACGATCGTAAACTGGGGTGGCGAGATGGGACGCCTGCCGGTCATTCAGAATGACGCCGGACGCGCGAAGATTGGTCGCGATCACAACACGTACGGATTCAGTCACTGGATTGCCGGCGGCGGCTTCAAAGCTGGACACGTCCATGGGGCCACCGACGAATGGGGCCATAAAGCTGTCGAAGATGTCGTCAACCACTACGACTACCACGCGACCTTGCTGCACCAGTTCGGGCTCGACGCGACGAAACTTCTCTACAAACGCGGGGGACGCGAACAGTCGCTGATTGATGGTCAGCCGGGAAAAGTGGTTGCTGATTTGCTGGCGCGAAGAAATGTTCGCAGCCGCCGTTCGTAGTAACCGCACTTGTGCGGTTCCGCGCGTGAGACGGCGATTCAAGTCGAAGCAGCGTCGAAAAACTGCATAAATGCGGTAACTACGAACCACCGCCTACATCCCTCGTGCCCGCATGAAGTATCGCTGGACTGCGCCGATACAGGACTGGCCATCCGGTGACAACCTTGCGCAGGACGCTTCAGGGGAGTCGGCTTGTTGGCGGTGAGCTTTCAGACGCGTGACGCCACCCTCGTCCACATCCGCCTCAATGTCTTCACAGGTCAGTCCAAAACACGGGCAGATTGCAGCCGATGGATCCTTGGGATAGACCGGTCGCTGCAGGCACTCCGTCGTGACCGTTCGCTCCAGCTTGTCGAAGTAGGCTACTTCGCATGTCGGCAGCGGGCAGAAATAAGCCGAATCACGGAATCGGGCACTCTCCACCGCAGGGAGATGCGACTGAAGAGTAACCTGAAAAACTTTCCGTCCGACGGAGTCACAGTTCGGACAGTGATCACCGTGCTCCTCGGGCTCTTTGACAAACGCTTTGTTCATGATGGCGGCTTAAGGCTATCCATACTGTCGGGCGAGATCACGGATGTCGTCCAGGACTTCATCAAGGTCGGGCACATCAACTCCGGCCTGACGGCCAGCTCGATCACATTCACCCAGCAGAACGAGTTCGTCGTAATCCGGTGACTCTTTCAGTCGACGATGAGCCCGATGCCCGATCGTGCGGTCTGCGATCAGGTGCGCTTCCATATGGTGTTCGATGAACCACGCGGTGCGCTCGGTAACGTGATCATCCAGAGCTTCCAGGCCAGCGCCGACGTGGTCGCCTGGATCGATGCCCTTGCCCACATCGTGCAGCAGCGCCGCCAGTTGGAACTCTTCGTCGTATGGCAATTCGTTCCGAGCCAGGTCGTAAACCTGAAGCAGGTGGTACAGCACGTCACCTTCCGGATGCCACTTCTTTGCCTGCTCGAGTCCGTCGAGCGGAATCAGCAGCGCCCGGTAAACCCGAAAGCGGTCCACAGAACTTTCCGCAGCGGCCAGCTCTGATTCAAGATCCGATTCCGGGTACTCGCTGGCCAGGAACTGCTCGAACTCCGGGATGGTGGCCCGTTCCATGGCTTTGCCCGTGATCGAACTCTTGAACACGTAACTCGACTTGTCTGGCGTATACAGCGTCAATTCAATCGGAAAGCGATCACGAACATGCACGTGAGTGAAGACGCGTTCCTCGCCATGCTTGCGGATCTGTTTGAACTCAATGTCGTATTCCATGCCTTCATCATCCAGCGTGCCAGTCACGGCTTCGGTGCTGGATGTGAAGACGTGGATGTCGATGTCCGAGCCTTGACGAACGTGACCAGTCAGAACACTGCCGATAATCTTCGGTCGGCAGTGACTCAGCAGACGCATGATGCGGAGCGCTTCGATCCGCATTTCTCTGAGTTTGTCGAAGCGTTTGTGGCCTTCGTACAGCCACGCCATGCGCTGGATTTCGTCGCGGATTTCCGCGTTGCTGGGCAGATCGGACGGCTTGACCCAGCCCTGGCAGATACGCCGACCGGCCTTCATCTTTGCCCGGTAGTACTCTGTTTCACGCCGCTCGTACATCATTCGAGCAGCCTCAAAAATGATACTCCGTCTCAGTTTTTCATTGGGCATTCAACGACTGCGCCGAAATCAAGCCCATCGAGCGGCGCCGGGCCATTTCCGGGACTATTTACGCGGTATGCGCTGTCCCTCAGGTCGGGCTATTCTGCGCCGCCATGTGATTGACTGCAATACACCGTTCGGACGGCTATTCCGGTTCCATTGGGCCACCACTTCCATGTCATTTCGTGTCCGGAGACTTTCTCATCGTCGACGCATTGGTGAGCCCGCATCACGTGAACTTGAAATGGAGTCGCGGGCATGAGAATGTGTTGACGTGATGCCCTAGCCGGGCAGAAATTCCACTCGCTGTGCGAAGGACTTCGGGATGGCTGATGGCGACTGGTATTACCGCTTGGACGACAAGGTTCATGGACCGGTATCCATAAACTTCCTGGCCACGGCTTACGCTCAAGGCAAACTTCGCTCTCAGGACTGCATACGATGCGGGGAAACCGACGAGTGGAAACCTGTGAACCAGTTCCGCAAGTTGGTTCAGGCCCGGGAGAAATACCGGAAGCTGCTCGAACAGAAAAAGGCGAAGAAGAAAAAGAGTGAATCGCCTGACACCGGAGACGAGACAGAACAGGCAGTGGAGGCCCAGGCCGACCCGACAACACCGGTCGACAATCCGCTCCAGTCCGATCCCTGGTATCAGATTCTGACTCAGCTATTGACTGAAGCTGGCCTGATCCCCGACCCGTTCGACCCGGAAGATCGTGTCTGGTTCATGTGGGTTGGTCGCAAACTTGGGCCGTTTTCGTTTTTCGACCTGGTCAAAATGGGACAGGAGGGGACACTCAAGGTCACCGACTGGGTGAGCCATACTGATTCCGAGGACTGGACGCCGTTGTCTCCGGAATCTGAAGCTCAGCTCGAACAGGACGATGTGTCGGACTCCGACGCGATCCCAATGTCGGACTCAAATGCGTTCTCGCTGTCTGAGTCCGGGGAATTGCCCCCCCTTGATGCTGGATCGGGTGAACCCGCAACCGCGGCATCTGGTCCAGCATGGCAGTCCGAACAGGGCGATGAGCACGCAGGCTCGGATTCCGATTCGGACATGTATGGATTGCTGAGCGAACCAGAGCCGCCACGAGAACAGCCACCGGTCGTGGCACCGTATCAGCGCAAGGTCAAGCAGGCACCGCTCAAACTGCCCGACCAGGTCCCTTCGATAGCTCTCACGGAACCTGAGAGTGACAGCAATGAAGACGACGAATCGAACCTTGCTTCAAGAGCGGCGGCGCAACTGCTGATCAACCCAACGAAGAAAGTGGAGCCTCAACCGCCCCTGGGCGATGGCGTTGCCAGGCCTGGATCGCCGATCATGCCGGGCGGTGAAAAGAAGCCACTGGTCGATCGCATCAAAGAGGCCGGACCCTGGGGCTGGACTCAAATGGCGGTCGGTGCCATCGTGCTGCTGTATGTTCTGAATTTCCTCATTTCCCTGATGCCGTCGTCTGACCACGACAGATACCAGGAAATGATGCAGATCTACGCTGAAGTGAAGGCCATGAACGACGGCGGGCCGGTAAAAAGAGAACAGTGGAAGGATTTCTTCGACGAAAAAGTGCCTGCCCTTCAACAGATTCTCATTCCGATCGCACTGGACGCGCCTGAAGCTGGTTCGGGTCGATTCCATTTGCTGGAGGGGGGCCAACAACTGTTGATGGACCTTGAGCAGCGCAGTGTCCGCTCGCAGGAATACAAGCCGTGGTTTATGCAGGAACTGTTCAAGGCGGCGACTGAGCTGGGTTACGACCTTCCTCCGGATGTCCCGGAGGGAGAACGCCCCGACCCCAACGCAGGCTACATCCCGGATCCCGTTGAGGCGGATGCCGATGACAGCTGAACGTACGATGGCCTCAGCCGAACAATTGATCCACGGGCGATCCCCCGTCCACGATCTTCATGGGTCGACCGAGCGGGCTCAGGTTCTCCTTGCGAGGATTGACATCCAGCGCCTGGCAGATCGAACAGAACATGTCGCCCACGGTGACCGGATCGTTCGCCACAGCACTTCCATCGGCCGTTGATGAACCGATCACCTGCCCCCCACGAATGCCACAGCCCGCGATGGCCCCGTTGAAGACTCGCGGATAGTGGTCACGACCACCGCGCGGGTTGATTCGCGGCGTGCGTCCGAATTCGCCCATCCACACCACCAGCGTGTTGTCCAGCAAACCACGATCCTTCAGGTCTGTAATCAGAGTGGCGGTTGCAGGATCGATTGTCCCGGCGAGCTCCGAGGTCCGCTCGAAGTTGTCCTGGTGCGTGTCCCAGTTCCCGCCCTGTCCCCGAGACGAGATTTCGACAAACGTCGTGCCGGCTTCCACCAGTCGACGAGCGAGCAGGCAGCCACGACCAAAGTTCGAATCGCCATAGCGGTCTTTCAACGACTTTGGTTCAGAACCAATGTCGAACGCCGAAAGGTCAGAGCTCAGCACCATGTTCGACGTCTTCCCGTACAAATCACGATGATTGCGAACAACGACGTCGCCGCCTCGAGATTCAAATTCGCCTTCCAAGCGATCGAGCAGACCCAGGCGCCGACGGTAACGCGAACTCGGCACGGTCGTAGCGACGTTCTGCGGCATCGTTCCGGGATTGTCGACGTTGAACGGTTCGTAGTTCACGCCCAGAAATCCGGCGCCTTGTGTTCGGCCGACGGAGATCACGGCCGGCAGATCGAAGTCTGGATCGGAAATCTCCTTCGCAATGTTGGCCGACAGGCTCGGATGCTTCACGCTTCCGGACGGGATGTAGCCGGTATGCATCTGATAGGTCGCCCGTGGATGACTGCCTTCCTTGTTGGTCATGGAGCGAATGATCGCGAGGTCGCCCATGACAGCAGCCGTCTGTTCCCAGCCTTGAGCGATTTTGATACCCGGCACGCTCGTTGATATCGCTTTCGTGGGCCCGCCGTTCTCGTGTCCAGGTTTTGGATCGAACGTCTCGAGCTGAGATGGTCCTCCACCCATCCAGAGCAGGATCATGGACTTGCCCTGCTTGCGGAGATCCGCCGCCTGGAGCGTCATGATGTCGCGCAGGTTGAGCGAACCGGCGGCAACCGCACTGGCAGTAACCGAGTGCAGAAATGACCGGCGGTTGATTCCGTGTCGACGGAGTCGGATTTGGTCGTGTCGGGCAGTCGTCATAGAAATATTCCTCAGTGGGCTGATTCGTTTGATCGCAAGTCGCGGAACGGTGTGAATGGATTCACCGCTTCGACATGAATTCACTGGAGTTCATGAGACTCCACATCAGGTCTTCGAACGCTTCGTCTCGGCTGCCGACTTCGGCGCGAAACTCGTTGAAGATGCCAAGTTCTTTGCGAGATGGTTCGCGAGCGAGGACCATCAGATACAGCTCGTTCACGGCGTCCTCGTCATCCGGGTACTTTCGCAGCAGCCCCGCCAGACGAGTGAATCCACTTGCTTTGAACTGATTGTTGAGCATCGGCGAATTCATCATGAACAGCGCCTGGGGGACGTTCCCGGTGATGTCGGCCTGCGGAGTCGACGGGTCGAATCCGAACAGTGCCCCGAACGCATCCCTGGGATTGCGTAGTCCGCGATACATACCGCCGCCGCCATTCGCGCCGGAACGCCGAGTCGGTCGAGTAGTCTGGCTTCCGCCGAGCACGCTCAGGATGGCGCTGTAAAGCTGATCGCCACGCAGCCGTGATGGTGTCGCCGAGGCAAACGGGAGCGCTTCGCCAGTCTCATCAGCCGGACGAATCTGTCGCTGGTAGGTGCTTGTGCTCGCAATCGTCTGCATCAGCCACTGGAGGTCGTACCCCTGGCCGATGAACTCAGTCGCCAGCAATTCCAGGACTTCTGGATAGGCAGGCGTACGGTCGGGCCCCATGTCGTCGATCGGCATGTAAAAACCCTCGCCCGTCATCTCGGCCCACATCCGGTTCACAATGGAACGCGCGAACCAGTCGTTGCGCGTGCTGGTGATGTACTTGCTGAGCAGTTCGCGGCGTTCCAGATCATCAAGACCGGTCTTTGTAGACAGTCCTGTGACGAAGAACTTCGGATCAACCTTCGTTCCCGGTGACGCGGGATTCGCCAGGTCGGCCATAAAGTGCTCGGATGATCCACGACCAGTCTGGTTCTGCACGGGAGGAGGCATCTCTTTAAGCTCAGTCTTTGTCAGCGCGCCGTCTTTGTTCTTATCACCAAACTGCAGCAGACGATCGAAGCCACGAGCGAAGCCCGGGTTCTTCTGCACTTCTCCTTTTGTGAGTTTGCCGTCTTGATTGCTGTCCATAAATCTGTAGAGGCGGTCGAGATTGGCCAGCAACTGCTGCCGTCGTTTCTGCGGGTCATTCGTGTTTGTGCTGACCGACGCAACTTCCCATGTCACAGTGCGCATTTCTTCGCGAACGGGTCGCAGGCTGATGCGCGGGAAAAACGCAGCCAGTTCGTGAAACTCGTCACGTTTCCAACGATCCCACGGGTGATCGTGGCAATTGGCACACTGCATCTGAATGCCCAGAAATATTCGAGACACCTCGCCCGCGACGTTCTCGGGACTGCCTTCCTGGACAAATATGATTGCGGTCTCGCCGTTCCCACGGACGTCTCCGCTGGCTGTGATCATCGCACGGGCAATGTCATCCCAGCCGTCGTTGGCCTTCAGACTCTCGGTCATCCAGCTGACGAATGACTGATTGACGACCGGAGCCCGCATATTGGTGGCTTTGGAGAAAATCACATCCCGCCAGTACCGAGCCCACGTCTCTGCGTAAGGATCAGTTCCCAGCAGCTTCTCGATGGCTTTCGCACGTTTGTCGGGAGAAGGGTCAAGCCCGAACAGTGTGACCTCCCGCGGCGAGGGCAACGTGCCGGCAATGTCGAATGTCACGCGTCGCAGGAAATCCTCGTCGGATGCCAGTGGTGCCGGCTTGATGTCAGCCGATGACAGCTCAGACACGATCAGCCGATCGATCTGATCTGCTACTCTGGCTGCGGAGCCGGCCTCATCGGCCGCTTCGATCCGAGCGTTGAACGCGAAGCCGGCCAGCAAGGCCAGAGACGTGATAAGCGTGCATGTGTTGTTGATGCGTTGCATCGTCGTGTCTAGCTGAGCTTGAGTTGAGTGGTAATAACCGCAGCATAGTAGAATATGAAGAGAGTGACATAGAGTAAGCCCGAATAGGTGTGTAGCCAACGTCACCCGACGGTGGGCCGTTTCGGGCTCCATAGTCTGGCAACTGCCTGGTGCGTTGCCTTGACTGAGACGGCTGTCCCACCGGCGGCGCAGTAATTAACCGGGCATTCGGCTTTGGGTTTCGCCACTTTTCACGGATTTCAACCAGGTGACCGCAGCCGGACCGTTTCGATTCCGGAATAGTAATAGCTGAGAATCTGCAATGCGGATCGGCCGGCGATGCCCAGTCCACGCGCCCCCCATTGACAGAATCCGACACCGTGACCATCCCCATGGCCAGAGAATTTTACGACGTCGTCTTCAATCTGGCCGCTGAATCGCGGACTACGTAATAGTCCAGATGGCAGTAGACGCCGCAGAGTCGTCCCTGCAATCTGATGCCGGTTCGTGCCATCACTGACCGTGTATCGAGCCAGGTCACCCGGCTCAACTTGAGCCGGTTCCAGTGACGTCAGCTCTCCGAAAACCAGATTGTCCTTTGCCAGATGCTGCCTCAGCGCAGTGCTGGCCTGAGCCACGGGCAGTTCGCTGGTCCACCGATACAGTTTCGCTTCGCGGCACCAGTCGCATTCGACACTGCGCAAGGCCGGGACCGCGTCCGTAAATACACTGCGTCCGTTGACGGTCTGGCCACCGCAGACCGCCGAGTACCACGTTGTAAAAATCTTTCCCTGATACGTGCAGACGACGCCAGCCGTATCCCGAATGATCTCACGGCTGTCGGGTGTTTCTCCGGCGAGTCGCCGGCCCTCAGCATCGCGATACTCGTAGCCCAGATACATCTGGCTGCGCGAGTTGCCAAATACGTCAAACAGAGGATGTCCTTTCATCTGCGACAGTGCATACGTCCGGGCGGCAATTGCCTGAGCTTCGCGTGCAGCATCCGGAAAGCTCGCAGGCATTTCGCTGTTCACAACGCTCGCCAGATACTCTTCCAGCGGAAGCACGTTGACCGCGATCAGTTTGCCACTCGGCCGACGATGCAATCGCACGCTGCCTCGGTACAGGCTACGACCAACTCGGATCGAGACGGGTCGGATGGCAACGATCTCGACCTGGTTGACCGGCAGAATGGTGTCACCGAATCGGATTCCAATGCCAGCAGACACGGCCGACGCGAAAATCTCGCGAACCGGTTCCGATTGCGCCAGGACACGCGGATTGCCCGGAACAACGATTCGAAACGGGCTGTCAACGGAAACCGTCAGCTCCTGAATCTCGTTGGGCGTGAGATTCACTCGGATAATCGGATTCCAGGTATCCGTCGGCCGAACGGCGGCGGACTTTGACTGATCGGCCGCTGAAGACTGCGGCTGCGTACCAGACGAGAGCAGATGCCACGCGAATCCGGACGCCGGAATCGCACCGGCTGCCGCAGTCGCGAGCATCGTCCGTCGCGAAAAAAGTCGGTGGCCGTCCATGCCAGCTTCCTCGCCTGTCAGTCGTTCCGCAGACTCAGGCCCATTTCTGCGAGTTTGCCACGAATCTCATTCAGCGAAGTTACACCAAAGTTCTTCGACGACAGCAAATCGTCCGGCGTTTTTGCAAGCAATTCGCCGATCCCCGTGAGATTAAGCCGGACCATGCATTTCCGGGCCCGCACCGACAGGTTGAGGTCAGAGATGGGCCGGTCCATGGCAGCCCGCTGTTCGGGATCGAGGTCAGCAGGCGGCGTCATCGTGTCCGGTTTATGTGTCTCAACACGTTCGCCGATACTCAAGCCGTTCTGAACCAGCAATTCGCCGATTTCCTTCAGCGACGTTTCGCCGAAGTTGCGGCTCGACATCAGCTCCTGCTCCGTAATATCCGTCAAATCGCCCAGGGTCACGATCCCCAGCCGGTCAAGACAGTTCCGGCTTCGGACAGACAACTCAAAGTCGCCAATCGGACGTTCGAGCGTCTGCTGTTTCTTCTGCTCAGACTTGACGTGTTCCTCGTCGTAGAACATGCCTTCGGAAGCATCAATGTCCTTCAGGTACAGCCGCGCACGCTCATTTGTCGGTTCGGCTTCCAGCACGCGTCGAAAGCAGAAGGCCGCCTGGTCGTAGCTTTCCCTGTCCTCGTACAACAGGCCGAGGTTCAACAGTGTCCCCAGATGCAACGGTGGTCGCGACAACGCCCGCTCATACAGAGAGATCGCATCTTCGTCGTTGCCGTGCCGCGTCGATTCGTTACCCAGCCAGAACAGAGCCCGTGTGTGATGCAGGTCCATATCCACGGCTCGCTCGAAATACTCGATCGCTCCCAGATTGTCTCCGCGATCTGCCAGCAGACAGCCCATCTGGAACGAGTAGTCTGCGCGGGAGACGGCTTTGGCAGCCACGGCCTTAAGCGCGGCCTCCGCTTCATCAATCTGACCAGCCAGACGTAAAGCGGCAACGCGTTGCAGCTCACATTCGATGACGTCGTAGCCCGACTTCGATGCTGCCGCGAAGTTCGTCACGGCCACTTCGGGCTGATTCAGGGCGATGCAGACATGTCCCAGATAGAACGCTGCAATCGGATGTCCTGCGATCTGGTTCAGATAGGCTTTTGCGTCACGGTGATTACCAAGCAGATGCAGCGCAACACCCAGCCGCACGAGTGCACCCTCAGAAGGACTGTCGTCGCCATCCACGCTGGATCGCAGTTCTTGAGTTGTCCGGCGAACATCCGCTGCCTGTTGCCGGCTGACCGCCTGCTGCAGCAAGGTGAGCTGTGGCATGTCAAAGTCTGATTCAGACATAAGCATCGAGCGGACTTCGTCAAGATCGACCGCTGTGCTCGTGGCAGGTACAGGAGTACTGTGAAGCACCGTGGTATCCTCCGTAGGAGTAGAACCTGCCGAGTCGCCGTCGAACCGCTCCACCACCGTCACTGCATCGCGGTGAATTTAGATGAATGAGCAGTCAATCTGACCGTCTGATACGGGCGTTGCCCGATCCTGACATCGAGAAACCCGTCGGGGTGGACAGAGTCTCTCCACTCGATCCCGAAAGTCAATTGGGCGAAGATGATAGACACTTCACCGCGCCTCGTACATATTCCCCCCTGACGGACGATGTTTCGCTTCCGAGCGGTCGTTGCGTGACCCACGAATTCTCTTCCTTCATTCCGTTTGCACCTCACTCTCACGGCGCATCTCATGAACGACTATGGCAACGGCGAGCCAATTCCTGACGATTCCCCAAACGACCCATCCGACAAACCGGAGGATGGAAGTGAGATTCGGAGCCAGGAAGTGCAGCAGGCTCACATTGGCGCCCTGGTGCCGGAGAATGTCGCCCGAGGCGTGTTCAGCACGGGCGCAGTCGTTCTCAACGGACAGCACGAATTCATCGTCGACTTTCTGTTGCGTATGACGAAACCGCACCAGGTCGCCGCCCGGGTCGTGCTTCCTCCGCCAGTCGTGCCGCGCATGATTCAGGCGCTGACAGAGAACCTCGACAACTACAGGAACCGCTTTGGCGAGCCACAACTTCCGGACGCAGCCAAACTGAAACCCGGCCAGCAACAGCAGCAGTTCTCGGCCCAGGACCTGTACGAACAGCTCAAGTTCGGTGATACCGAAATGAGCGGCACGTACGCCAACGCAGTCATGATCGGACACACGGCCACAGAATTCTCGTTCGACTTCATCACAACGTTCTTCCCGAAGTCGACAGTCTCCAGCCGCGTGTTTCTGTCAGCACCGAACGTACCTCGACTGCTGGACTCTCTGAAGCATTCCTGGGGACAGTACCAGCGAAAGGTCGACGAACAGCGAAACCCGCCACCACCCGCAGCCCCCGATTCGTTCGACACGACTCAGTTCTGACAGACGAGCTGGACACCGGGCTGCGTTCAACAGGGAACAACTCTGTTTGGTGTGGGTCTCCGACCCTGCCCGAGCCCTGACCGAAGGTCTCCCCGGTCGACCGAATCGTTGACCATCTCCTTCATGGATCCGGGAGAACTATGGTCAACCAGAAGGGCATTACGGCTGGACGACAACGACGATTCGCCCCGTCGCCGGATCCAGTTTCCGCGCCGTACGTTGTTCCAGTCGTTCCAGTTGTCGCTGCAAATCCTCTGCGGTCCATGTCGCCAACTGCCATTGAAACATTTCGGCACGCTGGTTGACGGCGTAAATCCTGCCAGTTTCGTGAATACACTGAATGGGCCGCACAGACGCCAGCGAGCCGGTTTTCAGTCGCCGCAGCGGCGCCTGGTGTCCCGAAAACGACAGCAGCCACAATTCGTCATATCGTGATATGACAAATGTGCCGTCGTCACGTACCTGGATCACACGGCCAATGTGCCTCGGCATGTCGTACACATCGATCGGCTGAAAGTCCTTAAGTGACCATACCTTCAAGCTGGATCCGTGGTGGCTACGTGATGACTGTCGGCCACTCCGGGTGACCGCGAAACGAGCGTCAGGATCGAGTCTTACAGACCTGATGTCGACATCATCAAAGCCCGTCTGTTGCTGGCCACGACGATGAAATGCGTGCAGTAGTTTCCCGGTTTCGGCCGACCACAGCCAGGCCTGCCTGAATTTGGACGATCCAGCGATGAAACGGCACTCCCGGTCGAAATCAACAGAATCCAGATCACCCGGCCGGAAATCGTCGATCGTCACCGTCGGACGCTGGGGATCGAAATAATGCAGGCGCGCAAACGCAGGACCACCGGGATAGCCCGTGTATTCTTTGTGCTGGACGAGAATCCCGCTCTCATCGGGAAGAAGCCTGGCCCGTAGAAAGTCACTCTCAGCGGGAATCCGCAACAACGGTTCAACGTCGTCAGGAGACAGGACCAGAACTTCAGCCTTGCCGCGATGATCCGTCTTAGTTGTCGCCAACAATCGCCGACCGTTGGCGAACGACACAACGTCGTAGAACCAGTGCGTAGCGTTCCATGTTCTGAGCGGCTCGCTTCGACCCAGTTCCTCCAGCCGCATTTCGTGCTTCAACCAGACGAGATACCGGCGTTCGTCCAGAAACCGAAATCTGCGCCCCAGTGGCCAGATCTTGAGCGGTTCGCTTTATTGAATCAGCTGCTTAGCCTTGCCTTCCTCAACTGACTTGAGTGACCACAGACTGATAGTGCCGTCGGGTGCAGCCGTTGCCAGTTTCTCACTGGTCGGGTCAATCTGAACAGCGGTCACAGGGCTGTTGTGCGTCAGCGTTGCCATCCTCCGCAAACCTGATGCGGACCAGATTTTCACGACTTCCGACGACTTCTTCAGAACGATTGGCCGGTTGCTGTCCTTGCTGTATCCGACGAAAACCTGAGCACCTTCACCCCACGCAGCAACGAACTTGCCGTCAGGGCTGAGAACGGCCCGGCCCGGGGCTTTCCACCTGTCGCTGCCGTGCACGGGTCCGGTCTGGTCGGCATCGAGCGACCAGACCTGTGTTGTGGACTGATTTGGAGTCCCGTGCCATGTCAGCAACTGTCGGGTGCGAGGATTCAGCAGCGTCTGCAGGATCGGGCCATTGCAGCCCACTGTTCGAAGTTGAATTCCGTGCCGGGAATCCCACACACGCGCTCGCTGTGCGTCCACGTGAGTAACAAGTGCGGGAACGCCAGACCTGGTCCTCAGTCGTCTCGACACACTGCCCAGCAGGGCCTTGCTCAATGGGTCGGTCACAACTTCAGGCTGCGATCCTAGCTTCCATTGCCACACCACCTTGTCGCCGCTTGCGATTACAAACTCACCGTCGGGATGAAACACCGCGTCCGGAATCGTACCCCTGCGTGTGCCCTCCAGAGGATTGAATTGACCGGCAGGCTCGTCCAGATCAAATGGCCACACTACCACCAGGTTCCATGCTCCAATCAGGATTCTCCGTTTAGCGGGATGGAAACTCGCCCAGCCCACTCCGGCTGGCAGTGCGAGCGACCGGACATGCTCGCCCGTTCGAAGCGACCAGACATGCACGCTGCGTCCTTCATAACTCCACGAGCAAAGCAGGTCCTCGCTCGGCGAAACCGCGATTCCGGAAGCGACTGCCTGATGTGGTAAAGAGAATTCCACCGCACTGACGACGTCCTGAGCCGCGTGAGAGGCATCGATTGTCAACTGCCGCTCACCTGCAGCGGCAGCGTTCAAACCCGCATGCATAAAGCAGTGTGCGGCCTTCACAGAGTCGTGCTCCGAGTCCCTGGCCGTGACACCCCTGTGAAACTGACTCCAGGCAAGTTGTCTCAGCGCATCACGCTGCTCGCTTTGCAGTGCCGGCCCATCGCTGGCAGCACTGGACTCAAGCTCCGCGCTGCAACACGGAGATGCCAGCAACACCAGCACAGGAATTCCGGACCAGATAACAAGCCGTCTCAAACGCTGTAAACTGAACACGTCAGTCTCCCATCCTGGCTGCAACTTTTTCGCCGTAATGCCTCCGGCAGCGTATCGAGACCTCCCGACCCGCACAGCGCCGGATCTACTTCGTTGCGCCTGGGTCGCCGGGTTCAGAACTTCGAATGGTGATTGCTACGTTCCGTCACCTGCAGGCCAACTCGAATCGGAACATTACAATGAGCAACTCGGAACACATCACGGTTCAGACTGCATTCGAACTTGAGGGAGAGAGCACATTCCTCGATGCGGTCGTGGACAACCTGGCAGATACCAGCAGCAAGAACGTTTACGCCGACTGACTCGAAGAGAGCGGTGACACGGCGCGGGCGGGTTTTCTGCGGCAGTATGCGAAGGCCTTTGAGTCGATGGATGTCAACGACTTCCCGTCGTTCGATGGAACCCCCGACGACTGGGCTCGGATGATTGGGGCCAGGCTTGTGCACGCGATGGCGAAACACGGCCTGGTGGAACAACGCGATCAGTGGCTCGCGTTCGCGAAACCCGCGCTCAAATACGAAACCCGCAAACTGAACGACGATCAGATTCCGATTGGAGCCACGAAGCTGTTTGGTCTGCCCGATCTGCCTCCTGGAACAAAGTGGCCGCGGCAGAAGGATTGCAAAGTTCTCTACGACCCGGACTCAGGAATCGAACCTGAGACGCTGTGTGGTTTCGTGGGACAGATCAACCTTGCGGAACTCGCAGGCACACACGCGGGACGACTCTGCTGCCCGAAAGGACTCGTGTCCATTTTTTCCTGTGCCGAGATCGCTTCGATCGAGATGGTCGACGGCTGCGTGATCTATTCTCCGGGTGTCGACAATCTGGTGCGAACTGAACGTCCTGAGTTACCACTGGATGAGGACGGTTTTGAGGTTGACGACGAGGCCAACGAATTGATTGACGCTGAGGTCTTTACGTTCACCGAGACGCTGGAATTGCCGGAAACGGATGACGAGAGTCCCTTTGAGGAATTCCAGTTCGGGTACGGGTCAGAGGTCTCGGACAAGTACGACGCCATGCAGAAAGATGCGGAGTTTGGGGAGCTGCAGACGGTTCTCGGCTACACACGCCCCACCACAGGTGGTGACCCTCTGCCCGGACCCGACTGGTGTCACTTCATTTGCGTGCAGAATTCCATCGAGATGATGCTGCACTTCTGCATTCGCAACGAGGACCTCGCGGCGGGTCGGTTTGACAGCATGAAGCTGGCCTGGGTCGACTTCGACTGATGTCCGACTCTCGTGGCTGTTCCCTTGGGTTGGATTTCCGCCCTTGGGCATCCCCGACTCAACTCCACGAGACGTCAATTCTGCGCAGCCTCGGGGAGAGCGACGAAGTAGGCGTGTGAGTTGCTGCACGTCACCAGCACCTGAGTGCCTCCTGGTGCATAAGTCGCTGACCAGGCAACGGCCGGAGCCGTGACGTTGAACAGAGACTCTCCGTCTTCCACGTTCCACACTTTGACCTGACCCGAGTGACCGCAGGACAGCAACTTTGTGCCCGCCTTATTGAAGCCGACGCGGTACACGGCCGCCGGATGCCCGGTCAGTGTCTGAGTGACCGCTCCAGACTCAACATTCCAGACTCGGACTGCCTGGTCTTTTCCTCCCGTCGCAACAAACTGACCGTTCGGGCTGATGCCGAGAGCAAACATGGGGGACTTCTGGTCTTCCAGAGCCAGCGCTTTCACGGCGGCGCCGTCAGCCGCGTTCCAGACTCGTGCAGTTCCATCGAGGCCACCGGAGACGATCTGCGTGCCGGCTGCGTTGAAGGCAACCTGATAGACGGCACCCTCGTGCCCGGCGATCTGACGTAGTTGATTTCCAGCTGTCAGGTCCCAATGACGCACGGTTGCGTCGTTGCCGGCCGAAACAATCGTCTTCCCGTCTGGAGCGAATGACACGTCATACACGGGCCCAGTGTGACCGGCGAATGATTTGACTTCGACGGGAGACGCCCATGCCCACACGCTGAGATTCTTGTCAGCTCCGCCTGTTACCAGTTCTCGACCGGAAGGAGTGAAGACAACGTCGCTCAAAGCCATTGCACTTTTGAGTTCATGAAGCAGTTCGCCCGCCACTGAGTCAAACACCTGTAACGCACCTTCGGTACCAACAGCGGTCAGACGCGTTCCCTGCGGACCATAGGTGACATTCTGCACAGCCGCCGGAGTTTCGATCTTCGCAGTCGATGCTGCGTCCGCAATGTTCCACTGATAGACAAACTTGTCGACACCCCCGGCTGCCAGTTGAGCGTTGTCGGGCTTCACGGCAACAGATGTCAGAGCATCCGTCGCGCCTTCAAACTTCCGGACCTCTGTCCCATCAATGTTCCACAGCTTCGCGAGCTTGTCGGCTCCAGCTGAAACGAACTGCGCTCCGGCAGCCACAAACGCCACGTCGTTGCAGGCTCCCTCATGAGCAGCGATGACCTTCGTCGCAGCTGGCGTCCAGATGCGGACCGACTTATCAGCACCTGTGCTCAGCAGTTGAGTGCCCTGCTTCGTAAATGCCACATCGAGCACGGCACCTTCATGTCCGGCAAAGCGTTCGAGTTCGCGACCGGTCGCAACGTCCCACACACGGACAAAACCGTCAGAGCCGGTTGCTGCCACTCGGCTGCCATCGGCATTGGCGCTGACGTTGAGCACTGCTTCCGGATTGGTGAGGGTTGCGAGTGCGGCAACCGCTTCCGTAACAGCGGCTGCGGGGACGTCCCAGGCAAGGACTGTCTTGTCAGCTCCGGCAGCAAACAACTTCTTTCCGTCTGTACTCAGTGAAAGACTCAGCGCGGCCTCAGCGAGTCCGGCGAAAGTCGCAATCTGAGTTCCGTCGTCCAGCTTCCATTGGCGTACGGTCTTGTCGACTCCCGCAGTGAAGATCGACGCTCCACCGGGAATGAACGCGACTGAAGTCACCGCACCCTCGTGGCCAGCCAGCACTTTGACGACCGACATGCGATACGCCGTCGCCGAGTTTTCAGCACTGGGAACGAGCAGCGTGCGCTTGTCTGGAGCAAACGCGAGCGTCGTCACTGGAGCCGCCTGCGGAATCACTTCCAGCAATTGACCACCTGCGGAATCATGAAGCTGCAACCGGCCGTCGGCCGTACCAACGGCAAACTGAGTTCCGTCCGCCTGATACTGCGCCCGATGCGCGGCTGCTGTCGTTACGTACTGGGCGGTCATGGGCAGCGGTGCGGCGGGTAGCTCATCAGGCAGGTCCCACACGAACACGCCCATTCCGGAAGTGGCGACGACCTGTTTCCTGTCCGGCCGAACGTCAAGACTTGAAATCGCAGCTTCCGGACCGGCAAGCTGTCCTGCGGCGACGCCCTCAACCGTCCAAAGGCGGACAGTTTTGTCGGCACCCGCCGTGGCAATCTTTGGTGTCTCACCCACGACGCGAAGCGCAAGATCGTTGACCGACGTCTCATCCGCTACGGTCACCCGAGTCGCGCCCACGTTCCACAGCCGCACTGACTTGTCCGCGCCGGCCGAAACAAGAGCCTTCTGGTCGGCCGCAAAGTCGACGGCCAGCACAGCGGCTTCGTGACCTGGAAAGCGTTGCAGCTCCCGGCCGGTGGTGACATCCCAGACTCGCACGAGCTTGTCATCGGCGCACGCAGCGATGCGTGTGCCATCGGCCGCCAGGCTGACAGACCGCACCGGCGAGCCATGAGTAAACGTTCCGGTGGCAGCAATTGGTTCCTCCGCCGGCTCCTTCGTCAACGGCCAGGTATGCACGGCACCATCCGCACTTGAGGCTGCAAGTACAGCACCATCTGCAGTCACATCAACACCGGTAATGGAAGCCGTCGCTCCGGCAAACCCATTCAGTTGGACTTTCTCAGGTTCGATAGGTGCGTCGGCCGGGATGCTCCACAGTCGAGCCGCTTTATCCTCACCACCGGTTGTCAACAATGTTCCGTCGGCAGTGAACGTCACGGCATTCGCGCCGCCCTCATGAGCATCGATCTTTGCCACCAGCGAACGTCGCACAATGGAACCAGCATTCGCATTTCCGTTCGTCAGAATGGTGTGTCCATCGGTAGCCACGGAGAGAGAAGTAACCGGTTTCGCTGGCGCCGGCCCGACTGGTCCGATTTCTTCAAGCACTCGGCCATCCTTCGAACTAAAGAGACGCACTAGGTTGTCCGCACTTCCCGCCGCCAGGAACTGATCAGTGGCCCCGTAACTCAGCGAGTGAATTGGACTGGCCGCAGCAATATTCAATGCCGCCTTGCCATCCGGCGCCCAACTGAGCAGTTTTGAATCCGCAGTCGACGCGGCGATCTGAGCGCCATCTTCCCGCACAGCAACCGACAGCACAGCACCGGCTGCACCGGCCAGGTCAATCACAGGTTCGCCGACTTCGCTCCACAACCGGACCATCTTGTCGGCGCCGCCAGTCACCACTTGAACCGTCTCACCCGCCTTCCGTACGGCCAGACCACTGATCGTGCCTTCGTGAGCGACCACAAGACGTTCAGCAGCGAGCGTCCAGAATCGGCCCGTCTTGTCTTCGCTGCCCGAGAGCAGCGTCTTCCCATCCGCGGCAAAGTCCACAGCGTGAGCCGGACCAGCGTGACCGACGAGTCGTTCCAGTTCGAGCCCTGTCGCCGTATCAAACACGCGCACAATGCCGTCTTCGCAACTGGCACCAATGCGCGATCCATCAGCATTCAGCGTGACGCCCTTCACGGCAACCGGTGTCACGATTGAAGCTGTAGCCGGTATGGCTGCCTCAACCGGTGCCGCATCTGCCGCGGGCAATGTCCAGCTGCGAACGGCTTTTTCGATGCCGCCAGCAATCGCCGTCAGTCCGTCAGCGGTCAGAGCGACGTCCGAAACCGCGCCCGTCATTCCGGCACAGGTAGCAACGGCAGTTCCATCAACCGCATTCCATACACGGACGGTTTTGTCCTCACCACCACTGAGTAAGCGCAATCCGTTCGGCAGGTACTCGAGTGCGTTGACCGGGCCTGTGTGTCCCGTAATCAGGCGCTCCAGTGCCAGCTGTTGCAGTTCCCCGTTGTTGCCCGTGGCGACGGCCAGCGTTCGGCCATCCGGTAAGAACGACATATCCACTGCAGCAGCGGCCAGCATCGAATCTTCCAGCGAAGCAGCGTCAGCTCCCGCGAACGCACGCAAATGCATGTCAGCTCCACTGATCGCCAGACGCGAGTTGTCTGCGTTGTAGGCAAGACCAGTCACAGCGGCCGGCGTCTCGATCGTGTGGACCAGTTTCGCGTCCTCAACATTCCAGACGTAGACCTTCATATCGGCGCCTCCTGCGGCAACCTGAAGACCGTCGCTGGTGGCAGCAACACGAGCGACCGCACCAGTGCTGCCCTCGAATACCTTCACTGCTGTGCCCGTCGCGTCCCACAGCTTGACGCCCATGTCCTCGCCGCCGGTCAGCAGGTTGAAAGTTTCTTCGCCAACCACAGAGGCCAAGTCGGTCACTTTGCCTTCGTGCGCCGGTACGAGACGTTCGGCTGCCAGTGTCCAGAACCGGGCCGTCTTGTCCTCGCTGCCGGAAATCAGAGTCTTGCCGTCATCTGCAAAATCGATGGCGTGTCCCGGCATTTCATGTCCGCTCAGCCTCTCGACATCCAGTCCCGTGGCAGCATCGAAGACACGGATGGACCCGTCGGCTCCGGTCGCAGCGATCCGCGATCCGTCGGCACTGGCCGTCACAGAACTGCCCGCCGCAGCCGTGGTGCACGTCGAGTTCGCCACCAGTGGCGTGGCAATCGGGGCCGCGATGACAGCCGGCAGTTCCCACAGCCGAACGGCTTTTTCGACTCCACCAGCAACCATTGTCAGTCCATCCGCACTGACGGCGACATCCGAAACGGCGTCGGTCATTCCACCACCGGTCAACAGCGTTCGGCCGTCGACCGCGTCCCACATGCGAACTGTCTTGTCCTGACCGCCACTCAGGACGCGGAGACCATCGGACAGGAATGCGATTGAATTAACACTGCCCTCGTGTCCGACGATCAGGCGGTCGAGTGCCAGTCGATGCAGCTCACCACTGTTTGCCAGCGCGAGGGCCAGTGTGCGTCCATCGGGAGCGAACGCCAGATCGGCGGGAGCAGCCGTCAGCGTCACGTCTTCCTGCAAGGCAGCGTCGGCTGCCGCGTAGGCTCTCAGATGCATGTCCGCGCCACCCACGGCGAATCGCGAATTGTCGGCGTTGACTGCCAGCCCTTTTACTGCAGCCGGAGTCGTAATCGTCTGAGCCAGCTTTGCATCAGCCAGAGTCCACACATAGACCTTCATGTCTGTGCCGCCGGCGGCAACACGAGTTCCGTCTTTGGTTGCAACGACCCGAGCGACGGCGTCCGTACTCCCTGCAAACGCTCGCACTGCTTTTCCGGTCGCGTCCCACAACTTGACTGCCTTGTCCGCTCCGGCCGTCAGCAGATTCAACGCACCACCAACCTTGACTGGTGTCAGGTCGTTGATCACACCTTCGTGGGCAGCCACGATTGCCTTAGCCGCACCCGTCCAGATGCGAGCCGTCTTATCAAAGCCTCCGGACAGCACGGTGGTCCCGTCACCAGTGCCTGCGACGCTATGGACGACACCGGCATGGCCCACGAATCGTTCCAGTTCAAGACCGCTGACTGTGTCCCACAGCCGCACGATGCCGTCTGCACATGACGTTGCAATGCGGTTTCCATCGGCCGACGCTGCTGCTCCATGCACGGGCATGGGATGAGTCAGCTTCGCCTGCACAGCCGCATCTGCCAGATTCCAGACATGCACCGTGTTGTCGGCACTCGAGGCCACGATGCGAGCTGCGTCACTTGTAATTGTCACGGAAGTCACGGCAGCTGTCGGGCCGGCAAACGCCTTCGCTGTACCGTCTGCCAGAGTCCACAGGCGAACGGTCTTATCCGCTCCACCGGACAGCAGCATCGTTCCCGCCGGATTGTAGGCCAGCCCGGTCACGGCTCCTTCGTGTCCCGTGATCAGCTTCGCCAGTGATACAGTGAAGACCTGAGCCGAATTGTCGGCTGCTCCCACAATGACCGTCGTTTCGTTTGCGGCGAATGCGGCTCCTCGCAGTGCCACCTTGTTGCTGTCGATTTGCTCCAGCAACTGGCCGGTTGCGTTCCACACGCGCAGCCCGTCGTTCGATGTCGCGGCGACACGTGCTCCGGTTGCCGAAAACGCGACGCCCGTGACGGCTGCCGGTGATCCGGCAAGAGTCGCCGCAACAGCACCGTTGGCGACCGTGTAAGTCTTAACCGCCTTGTCAGCACCTCCGACCGCGATTTGCTGGCCATTGGGACTAAAGGCGATGCTGGACACGGCAAAGGCGTGATTGATTGAACGCACGGCTGCGCCCGTCGCGGAATTCCACAGTTTGACCGTCTTGTCCGCCGAGCCGGAAGCCAGCGTTGTTCCCGTCAGGGCCAGACTCGTCACGGGGCCGGCGTGTCCGGGAATCGAGCGCAGAGGCTCGATCTTATTTGTCTCTTCACTGGCCGTTGCTTTGGGATCCCACTGACGAATAATGTTGTCTGCTCCACCCGAGATGACCTGTGTCCCGTTGCCTACAGCCAGAACGGCCGAGACCGCGGCTCCGTGTTCAAAGATCGCTGCCTGGGCCCCTGTCTCCGTTGTAAACAGTCGGACGGTCCCATCGGCACCACCGGTCGCGATCTGCGCTCCTGTGGCTGAGAATGCGACTGCGTTGACGGCACCCTTGTGACCCTCGAGGGCTCGCACGAACGTGCCATCGGCGACCTGCGAAATTCGAACAAAGCCATCGACCGAAGCCGTCGCCATCAACGTGCCCTTGGGATCGACCGCCACAGCGGTCACGGGCATTGTGTGTCCAACCACAGCCGTCGGAGGAACGGGCAGATTCCAGATCCGAATCGTCCCGTCCGCACCGCCAGATGCGACCTGTTTTGAATCCGGACTGACGGCAACGCCATGCACGGCACCGGTATGTCCCAGAAGACTCAAGCGGTCGAGACCGTTGATCGCGTTCCACAGCTTGACAACGCCCGTGTCGCTACCAGTTGCGACGAGAGTCTTGTCAGCGCTCAAGTCGACAGAAGCGATTGCCCCGGGCTGCCCTTCCAGGTCTTTCGATGCTGCCGCACCGGCAATCGTCGAAATCTGCAGCTTGCCAGCAGCATCACCCGTCAGAGCGACTGTTCCATCGACAGCCATGTCGACTGCACGCACGGGCATGGTGTGTCCGGCGATCGGCGTTGCAGCTTTCTGCGGCAACTCCCAGATTCGCAACGTCCCGTCGGCACCAGTCGAGTACAGCGTCAAATCCGCCGCATCGTAGGCCAGCCCAGACAGTGCGCCGGTGTGACCTCGCAACACGCCCTGAAGTGACCCGTCGGCTCCCATCCACAAACGAATATCACCGGCCGCGTCACCGCTGGCGATCTCTGTTCCGAACGTATTGAAAGCGAGGGCTGAAACCGCTTCCGTGTGCCCCTCCAGAACCGGCACGGTCGCAGGCTTTCCATCCGCCGTATTGAACAGTCGCACGGTCTTGTCGGCACTCGTAGTCGCCACAAGCATGCCGTCTGGACTGATGACGACTCGCGACACGGGCATCGTGTGACCGGCCAGTGCAACGGGCACCTTCGGTATCTGCCATAGTCGGATGGAACCATCCGCACCGGCCGAGGCGATCTGTTGTCCGTCCGGTCGAATCGAGATGTCGCGAATTGGGCCGACGTGCCCTGTCAGAGTCAGTCGATCCGCCCCATCAGCCGCGTTCCACAACTTGATGATGCCGGTTTCACTACCGCTGACGACCAGCGATTTGTCCGCACTCAATGCGACCGCGTTGACCGGTCCGGGCTGACCGGCAAGGGCCTTTGCTGCCACGGCACCCGTCGGATCAATGATCTGTACGATTCCGTCGGCTCCGCCAGTCACGGCGAGAGTCGCATCGCTTGCCAGGTCAACGGACTTCACACCCATCGTGTGACCGGCGAACGAAGTCGGTGCGACCTGCGGAAGAGTCCACAACCGCAGCGAACCATCTTCTCCTGTCGAATACAGCTTCTTTCCTTCCGCGTCGTAGACAAGCCCGCTCACTAGCCCAGTGTGACCCTCAAGAATCCCCAGAGACTTGCCGTCTGCGGAATTCCACACGCGAATCGAACCAACTGCGTCACCGCTCGCAACTTCGGTCCCGGCGGCGTTGAATGCCACGGCAGACACAGCTTCCGTGTGACCGGCAAGCGAAGCGGCAGTTGCGGATGCCTTACCGTCGGCAGCAGTAAACAGTCGCACGGTCTTGTCGGCACTGGCGCTGGCGACCAGCTTTCCGTCCTTGCTGACGGCCACCGCCAGAACTGGCATTGTATGACCGGCCAGCGGAACGGGCGGGTTGGCAATGTTCCACAAACGAATCGTTCCGTCGAAACCCGCGGATGCAATCTGTTTCCCGTCCGGTCGAATTGAGAGATCACGAATGGCTCCGGCGTGACCGGCCAGAGTCAGTCGGTCCGTGCCGTCCGCGGCATTCCACAATTTCAGCAAGCCGGTTTCGCTGCCGCTGACAACCAGCGTCTTGTCAGCACTTAAGGCAATCGCATTCACCGGTCCCGGCTGGCCAGCCAGCACTTTGGCTGCAACTGCTCCCTTGGGATCAACGATCTGAACGATTCCGTCCGCACCACCGATGACCGCCAGCAACGCATCGGCCGAAAGGTCAACCGCTCGAACACCCATCGTGTGGCCGGCAAAGGCCGTCGGTGCAACCTGAGGGAGATTCCAGAACCGCAATGTCCCATCTGCTCCGGTGGAGAACAGTTTCTCCCCAGTCGGGTCATAGGCCAGACTGCTTAATGGTCCCGTGTGGCCATGAATCAAACCCTGAGCGGCCGCATCTGCAACATTCCACAAGTAGACGGCTCCCGTGGCGTCGCCGCTGGCCAGCTGCAGATTGTCACCGCGGAATGTTGTTGCCGAAACAGCACCGGTATGCGCCGCCGTGGCACGCACAGCCGCGCCATCGGCCAGGTTCGACAGTCGCACGGTCTTGTCTGCACTGGCAGTTGCCGCCAGCTTGCCATCTACACTGACAGCAGTCGCCGTCACGGGCATGGTGTGCCCGGAGATCGGAATAGCAGCGACGGGAAGGTCCCACACACGTAACGTCCCGTCTGCACCCGCCGATGCGACCTGCTTGCCGTCAGGCTTCACGCTGATGCTCTTGACGGCTCCCGTGTGTCCCGCGAGTCCGAGTCTGTCAGCACCGTCCGCAGCATTCCAGAACTTCAGCCGCCCTTCTTCACTACCGGAAACAACCAGCGTCTTGTCAGTGCTCAGAGCAACCGCGGTCACAACACCGACTTGCCCGGCAAGCGCTTTTGCAGCCGGAGCGTCGCCTGAAAGATCAGTGACTCGCACGGCTTTGTCGGCACCACCCGATACAACCAGTTTGCCATCACCCGAAATCGTGACAGCCGCGACGGCTTCGGTATGTCCCGCAAAGCTCTGCGGCGCGACCAGCGGAAGCTGCCACCACTTAAGCGTCCCGTCCTTGCCGGTCGTCAGCAATGTCGTTGCGTTGAGATACGCCAGTCCTGTGATCGGACCGACATGAGCGGTCGCGGCGCCGGCTGATGCACCGTCCGCGGCTACTGACAGACGCACTACACCACCGGCGTCTCCACTGGCCAGTTTAAGGCTGTCCGCGCGAAACGCAAGACGGGTGAGAGCCTCGGTGTGACCCTCAATTGCCCGCGCCGCGGCGCCGTCAGCCGCGTTGAACAATCGAACCGTCTTGTCCGCACTGCCCGTCGCATAAAGCTTGCCGTCAGCACTGACATCCACCGCAGTGACGGGCATCGTGTGGCCAGCGAGCGGGACGGGAGCAATCGGCAGGTCCCACGATCGAGTCAGGCCGTCCTCACCAACGGTCGCCACCTGCTTGCCTTCCGGGTGGAAAGCAAGGTCGCGAACCGGACCAGCGTGAGCGGTAAATCCGAGTTTGTCGGCACCGTCAGCCAACAGCCAGAATTTCACCAGGCCAGTCTCGCTGCCCGTCGCCACAACCGTCGAATCAGGAGACAAACCCAGTGCCCGGACCGGTCCCGGCTGACCTTCCAGTATCCGCAGCTGTTCCCCCTTCACTGCGTCAAACACTCGAACGCTGCCGGCCTGGTCACCGGAAACCACAACAGATCCATCCGCCACCGCGGCGACACGGTTCACCGGCATTTCATGCCCGGCCAGAATTGACGGCGCGGTAATCGGCAGCTTCCACAATTTGACCGAGCCATCTTCGCTGCTGGACAGCAAAGTCTCACCAGTCGGGTGAAACGCCAGTCCCTTCACCGATCCGATGTGTGCACCCAGCACGCCCGCAGCGCTGCCATCTTCTCGATTCCACAACCGGATAACGCCGGCCGCATCGGCAGTCGCGACCAGAGTGTTTTCTTTCCCGATAGCCACGGACGCGACGGCTTCCACATGCCCGGCGAGCTCCAGCAGCACTTTGCCGGCTTCCGTGTCTTCCGTCGCGGTCAATTGCCAGACCTTCGCAGCCTTATCGGCGCCCCCAGACACAATCCACGATCCATCGCTGCTGATGGCAATGGCGCCAATGGCTTCGGCATGTCCCGGGAACTGAGCCAGCCGATCAGGCCGGAAAACGTCCCACAGTTTGACAGTCGCATCGCGGGACGCAGTGACAAGCTGCCGTCCGTCTGGTGAAACGTCCAGAGCCAGCACTTGCCCCGTGTGCCCGGACAGCGTTCGTAGTAGAGACGCGTCTTCGGCGTTCCAGATACGAACGGTGCGATCAAAGCTGCCCGTTGCGACCAGGCTGCCATCGGGCGAGTAGTCGGCTGACGAAACTGTGAACTCGTGCCCCTTCAGCGCGGGCCCCATATCCTCGGCGGCCTCTTCCTGGCCCTTCAGCACGAGCGAACTCGTGATCGTGGTCAGTCCCAGACAACCTGAGAGCAGAAGGAATCGAGTCGATCGAAGAGCCAGCAGACGTCTTGAGAAACCGCTCATATATGTGCCTCGTCCCGGAGACTTAGTTCATTGGCTTGCTCCTCCCTGAACTCGATCCTGCGCTCCGCGCGGGAATACCTACGGACGCTGTTTCATAGCGCGTCCGACATTGCGTTCCAGCGCTGAGCGCTGGAACGAATCCGCATCTTACTGTCCGTCCGCCGCAACGGTCTCGCCTGGCGGTAACTCTGGTGCCAGTTCGTGTAGAACCGTTCCGTTGGCTCCGTTCCAGATCCGCAGTACGCTGTCGAATCCACCTGCAATGACGTACCGACTGTCCGGCGTCGAATCGACGCAGTACATGAAATCCGTGCCTCCGGCGAACGTCCGGACGTTCTGACCATTGTCCGTGCGGTGCCTGCGGACTGATTTGTCACCGGAACTGGAAATCGTGTTGTTTGTGTCGCCGATAAACCGAACATCGGTGACCTGTTTTTCGAAACCCAGAATCGTGCGGGACAATTCGCCCGTGTCGACATTCCATACGCGGATGGAGTTATCAGACCCGCAGCTTGCGAGCGCACGACTGTCACCCCGCCAGCTCACGTTGAGCACATAGTCCGTGTGGCCTTCGAATGGTCGCACGATCGCTCCTGTCTCCGTATCAAAGACTTTGACATATTTGTCTGCTCCGCATGTCGCGATTCGGGATCCGTCTGGTGAGAACGCGACGCCCAGCACGCCGTCGGTGTGCGGTTCGGTTAATGCTCGAACGAGGGCTCCGTCCGCCGTATTGAAGACCTTGACCTCGCCACTGCGCGAGGGAACGCCACCGCCAGCCACCACCAATGAACCATCCGTGTTGAAATCAAGAGCCATCACTCGGTCAACCAGGATAGTGGCGTCTTCAATCGAACCGATCGTGCGGTCCAGAACCCAAACCGGTTCCGCGCTCCACACGAACGCGCCTTTGTCAGCCGATCCCGATACCAGCTCAGAATCGCCAGCGAACGTCACAGCTCCAACTGTGCCGGTATGTGCTTTGAAACTGGCCATTGCCTGGCCCGTTTCTGCTGACCACGTGTGGACAGCCATGTAATCGCCGCCCGTTGCCAGCAATCGAGTGTCTGGAGAAAACGCCACCGAACGCATTGGCTTCTCCGCATCCGCGACAGCCTTCTTCGACGCCTCTACGACAGCGGTCAGAACGACCGTGCGGTCCTGTGCCGCTTTCAGTTCCGCCTGAACAATGGGAACGGCGTCCGCAGCCTTTTTTGCCTCGGACGCGGCCAGGGCTGACGCCTGTGACGCGGTATTCTGAACCGCCTTTGCGGCCCGCAGTGCGGTCAAGGCGTCCGTGTAGGGTTTACCAGTTGCCACGGCGGCGGTGGCAGCCGCCGTGGCAGCCGTGGCCGCCGCCTTTGCGGCCGTGTCAGCGGCGGTCGCGGCATCCGCGGCCGTCTTCGCTTTCGTGGCCGCGGCAACTGAGGCGGCTTCCGCCGCGGTTGCGGCTTCCGCCAGCACTTTGTTCTCGGCCGCGGCCGCGGCCGCAGCCTTTGCTCGCGTCGCCTTGTCAACAGCCCGCGCCGCATCCGCTTTGGCCTTCGCCGAAACTTTGTCGGCTGCGAGTTTCTTCAGCGTCGCCGCCTGTGCGGTCGCTGCCGTCTGAACGGCTTTCAGTTCGGCCGCGGCCTTTGCCGTGGCGGCCGTCTTGAACACAGTGTCGGCCTGAGTCACAGCTGTGTTCGCAGCAGTCAGCGCGTCGGCGGCCGTTTTTGCTGTGGCCGCCTGAACCGGAACCAAATCCTGCGCCGCCTTCAAAGCCGCTTCCGTGGACGTCACTTTCGCAGTGACCAGTGAAAGCTCCTGCTCATCACGAGCCAGCTTGTTAAGCGCACGCACATCACCTTTGAGGACTGCTACCGATGCTCCGTTCGCCGCGTTCCACAAGCGCGCGGTGTTGTTTTCCGCCGCCGATGCGAATCGGACTCCATCCGGTCGGACAGCAACGTCAGTCACGGGCGCACCGTGGTTCATGTTTCGGATCGCGGCGCCGGTCCTCAGATTCCAGTGCCTGACCGTGCCATCCAGGCTGCCAGTGACCACCTGTGGCAATGGTCCCGTCATCGCGGCGATGGAGGTCAAAGGCATCGTATGCCCGGCGATACGTCGACGTTGCAGGAGCGGCCACTGCCGGACGCTTTGGTCTGCCGCAGCCGAGATGACCATCGGCAGGCCCTGGCCCGCACACGCCAGGCTGGTGACCGCTCCTGTGTGTTCCGTGAAAGTCTGTTCGAGAGTCCGGCTCGCCACGTGAAACACATGGACTTCATTCGCAACCGCACCGCTGGCCACAAGGCGAGAGCTGTCCGGTGAAAACGCCACACCTTTGACTGGACCTGTGAAGCCGGTGAGTGCGGGATTCGGTTGAGCTGCCCCGTTGGTCGCGGTCCACAACTTGACCGTCATGTCTTCGCCGGCGCTGGCCAGCAACTGGCCGTTCGGACTGAGCGCGAAATCATGGACGGGCGCGCCATGCGCCGCGATGAATGTCCGGTTTCCGTTGGTCGGCGTGAATCGCCGCACGCTGCCATCCAGACTCGACGCATAAACTGACCCGTCCGCCAGGTAGGTCGTACGAGTCACCGTCTGTGCAATGTCACCCAGTGCGACCTTAAACCGCAATGTGTGGAGATCGATTCCCGTATCAACCCTGGCCAGGACAACTTCCCCGGGCGTGAATCCATACACCGCCGTGCTGATGCCCTGTTCGACTGGCAGTATCTCGAGCAATCGTCCGCTGGCCGATTCCCAGATGATGGCGCGGTTCGCATCAGCAGACACGAGTCGCGTTCCGTCGATTGAAAACGACAGAGCAGTCACCGCGCCTTCGTGGCCGGCCAGTGTTTGCAGGAGTTCTCCGTCAGCCGGGCTGTAGACCAGCACGGTATTGTCCGGCTGCGAAACACCGATGCGTGCCCCGTTGCGGCTGACTGCCAGTCGTGCGATCTCAGCAGGCGCGGTGATCGTTCGGGCGACTTTGCCATCGGCCGCCGTCCAGATGCGGATCGTCTTGTCGGCCGAAGCCGTGATGACCTGTGCGTTGTTGGGCGTCATCGCAACACCGACAACGGCTGCCGTGTGGCCCTCAAACGACTGCAGAACTTCGCCGGTCAATGTATTCCAAAGGTGAACGGTATTGTCAGCGGCGCACGTCGCGGCCTGGGTCGCGTTGGAATTGAATGTGACACCTGTCACGGCTGCGGCATGTCCACCAAAGGAAAACACCTCGGGAAACTTCATGTCCGCCAAATCCCAGACCCGCGCCGTTTTGTCGACGGAACCCGACAGAAGACGCCGGTTGTCCGCGGCGAACACGAGCGACGTAATCGCATCGAAATGTCCGGTCAGAGAAAACTTCAATTCACCCGTTGCCAGATCACGAACGAGAATGGCACGCCGTTCGTCGACCGTTCCGGAAACCGCCAGCAACTTGCCATCAGGGCTGACGGCGGCAACCGTCGCAGCCGTTCCGTTAGGACTGAGTGGCGGTGGCGGCGGAGTCTCTTCGTCGGCTGCTTCAGCCGCTGCGGGTTCAGGCTTGTCTCCGGGAAGAGCAACGAGAGCTCGCGGCAGCGCCGATTCCAGATTCCAGACAGTGAGTGCACCGTCCGCCATTCCGGCGGTGATCTCCTTACCGTCTGCTCGCAGTGACACCGCCGTAACCTGGCCCAGTGTTCCACGCAGTCCGGTCTTGAGCGTCAACTCAACCAGGTCCGCATCGGGGTCAGCGGCAGCAACGGCGACTGGTTCGATGGCCGGCCCCAACATGACAGGTTCACCAGACTCGATGTTCCAGATGCGCACGACTCCATCGACACCAGCACTGGCAAGTCGCCCGTCCGCAGCACTGAAGGACAGTGCGGCGACCGCTCCTTCGTGAGCCTTCCACGACACATCCAGAAGCTGGCCACAGTCAATGTCGACAACACGAATAAGACCAGCCGCGTTAGCAGTGGCGATGAATTGTCGATCTGGACTGACAGCAACAACCGTCGTCTCTTCGGTGACTTCGGTCAGGATCTCAGCCGGACCCGGCGGAACGACCCAGTAACGGGCAAAGTTGTCGGCGTGAGCCGACGCCATGCGCGTCCCACCGGCGAGCAGAGTCAGGTCGCTGATTTCGCTGGACGTATCCAGTCGCCCGGCGGGACTCCCATCAGCGAGATTCCAGAATCGAATGGTCTTGTCCGCCGAGGCCGAGGCCACACGTTCGCCATCCGGCAGGAACAGCAGAGCGGTCACAGCCGCAGCATGGCCTTCCAGTGTCAGACTGGCCTCTCCGGTCTCCCGATCCCACAGCCGCACGACGTTGTCCGCCGATGCCGTTGCCAGGAACGTTCCGTCCGGACTGGCTGCGACCGCCGTCACAGCTTCCGGTGTGGTCAGTTCCAGACGCCGCACGTCACTGGGACGCCGCCACAACTTGATCGTACGGAATCCGCCGGATGCCAGCATGTCACCAGCTCGATTGAACGCGAGCGCCTGCACAAGATCGCGATGCGCGATTCCCGGTCGAGGATCATTCGACGCTTCGACCAGAGCCGGGTCACTCAACTTCGTGACCAGCTGACCGGTCGGGACGTGGTAGATATAGATTTGATTCGCACGACCGGCCGCTGCAAATTGTCCATCCCGCGAAACTGTCGTGGCGTAAATCGGATTCACGCCACGAGGCAGCGGTCGCCAGCTCTTCGGGGAAATCACTCCCTGAACTGTGCCCGTCGCTCCCTGATCAATCCAGGCTTTGATCAGACCCAGTTGCTGAGTCGTCAGCGCCTTGGCCCCGACATCGTTGTCAGGCGGCGGCATCAACGGTTCCATCTGATGAGCCGCGACTTTGAGCAACAGACTGGCGACGCCATTCTTCGCCACAACTGCCGGACCATTGTCGCCGCCCTTCAGAATCGTCGCGGGCGTTTCGAGAATCAGTGACCCATTCGCGTCACTGGGCCTGTGACAGGCCAGACAGCTTCGGCGAAAAATCGGCAGAATCTCACGCTCGAAATCGATGATGTCTGAGCGATTGATTTTCGCGATCGGGATGGGGGTCTGAGCCACGGCCGTATTGGCCGTCGACAACAGTGCCATCAGGAGCAGTCCCGCAAGATTGGCTGAATGAATCCGTTTCATCGCGACACCTGCTTACGTCGTGTGAGTGAGCCGAACGCTCCAGCGTCGGGCATTGAGTGACAGAACCCGCCAGAACCAGGACCCGAGAAAGGGAAGGTTGAATTTGCTTTAGTGTTTTGTGACAGCTTGAGTTTTGTGTGCCACTGGCGCTGCCAGTGCGACAGAAATCATCCAGCCACCCAAGTTGCACTGGCAGAGCCAGTGGCACACAACTCTGATTCTTAACTGTCACGGACCATTAGTGGTTAAACAGGAACTCCTTGGTATTCACGAGAGCCCACATCAGGTCCTCGTATCCCTGTTTGGGATCCTCTGCATTCTCCATGTGTCGCATCACGAGCGCCATTTCGTCTTCACGTGGTGGACGCGCAAAGACAGTCTGATACAGCTCGGTAACTCGTGCCTGGTGGTCACGCGCCTCATCAGCGGCCAGTGTCTCCACGCGCCCGCCCTTGGCCACCAGTTTGGCCTGGACTTCGGGAGAATTCAGCAGGTGCAGAGCCTGGGCAAGGTTTGCGTCATCAGATCGCTCGCATTCACACGCGGTCGCCGCTTTCGGTTTTCCAAACACAGTCAGGAAGTAGGTATCGAACGAGTTGTCGGGAAGCTGCACAGCCCGTGTGCCTTCCGGAAGGTCCTTGAACTTGGTGCTCGTACTGGTGACCTGATCGATCGAGTCCAGCAACACTTCGGCCTGCAATCGACGAGCGTAATAACGCGAGAAGTTCTGACGATCGTCAGCATTGTATTCGTTGGGGACTGAATCCAGCTGGTAGGTCGTCGACAGACAGATCGTGCGGACAAGACCTTTCAGGTTGAAGCGACCTTGCTTGAAGCTGGCTTCAAGTGCGTCGAGGAGTGCCGGGTTCGACGGCGGATTAGTCACCCGCATGTCGTCCTCAGGCTCAACGATGCCGCGGCCGAAGAAGTGCTTCCAGTAGCGGTTGACCAGAGTACGGGCGAAGAATGGGTTTTCCGGGTTGGTCATCCAACTGGCGAGAGCGACCCTCGGATCCTGATCATCGGCCAGTTCCAGCGCTTCACCTTCCAGCGGCGTCGGTTTGACATTCTGCTTCGTCCGCGGATTCGGTGACTGAGCCACGCCCGGTTCAAACGCGATCGTCATGCGCCGCTGGTTCTGCTGCATGTTGTTGACATTGACCTGCGTACGATTCATGCGTGTGAAGAACGCCGTCAGGCCGAAGTAGTCGTCCTGAGTCCATTTTTCGAATGGATGATGGTGGCAATGAGCACACTGCAATCGCATGCCCAGGAAGAGCTGCGCGACGTCTTCCGCCTGTGTAATCGGCGTGCGAACCTGAGCGAACCAGTTGGCTGCGGGAACGGTCCGCGCATCGCCGCTGGCGGTCAGAATCGTCCGTACAAACTGGTCATAGGGAGTGTTAGCAGCCATCGCATCCCGGACGAATTTGTGAAACGCAGTCGTGACGTCCCGGCCACTTTGACCATTCTGCTGATTTCGCAGGATGGACACCCATTTGTTCGCGAACAGGTCCGCGTAGTCGCCCGAGGCCAGCAGACGGTCGACCAGCACATCCCGTTTGTTGGCAGCCGTGCTGGCCAGAAACGCAGAGGCTTCGGCCGACGCTGGCAGTCGGCCTGCGATATCCACGGTCACGCGACGAATAAACGTGCTGTCATCGCATACGCCCGAAGGAGGAATGCCCAAATCCTGCAACCGTGCAAAGACATGCTGGTCGATGTAGTTCTTTGTGGCTGGTGGCGTGACGGGTAATCCCATCGGAATAATCGAGCGGAAGACAGTCACGTGGTCCTGAAAGCGGACCATGATTGCGACCTCGCCCGACACATCGAGAGTCCGTACGACTCCCTGCTCCGTGATTTCCGCCAGCTCGGAGTCGTTCGATTCGAACTTGACCATTCGTGTGACGTCGGCCTTCGAACCATCGCTGTAATGCGCCACCACCGAGATCTGCTGATCCGATCCGCGGTTCATCTTCCGTGACTTCGGAAAGACCTCGATCTTCTCAACGACGGGGTCTTCTTCGCTGCCGAAGGGCATTCCCTGCTGAATCCAGCGCGTCAGCAATTGCGCTTCAAACGAATCCAGCTCAATCCGCTTGCCACCTCCGTGAGCGAGCACGTTGGCTGGTTTGGTCAGCAGCAGGCTGTACTCAGGCGACGAGGGGAAGATTCGCCGGCCCTGATTCTCCTTGACCAGATACTCGTAGTCTTCTGCCGGATAGAAACCCAGAAGCGACAAACGAAATCCATTCTGGCCGCCGGACTTGCCGTGGCAGGAGCCGGTGTTGCAGCCAAGCTTCGTGAAGATCGGCACAATCTGGTTTGTGAAGTTGATGAGCTTTTCCTGCCCGAACTGATCGACGGTCACATCCAGCGTGACCGTCTGGCCAGACTGAGCGGTTGCGGTAATCGTCGCCGTCCCGTCGGCGGCCGGTGTCACGAACCCGTCGCCGTCAACAGTCAGAACGCCGGCCGGCGCCACCGTGTACGCGACCTGCTTCGACAGGTCACGGAACTGGCCACTGGCGTATTGACCGGTGACAAGCAATTGCCGTCGACTGTCCCGTCCGTGCATGACGGGATCGACCGTTTCCTCAAACACGATGGCCTGAAGGTTGCCGGCTGGTCCGAGCCCGGGCGTGTCACTCTGAGAATGGGCTGTGCGCGTCTGGAAAGACGCGGTCAAAGCAACCGCGACAGTGAACAAGGTCGACCATCGGTTCATTGCGAAGACCTCCTGGTAGCGTAGTTTGTTACCGGTTAATCGGTGCGGCGAGGCCGCCAGTAGCCGACTCGCTCCGCGAGACAGGCGTTTTCAATTCGAAAGTCGTAGAGTCAGACTCCCAGTTGTGACATCAGCTCAATCAACGCATCGCTTCCGGCACAGCCACGAAATGGACCTGCCCGTCACCACTGGCCACTGCGACCTTTGCAGCGTTGGGAGCATAGCACGCTGATTGAGCCACTCGGCACACGTCGGATTCGAATAACGGTTCACCACCGGTTGGATTCCACACAAAAAGTTTGCCGCTGTAACCAAGCGAGATCAGGCGGTTGCTTTGCGGGCTGAATCGCACCTGGTAGATATGATCTTCGTGTTTTTCGATCGTCGCCTGGGTCGCTCCCGTCTCGGCATTGAAGACGTAAACTCGCTTGTCCGCTCCGCCTGCCGCAATCAGTTTTCCGTCGGCATTGAATGACACGGAATAGACGGCTCCCTCTGTGGCGGCAAGCGTCTTGAGTTGTCGGCCGCCTGTCGCGTCCCACAGTCGTACGGTCGAATCAATCCCGCCCGAGACGATCAGTGCTCCGTCAGGGCTGATGTCGAGTGACGTCACGGCTCCCGCGTGTCCAGACAGCGATACCAGTTGCTGACCGGTGACCGCATTCCACAAACGAATCGTTCCGTCCACGCTGCACGACGCGATCCGGGCACCGTCGGGCGTGTACTTCACCGCGTACACACCGCCACCGTGACCGGTCAGTGTCCGCACGGCCGTGGGCGAGACGTATCGCCATGAATGCAGAGTTTGCTCATCACCACCCAGCAGCAGATTGCGGCTGTCAGGTGAGAAAATGGCGACACGCACGTTCTCTGCGGACGGCACTTCCTGTTGAAGGTCACCCTCAGCAGTTCCATAGACTCGAACGGTCTTGTCTGTCCCGCCGACAAGCAGCTTCAGATTGTCGGCGCTGTAGTCGATACGCTGGGTTGGCGTTGGCAGCGGAATGGTCTGCAGCAGTTCGGCGTTTGCCAGATTCCACACCAGTAGCTTGCCCCTGGCTGTTTCACCTTCACCGACCGTCACGGCTGCTGTCAGTTGCTGCAGATCGCGACGCACGGTGAGTGATGTCAGTGCACCCGCGGAAAACGGCCCTTCCGGTTCATCCTCCGCTGCCTCTGCGGCTGCGTCCGCTTCTGGCGCCACCTGGTGTTCTGGCAATCCAAAGGTGCGGACCAGATTCAGATTGGTATCCCACAACCGGACGAAGCCGTCTTCGCCGGCCGAGGCGAATTGAGCCCCGTTAGCCAGCCAGGAAAGCCCGGTGATCGGTGCTTCGTGAGCCGCAATGATGCGCGTCGCAGAGATTCGCCACTCGCGGACTGAGGCATCAGCTCCGCCGGACACGACTCGCAGATTATCAGGCACAAAAGCAACACCTGAGACCGAACCGGCGTGTCCACCGAAGCGTTCCAGTTCCCGACCAGTCGCCAAATCCCAAACACGGACAAAGCCATCATCAGTTGCCGCAGCGATCCGCGTGCCATTGGCTGACGGCTGCACCGAGCGAACTGCAGCCGGGTGAGCGTACACGCCCAGCGGATCAAGCTTGATGACCTCACCGTCGACAGCTTCGGCTGCCGCAGCCTCGTCCGGCAGGTCGACCGGCCACAGACGAACGGTCTGATCGAGCGAACCCGAAATAATCGTTTTGTTGTCGGCCGTGACCGCGACACTGGAGATAGCCGCATCGTGTCCGGCCCACGCTCGCAATTGAGCCCAGTCCTCAACCTGCCAGAGCCGCAGCGTCTTGTCGACGCCGCCTGTTACGAATTTTGTTCCATCGGGCGTGAACGTTCCGTGCGCCACCGCACCCGCATGTCCGGTGACCAGTTGAAGCAGAGACAGCGGGTAGATGCGTCCCTCATTGGCCGCATTCACGAAAACTCGTCCGCCATCAGCGGTCAGAGCGACACGCAGTGCCGGCGGTGGGGGATCGTCCTCTGCTTCGGCCTCTTCTGTGTCAGCCGGCGGTTCCGGCAACGGCACGCGGACTTCTTCCAGCAGCCGTCCGTCTTCCGGCGCATAAACACGTATGCTGCGATCGAGCCCCGCGACGGCCAGCTTCAATGGTTCCCCGGCCAGCGACAGACCCGTGACGGCGGCGGGCGTTTCCACAGCGGAAACCAGCGAGCCGTCTTCCAGCTTCCAGGTGTAGAGCTTCTGATCGGCTCCGGCCGCAGTCAGCAGACTACTGTCCGCATTGGCAACCAGACTCGAAAGGGCACCTTCTCCGCCTTTCAATTCCAGTGCGGGCATTGCGTCGTCTGCTTCAAGAGGCCACAACCGCACAGTCGCGTCCTTGCCCGTCGTGGCAAAGCTGGCTCCTTCACCAACGAATGCGACTGCCGTACTCGGACCTTCGTGAGCCTCAATCGATCGCAATGCCGACACTCGCCAGACATGGACAAGTTTGTCCGTTCCCGATGCCAGCAGAGTCTCCTGGTCTGGCGCGAAAGCCAGATCGAGCAACGGTTGTTCGGCTGGGAGTCCGCTCTCGAAGCGTTCGAGTTCACGGCCTGTCGCGACGTCAAAAACACGCGCGACGTTGTCAGTTGCCAGTGTTGCCAGTCGGCTGCCGTCCACACTTGGTCGTGCCGACTTGACCGGAGTCGCATGCTCAAACACAGCGACCGGTTTTGTCGCTGCGTCACCTTCCGCAGCCAGATCCCAGATTTGGACTTTGTTCTGGTTCGTGCTGGAAATCAATCGCTTTCCATCAGTCGAAACTGCGACGCTCGTCACTGTCGGCTTCGCTGGTTCAGTGTCCCCTTCTTCTTCTGTCGCTTCCTCGGCGGCCGGCACTGGAGTTGTCGCAGCCAGCGTTCGGCTCTGAACGGCAGTCTCTGTATTCCAGATACGGACGAGGCCGTCGGCGCCTCCGGAGAACAACTGCTTGCCATCGAGTGAATGAGCAATACCACTGACGCCGTCAGCATGAGCATCGACAATCTGCAGCAACGAACGCTCGTGAATGGCTGCAGCGTTCTCCGCTCCCAAAGCTACGACTTTGCGACTGTTGGCCACGGGTGTCAGGACTTTGACCGGCACGGCACTCGTGAACTCTTCCAGCCGCCGGTTGCTGCCCGATTCAAACACCCGAACGACGTTGTCCGTTCCGCCGACCAGCAGTTGATAGACGGGCTCTTCAGCGGCCGGCAAAGTCACGCTGCGCGCGAACGCAAGCCGCTCGACGGCAGCAGGAGTTTCGATGGCCGTGGCCTGTTCTCCGTCGGCCAGCATCCACTGATAGAACTTCTTGTCGGCACTGCCGGCGGCAATGAGTGAACCGTCGGGATGGACGGCCAGGCCACTCAATGGCATTTCGCCAGCGGTCAGGTCGGTGACTTCGTCGTCCGCCTGATTCCAGACACGCACAAGTGCTGCGTTCCCAACGACTGCTGCGAAGCGGCTTCCATCGCCGACGAACGCCGTCTGTTTCACTGGTCCTTCACCGCCGACCACCACACGTTGAGCTGCGATGGTCCAGACGTTTGCCGATTTGTCGCCACCACCTGTGACGAAGCTCGCCGCGTCGTTCGTGAACGACACGGCTCCGACCACACCTTCGTGTCCAGCGAATCGCTGCAGTGACTGGCCTGTGGCCATGTCCCAGATTCGAACGAGCGCGTCGTCACCCGTCACTGCCAGACGGGAACCGTTCGCGCTGAGGGCCAGTGCCCGAACAGCAGATGTTTGCGTCAGCGTGGCCACCACGGCCGCATCTTCTGTTTTCCAGATACGAACGGTCTTGTCGGCGGAGCCCGCCACGACCTTCATTCCATCGTGCGTTACCGCGACCGAAGTCACGGCCCCCGTGTGTCCTGGAAACGGTCGAACTTCAGCGCCGTCTGCGGGATTCCACAGCCGGACGATTTTGTCGGCTCCAGCCGTCAGGATGCCTTTGCCGTCGGGCAGAAAAGCCACGCTGTTTAGCGGCGTCTCGGCGGGCGCAACGAGATGTCGCAATGAAAGGGTGAGGCGGCCGGTCAACTTGCCAGGATCACTCAGTAGTAGCGAGTCGGGCGCGAAGTCGAAGGCAACGGCGTGGAACACGGTTTCCGCTGGTTCTTCCCCTTCGGCCAGTGCTGTCGGGCCGCTCTCAGCGACGCGGGCTTCGCGCAGGCGACCGGTCGATTCCCACACGCGGTACTCGCCATCAGCCGAACGACTGGCAATGCGTTTGCCGTCTCCGCTGAACGCAATGGATCGGACGGGAGTTAGATGGCCTGGCAACTGAAACAACGGCTGGCCGTTGGCTGGATTGTGTGCTGTCAACGAGTTGTTAGCCGAACCGACAATAAGCTGTGCACCGTCGGGACTGAGGGTCATTCCAGTGACGGCTGCCGGTGCCGCGAAGGTTCGCGTTTGCTGTCCGTTGGCAACGTTCCAGAACCGCACGCTGGTGTCGCCAGCTGAGACAGCCGTTCCATCAGGCAGCATGGCCATAGCGACGATCGGTGCCGTATGACCGGCCAGATTCTGAGTTTCGGCTCCGTCGGCCGTGCTCCAGACTTTCACCGAGTTGTTGGCCGCGCCGGAGACAGCCAGTGCACCGTCGATGCTGATCGTGACAGCTGTGACGGCCGCTTTGTGGCCAGTGTACCGACTCAATTCGGGGAACTTCATATCGGTCAGGTCCCAGACACGGGCTGTGCCGTCGTCGGACCCGGTTGCCAGTTTTGTGCCATCGGCGCTGAACTGCATGGCTCGGACGGGACCAGCATGCCCCAGCAGAGTGGTGACGTGCGAGTTCGTCTCCAGGTTGCGAATGGAAATGGCCGGGCGGTCATTCAACAGGCCGCTCGTGGCGAGCAGCTTGCCGTCGCGGGACGTGACCACATTCGTGATCTCTTGAGTGATCGATTCCAGCGGGTCGGGCGCAGCTGCCATAGACCAGATGCGAAGTGTGCCGTCTTCACCCGTCGTCGCGATCAGCGGTGAATCTGTGACGTCGTCCGCGAGCGGCTGGACTGCGATCCCAGTCACGCCGCCGGTGTGACCTTGAAACTGAAATGCTGTCGTGCTGTCGGCGACTTGCCACGCTTTGACGAAACCGGTCTTACTGCCGGACACAATAACTTTGTCGTCGCCGTTGAAGGCGAGTGCCGTCACCGGACCGGGTTGCTCAGGCAGCACGGCGGGTTCTTCGTCTGTGCCGGGTTTGACGACGCGGACCTGTCCGTCGGCTCCGCCCGTGACGATCAGCTTGCCATCGCGAGAGACTCGGACCGCCTCCACGGCTTCGGTGTGCCCGGCCAGCAGAGTTGGCGGGGTTAACGGAAGCTGCCACAACTTAATCGTGCCGTCGTCGCTGCCCGTCAGGAGTTGCGGAGCCGTCGGGTGGTACGCCACGGTTCGAACCGGCCCATCATGAGCGCCCGCGATCATGCCAGGTTCGGCTTCTGCAACATCCCAGAAGCGAACAACTCCCAGGGCATCTCCCGAAGCGGCTTCTGCCCCATCCGGTCGGAAGGCGATCGAATGCACGGGCTCTTCGTGGCCGGTCAGCGTGGCTGTTGATTCGCCACCCGCCGGAGCCCAGAGCCGAATCAGTTTGTCGGCTGATGCCGTTGCAATCAGCTTTCCATCTGCAGTCGCAGCAGCGGCCTGGACCGGCATTGTGTGTCCGGCGAGCTGTGCTGCGGGCTGTGGAAATGACCAGACGCGAATCGTTCCATCCTGTCCAGCCGAAGCGATCCGCTGCCCGTCCGCACGAAAATCGATCGCGTTGATCGGTCCATCATGTCCGGCCACGTAGAGCTGATCGGCCGCATCCTCCGTCTTGCGGAACAGGATCGAACCGGTCGCACTCGCAGCTGCGACAGTCGCGTTGTCCGGCGAGAAATCGAGTGCTGTCATGATGCCAGACTGCGTCACGAGCTGACGCAGCTCGTTGCCCGCGGCCAGGTCGTACAGCCGCACGGTCTGGTCTGCCGATGCGGACGCAGCAAGTTTCCCGTCAGACGAGAGCGCCACCGCATTCACGAGTTCCGTGTGACCGGTCAGTGTCCGTGGCGGAGTCAGCGGGAAACGCCACAGCCGAGCCGTTCCGTCGGTGGCCGTTGTGACAAACCGCTCGCCGGCCGGATGCCACGCGATGCCTGTGACCGGCGCCGTATGGGCTCCCAGGACTCCGGTTGCCGTTGCATTCGTTCCGTTCCAGAAACGGACGATTCCTGCTTCGTCGCCAGTCGCGAACTGCGCCGCATCAGTCCGAAACGCGGCCGCACTGACTGGACTCAGGTGACCCGTGCCAGTTGCCACTGCCGCACCACTTGTGCCGTTCCACAATCGGACGGAGTTGTCGCGACCCACGGTCACAACAAACTGCCCGTTCGGGGCAAGGGCCAGTGTCTCGACCGGGGCTGTGTGTCCGGCCATCAGCTGCGGCGCGGTCGGCAGCTTCCAGAACCGGATCGTGCCGTCCTCGCCGGTCGATGCCAGACGCACGTTGTCGGAATGAAACGCGACGCCACGTACCGGGCCGTCGTGACCCAGCAGTCGCAGTCGATCGGCGCCATCCCCCAGGTTCCAGAGCTTGACAGCTCCCGTTTCGCTTCCCGTGGCAACAAGTGCCACGTTCGGGCTGATGGCCAGACTGCGAACCGGGCCCGGCTGGTCGGTCAGTTCCCGCGCTTCACCGTTGGCCGCATTGAAAACTCGCACGAGGCCATCAGGTCCACCGGAGACAAACGACGCACTGTTGCTGGTAACAGCAACAACCTGGCCTGGCACAAACGGAGCGGTTTCGACTGCTTCTTCTGCGTCCGCAGCAGCGGCGGGCTCGGCAGCGGCCGCGAGGACTCGATGCGGTGGCACGTTGAGCTGCCACTGCTTGACGGTTCCGTCATGGCCCGATGTCAAGACCGTCTGGTTATTCGTTGCAAATGAGATTCCGCTGACGGCGCCTGGATGCGCGTAAATCGGTCGGCCAACCGTCGGATCTTCATCAAGATACTTGCCAGGGGTCCACAGTGTCACAACGCCTGAACTGTCCCCGCTGGCCCATTGATTGCCGTCGACGCGAAAAGCCGCACGAACGATTTCCGCCGCGTGCCCTTCCAGCGACTGCAGCAATTTTCCGGACGTGCGATCCCAGACGTGCACCACCTTGTCGTCGCCGACCGACACGGCGAACAGCCCATCGGGTCGGACTGCGATATCGTTGATCGCCGCCGCGTGGCCGGGCCAGCTTGAATTGGGTCCGTCCGCGGGCACGTCCCACAACTTAATCGTGTTGTCGTTCGCGCCGGTGGCCATCGTGTTGCCATCCGGGCTGACGCCGAGACTCATCACAAGATTCTGATGTCCGGCCAGCGTGCGAATTGCCTTGCCCGTGCGTGCGTCCCACAGTTTGAGCGTACCGTCGTAACTGGCTGTCCCCAGAATCCGGCTGTCGGGAGTAAACACAGCCGCGCTGACTTCAGCCGGGTGCGCTTCGAGCATCTCCGGAAGGCCGTTGGCTTCCGGAACGGCGATGTCCTGAGCGATGGTGCTGTGGACATACAGAGACAGGGCCGTGAGGAGGGTGAATAGGGGGACCCCGCCAATCAGAAGGCGGCTTAGGGGAGCCATGCGAACAAGCCTTTCGCTCCGTGCCCTAGACTCGGCCCGCATCGACGTCTCCCGCTGTCTGGTCAATGGCAGCAATACAACATATCAGCAACCGCTCATTCAACGCTCACAACCACAAAACTGCAAGGCTGACACTATCCCACGAGATCCGCGTCTCCATTCCCAGTTGGGTCGCTCGGGTCGCGCGACACGAGCCTCCACCGAATACGCCTAAGGCCTCCGAAAACAACACACTCCAGATCATTCCTGCTTGAAGCACGCGTGCGCTGGCCGAGTATGCGAACGTGGCCGGGTGATCGGGAACGTCGCAGAAGTAAACTTATGTTCATACTGGATGTAACGACGGCAACCCGTCGCTAGTGGTCCGTCATGTCACAATTTTCTGTAGGCTGTGGTCCCGTACCTGATCAAGGATGATCACATGGCGGGCAAGTACATCATCACGCTCACGGAAGAGGAGCTGTATCAGGGCGAAGCGGTTGCTCGTGGAAAGAAGGGGCGACTGAAGATCGCGGCTTGGAAAGTGACTCTCGCAAAGGCTTTGCTGAAGATCGATCGCAGTGAACAGGTCCCTGGGTGGACCGATGCGAAAGTCGCAGAGGCTCTCGACGTCACCGAACGATCCATCACCAACTGGAAAAAGACAGCATTCGAACG
>CAYSJO010000150.1:0-6154 GCA_964431285.1 uncultured Planctomycetaceae bacterium
AACTCGAGCCGGACCTTGTTCTGACGGATCTGCAGATGCCGGGACTGACGGGTCTGGACCTGGTCGAGCGAATCCGCGAGGACTGGCCGCACTCCCGGTGATCCTGATGACTGCCGCTGGCAGCGAGGAAATTGCGTCCAAAGCCCTCATCGCCGGCGCGGCCAGTTACGTGCCGAAACTGCTGCTGGCAACATCGCTCGTGCCGACTGCCCAGCGGATACTCGCCCAGGCCCAGCAGGAGAGAACACACTCCCGGCTGATGCATCACCTGGCCGATGGCGAGCTGAACTTCATCCTGCACAACGACGTCTCGCTGGTCCTGCCGCTGGTCCGGACGACACAGGAAATGCTCCGAAGTCTGTCGCTCGGCGAAGAGTCGGAACGGCTGCGGGTCGGCGGTGATCTGTGAGGCGGCTCGGCAGCGAGGACGGAAGGCAATAGACCTTGGTGCCTTGGACGCGACAATCATTCGCCGGGATGTAAGGTCGGATTCAATCACGGGCTGACCGGTCACCCAATCGCAATCTCGCCTGCTTGATACTTCCGGTGGCAACGATAATAGAAACCTCGTCAAGAGCTTTCTGTCTCACTGGAGAACCATCTGCTTTCCGTTCCCTGAGTAGATTCAACGGTATACACAAATCCTGCGATCGGAATGGGAAGTGCGGGTCAACGTACTTGCGTCGCAGCGACTGGGTGATCTCCAAGTCGCGGTATTCGAACTCCCGGCTCGGTTCGATTTGCGTACCTTCACCCCAGTCGTTCCAGGTTGCGATCTGCATGATGCGGGCGTTGGAGTTGAGCGCCTTTCTCAGCGTCAACTGAAAAGTGCGGCCGGAGTCATCAGGCAGCTTTGGGTAACCGTCTCCAACCCCAGCGTCCCGGTAGATGTCATCAAAACGCGGAAACGCGGCCGGGATTGACGACGGCCAGTTGGACGACGCTGCCAGGAAGCGATCAACCTGCACCATACCTGTTTTCGGTGCTGGCCAGCCAAAACCACCAATCGCGCCCTCGCGTCGGATGTCCTGGCTAAAGTAGACAACGGGAGACTCCAGGCGCAACAGACACTGCGTCCATTCTTCGCGCGTCAGTCCAGAATGGCCAAACGACAGCAGCACCGGCTTGCCATCGAGTTTCACGTAGCTGCCAGATTTGAACCAGTACTTGCCGAGCCAGTCGATTTCGCTCACAGCGTGCGAAACGCGGTCGCCCGCTGCAATGCGTTCGGCATCGACGAGCGCCGGAATCGTTTGATCTTCGTAGCAGATGACGAACTTCATCTTCAGGCGTTCGCATTGCTGCAGCAGGCGGTGGGTATTGCGATGCAGAACGGCATAGTCGCGGTAGTCTGTCAGCCCGTACCAGTCGACAATGACGCCATCGACGCCCGCCAGTTTCATCAGCAGCAAGTGATACTCCAACACATGAGGATCGCCCGAGTCATACGGCCCGATGAGCGGGTGATACTTTGAGGCGATCTGCCGTTGGCCGTCGACCTCCTGCTCTGGATCGAAGTGATTCATCGTCCAGTGCCAGCCCCACTTTTCGCTGAACGGCTTGGCGGTGTACCACGGCATGTAATGGGCCAGGATCAGTGGCGGGCCATTCTGCTTCGATGCGTTACCACCCGTATCCGGTGCGTCTTCGGCGCAAACCCGCAAACTGAAGCAGAGGATGAGAATCAAAACGTGCGGTATTTGGCGAGACAGAAACATCGTCGTGGACAGCTTTCTCCGGAGATCAGGTCAATTCATGCATGCAGTTTAACACGATGTCACGTCTGGTATCCTCTGTTGGCAAATTCGGGTTTGGCACCGGGCACATCCGTTCGTGATCGGAAAGCCCGGCCTGACGCTTTTTTCACAAAAATGTGGCAGGTTCCTCGAACCCACCGGATAAAGAAATATATGGACAACGACCACTTGCAATTCGAATTGACGGAATCGGCGTTTCTGCGATCGCGGTTCGTAATGACCGAGAGTTGGGTCTTGTTGTTGGACGCGACGTAGTCCTTCTCATTGCTCGCGAACGCAATTCCGATCGGCTCATCGAACGTGGTTGCCTTTCGTTTCCGGGTCAAACTCCTGGGCGTCGAGACATTGACGACTGCGATCTGGTTTTCGGTCGACAACGACGCCGGCGGAACGCCGGGAGCAACCGTTGCGGAGACTGCCATCGGATGCCGTTCTATACCAGCACCAACACACCCGGAACGGGAATGGAAGCACCGACGTGGCGTGGTGCCTACGACCGATTCCTGATCCTTCCGCAGGGACGACTGAACATCATCGGGAAACCGGCGCGCATTGTTTCGAAGAGGGTCCCTTCCGGGGAGGTCCTACCTGCTTTACAGGCCCAGCGGGCAAGCCTGCGCCCGTCTGAACGGCCGAGTCACCTACCTTGGGATATACGGCTCTGACCACTACGACGAGGTCATTGCGTCCTGGCTCGAAGGCCAGTCTGCCCCTCGATTCACGATCTTCGTTGACGAACTCGCCCTTCATCGATTCAGACATTGCCTTCCTGTGCGCAGGCGGCGAGGAGCGGCCCCGCACGGCGGTCTGGGATTCGTGCGCCTTTGCGCGTGTCGCGATCTCGCTACGATCCGGTGTTCCTGGCGGTCGCTGGTCGATTCACTGGCGGCATCCAGCTTTCCTGTTTCAGCCGAGAATACTGCCCATGTTTTATTCGTCGCCTGCAGTCCGTCGTTGTTCGGTAATTGCCGTCATCACACTCACCGTGCTCGCCAGTGAGGCAGTTTCGCAGCTTGAGACGCAGCAGGCCGACTCGAACGTCCACAACGTCACTGTGCCGGATGTCTGGCGTAAGATGCCCAGTGGTGCGCTGGCTCCGATTGGCGGGTACTCGTGGTATCGCTGCCTGCTTCACGTGCCTGCCGACTGGAAGGGCGCGAAGCTGAGGCTGTTTGTTGAATCTCTCGACGATGCGCGTGCCACGTATGTCAACGGGACAAACGTCGGAGCAACCGGCACGTTTCCGCCCCAGTTTCGCAGTGGACTTGGTGAGAAGGGGCGGTATTCGGTCGATGGTGATCTGGTCCGCTTCGGCGGGTTCAACACGATCGCCATTCGTGTTCATCAGAACGACCCACGTCCCAACTTCAACGTCGCTCCTCCGGTTCTGTTGAATGAGGGTGCCAAACAGGCGATCCGGATGAGCGGTCAGTGGCAATACAAACCTGGCGACGACCAGGAGTTTGCTCAGGCCAAACCGTCGAGCTTCGGAGTCGATCCCGCGAAATTGCCCGAAGACGGATCGAAGGTGGGTCTGTATGCCAAAGTCGATCAGGTTGACGACGTTGAGACTTACGTGTCTCGCCGCAAGGGAGATAACGACAAGCTGACTCCGAAGCAGGCCGAGCAGAACTTCCAGACGCCGGACGACCTGAAGTTCGAACTGGTTCTGGGAGAACCCGACATTGCTCAGCCGCTGTTCATGACCTGGGATGAACGAGGCCGACTGTGGGTGCTGGAGTATCGACAGTACCCGGATGTTGCGGGCGTCAAGATGCTTAGCCGCGATGTGTATTTACGCTCGGTCTACGACAAAGTGCCCGAACCGCCGCCGCACGGTGCGAAAGGTCGCGATCGAATCAGCATTCACGAGGACACCAACGGTGACGGATCGCTCGATAAGCACACGGTGTTCGTTGACGGGTTGAATATTGCGACGTCGGTTGCCGTTGGACGCGGCGGGGCGTTCGTGACCAACCCTCCGTATCTGCTGTTCTATCCGGACGAAGACGGCGACGACGTACCTGATGGCGACCCGGAAGTCCTGCTGGAAGGCTTCGGTCTGGAAGACTCGCACTCGGTGATCAACAGTCTGCGGTTCGGACCGGATGGCTGGTTGTACGGTGGACAGGGCAGCACTGTCACAGGCAATGTGAAGCGCTACGGCACGAAGGACAAGCCTGTCCGTTCGATGGGGCAACTGATCTGGCGGTATCACCCTGAATTGAAGCGCTACGAGGTCTTTGCTGAGGGCGGCGGGAACACTTTCGGAGTCGAGATCGATGAGAAGGGCCGTGCTTATTCGGGTCACAACGGCGGAAACACGCGTGGCTTCCATTACGTACAGGGAGGCTACTACCGGAAGGGGTTTGGCAAACACGGGTCTTTGTCAAATCCCTATGCCTTCGGCTACTTCGCGAACATGAAACACCACAGCGTGCCTCGCTTCACGCACAACTTCATCATCTACGAAGGCAACGTGCTGCCGGACGAATACCGCGGTCGACTGTTTGGAGTCGAGCCGCTGCAGGGGCAGGTTGTCATGAGCGACTTCACACCGTTTCAGTCATCGTTTGAAACGAAGGACATCAGTCGGGTTGTCAAAACGAACGACCAGTGGTTTCGACCCGTCGATATCAAGGCCGGTCCCGATGGCTGCATTTACGTGGCCGATCTGTACGAACAGCGGATTGATCACAGCAGTCACTACGCCGGCCGGGTTGATCGTGCCAGCGGACGCATCTACCGCCTGATGCCAAAGGACTTTGTGTCTCCGGGGGCGATCGACTACTCCGAGCACTCAAGTCAGGACCTGATCGGACTGCTGGAGCATTCCAACAAACAACACCGACAGACAATTGTTCGTGTGCTGGGTGATCGTGTTGACCGGTCGCTCGTCCCGGCACTGATCAAACAGACGAAAGAGGCCGGCGGTCAGTTCGCACTCGAGTCGTTGTGGGCTCTACATGCCAGTGGTGGATTCACCGACAAGCTGTGCATCGAACTGCTCGGCCATGCCGATCCGTTCGTGCGAGCCTGGACGGTGCGGTTGTTGTGCGACCACTATGCGGTCTCAGGCTCTGTCTCTGCGGCTCTGGCTGCGATGGCTGCCGAAGAACCATACATCGTGGTCCGTAAACAGCTCGCGTCATCGGCTCGACGACTGCCGCCAGAGGATGCACTGCCCATCATCCGTGCCCTGTTGACTTACGACGAGGATGCGGGAGACATTCACCAGCCGCTGTTGTTGTGGTGGGCGATCGAAGCCAAAGCAACGGGTGTTGGCCGAGGCCTGATTCTTGAAAAGCTGTTTTCCGACGAACAGACGTGGCAACGTCCGATTACAAAGCAGCATTTGATCGAACGGTTGATGAAGCGATATGCCCTGGCCGGTTCTCGTGAAGAACTGATCGCAGCTGCGAAGCTCTTGAAAGCTGCGCCGGGCAAGGTCGAAACTGACCTGTTGCTGAAGGGCTTCGAGGATGCCTACAAAGGCCGCTCCCTGGCTGACATTCCCAAAGAACTGGTGACGGCCCTCACCGAATCAGGCGGCGGGTCCACGGCGTTGCAACTACGACAAGGCGATGCCGAGGCAACGGAGACGGCCCTGAAGTCGGTCAGCGAGGCAAAGGGCAGCCGGGAAGAGCGGCTTGAATTCGTACGAATCTTCGGAGAGATCCGACGCTCGGAGTTCATTCCCGTTCTGCTGCAGGTCGTGGGAAGTGAAAAGGATGCCGAGCTGGTCTCGGCTGCACTCACTGCGTTGCAGGCCTTTGACGACCTGCGGGTCGGTCAGGCGGTTGTCGAGAAACTGACCGGTGTTCCGTCGGAAGCGCGTCTTGTGGCCGAGACTCTTCTGGCCAGCCGCAGTGTGTGGGCTGCTGAACTGCTGGAAGCGGTCGACTCCGGAAAGCTGAAACCGGCTGATGTATCGCCAACGGCGCTGCGTAAGATTCTGCTACACCAGGACGACCAAATTCAGGAACTTGTCGAAAAGCACTGGGGCACGGTTGCCGGCGCTTCGACAGAAGAAATGCGCAGCGAGTTGCAGCGTCTGCTCATGTTGTTGAATTCGGGTTCGGGCAACCCGAAGAAAGGGAAGGTTGCTTACCGAGAGAATTGCGGAAAGTGCCACCGTCTGTTCAAGGAAGGTGGCCAAATCGGGCCGGACCTGACGTCATTCAAGAGAGACAATGTCGAGCGAATACTCGTCAATGTCATTAATCCGAGCCTGGAGATCCGCGAGGGTTTCGAGAACTACCTGATCGTCACCGCTGACGGTCGCGTCGTGAATGGATTCCTGGCAGATCAGGATGGGCAGGTCGTGGTCCTTCGAGGAGTGGATGGTCAAAACCTGATTTTCCGACGAGACGAAATCGAGATCATGAAGGCACTGC